>JAHRFV010000150.1 GCA_019084435.1 Dethiosulfatibacter sp.
CTAAAACGCATTTCTTCTGTTACAATAGACTTCATGAAAGGGGTTTCCTCCGTTATGTTTGTTTTTGTCGTGATTAACATTATAACAGAGTCCCTTTCATTTTTTATTCTTTTTTGTCACATATGTATTGTACACTTACAAAGCAAACCTCATCCAAAAAAGACAGGGTGTGCTGACCGTTACCTCTTCAAATAAAGCTCATATCAATACACTATGACATTGGACTTTAGTATATTTTTAGATACTACAGTACTTTAAAGTGCGTACTTGTAATAATGCGTAGTTTACTGTACCCTATTGTTAAATAATTAATTAACAAACTTATCAATAGGAGGAAACAAAAGGTGGATTTTAAACTAAACAAAGAACAGTTATTACAAAAAGAACTTTACACCAGATTTGCAGAAAATGAGGTTAGACCGATTGCAGAAGAAATGGACGAAACCGAAGAATTTAATTTGGATCTTGTAAAAAAGCTGCAAAAATATGGGCTTATGGGGATACCATATTCAAGAAAGTATGGCGGCGCAGGCAGCAACTATCTTGGTTACGCATTATGTATGGAAGAAATATCCAAGGTTGATGCCAGTACAGGAATTACCATTTCTGTTCATACTTCCCTGGCTTGTTCATGCGTAAATGATTTTGGCACTGAAGAGCAAAAGGAAAAATGGCTAAGACCAATGGTCGATGGATCAAAGGTTGGGTGCTTTGGATTAACAGAACCCAATGCCGGAACAGATGCCTCAGGACAACAAACAAAGGCTGTTCTTCAAGGGGATGAATACATTATCAATGGATCAAAGATATTTACCACCAACGCTGGGATTGCAGATACTTTCATAGTCTTTGCCATGACCGATAAGTCAAAAGGAACAAAGGGCATATCCGCTTTTATAATAGATAAAGACACGGAAGGTCTTGTTGTCGGTAAAAATATCCACAGAATGGGCATTAGAGCAGCATCCAACTGTGAAGTTGCTTATGTCGATGTCAGAATACCTGTTGAAAACCGTATTGGAAAAGAAGGCGACGGTTTCAAGATTGCCATGAAAGCTCTCGACGCTGGAAGAATCGGTATCGCTGCTCAAGCTGTAGGAATCGCTCAAGGAGCAATCAACGAAACCATTAAGTACATCAAGGAAAGAAAACAATTTGGCAAGAGAATTTCCCAATTCCAGAACACTCAATTTAAAATAGCTGAACTCCAAACAGTCGTTGACGCAGCCAGATTAATGACATGGAGGGCTGCAGTTGCCAAGGATAACAAAGAGAATTTTGGTCCTATGGCAGCTATGGCAAAGCTGTTCGCTTCTGAGATGTCAAATGACGTCACGCGAGCTTGTGTCCAGCTAATGGGTGGATACGGCTACTCCAGAGAATACCCTGTAGAGCGAATGATGAGAGATGCTAAGATTACTGAGATATATGAAGGAACATCGGAAGCTATGAAAATGGTTATTTCGGGTTCTATGAAAATCAATTAAATTGAGTTAAAGGAGAAGAGATAATGAATATTGTTGTATGTATAAAACAAGTGCCGGACACAAACGAGGTTAGACTTGATCCAGTAACCAATACATTAATCAGAGAAGGCGTTCCAAGTATAATCAATCATGATGATAAATCAGGAATAGAAGCAGCATTAATGCTAAGAGAAAAAAACGGTGGAAAAGTAACCGTCCTATGCATGGGACCACCACAAGCGGATGTGGCTTTAAGAGAAGCTTTGGCTATGGGTTGTGATGAAGCGATATTGATATCCGGTAAAGAATTTGGAGGCTCAGATACTTGGGCGACAGCCAAAATAATTGCAGCAGCTTTAAAGAAGATGGATTATGACCTGATCATAACCGGACGTCAAGCAATCGATGGCGATACTGCTCAAGTAGGTCCGCAAATCGCTGAAAACTTGAAAATACCTCAAGTTTCTTATGTCGAAAATGTCGAGATTGAAAATGGAAAAGTCATTGCAAGAAGACAGTTTGAAGACAGATACCATATTATCGAAGTCAATACACCATGCTTACTAACTGCTCTTACTGAGCTTGCCTCACCAAGATATATGAGTGTCAGAGGGATAGTTGAAGCCTACGAAAAAGATATCAAGGTTTTAAGTTATGAAGATTTGAAAGATCTTTTAAGCATTGAACATATTGGATTAAAAGGATCTCCTACAAATGTATATAAGTCCTTTGCAAAACAGGCTAAAGGAAAAGGGACACTTTATGCAGAAAGCAGTCCTGACGAAGCGGTTCAGATAATAATGGACAAGCTAATAGAAAGAAACATAATATAGATAAGGGAGAATGTGGATAATGAGTAAAGATATTTTTGTTATAGTTGAGCAAAGAGACAGTAATATTTCAAAGGTAGGCATAGAATTAATCGGAGAAGCTACCAAGCTTGCTAAAGACTTGGAACAAAAGGTAGTTGCCGTTTTACTAGGCAGCAAAATAAAGGATAAAGCCCATTCATTGATTTCAGTAGGAGCTGATGAAGTAATATACATAGAAGATCCAATATTAGAAGAATATGTGACAGAACCTTACACAAAAGCTTTGTCATTGGTCATAAAAGAATACGATCCAGAAATCGTACTTATTGGTGCCACTTCCATTGGTAGAGATTTGGCTCCAAGAATAGCTTCTAGAATAGACACCGGACTGACCGCTGATTGCACAAAACTAGATATCGATCCAGAAACCAAACTGCTAAGGATGACTAGACCGGCATTTGGTGGAAACATAATGGCAACCATTCTATGCAAGGAATACAGACCTCAGATGGCTACGGTCAGACCTGGTGTTATGAGAAGGCTGGACAAGGATGAAACGAAAACAGGAACAGTAAAGGAATTCAAAGTTGATTTTAGTCCGGAAGATATGAATGTTGTTATAAGAGATATCGTCAAGATGAGCAACAAGAGTACTGATATTACAGAGTCAAAATGCCTAATCTCCGGTGGCCGTGGAATCGGCACTCCTGAAGCATTCAATACATTGAGAGAATTAGCTGCTTTGATTGGTGGAGAAGTTTCTTCATCCAGAGCTAATGTTGATGCCGGATGGATTGAAAAAGATAGACAAGTCGGTCAGACCGGCAAGACGGTAAGACCTGAGTTATATATGGCTTGTGGAATTTCCGGCGCTATTCAACATATTGCAGGTATGGAAGATTCTGAATTTACAATTGCCATCAATAAAAATGATACCGCCAGTATTTTTGATGTATCAGATATAGGCATCGTTGGTGATGTGAAAGTTATAGTTCCCAAGCTTATAGAAGAAATCAAAAAGTATAAGACAAAGCAAATGAGTGAGATGCTTTCATAGGATAAATGTCAATAAATCAATCAACAACAAAAAACAAAAGGGACGGTTCCTTTTGTTTTTTGTTTGTTTATCTATTTTATTCGTTAGAGATTATTTCATAAATTACTTTCACGGCTTCTGCCCTGGTCAGCGTGTTCTTGGGTCTGAATGTTCCATCTGGAAATCCTGTCAGTATTTTTAGATTGCCAAGTCTTCTGATACTTAATCGAGCCCAAGGTGAAGCCGTACCAATGTCATCAAAATAATCTTCTATTATATCTTCCTCAATATTCAATGCCCTTGATAGCATCACCGCCATTTCTTCTCTGGTAATGGGCACATTGGGTCTGAAAGAGTTGTCTGTATATCCGGTGATTATTCCTCTTCCCACCGCGCCATTGATATTGGATTCACCCCAATAACCCGACGTATCCGTGAACAATGTGCCTGCTATAGGATCCAGTTTGAATGTTCTGATAATCATAGCGGCGAATTCTCCTCTAGTGACGATACTGTCAGGTCTGAAGGTTCTGTCCGGATAGCCGACAATAATACCTCTATAAAAAACTCTTCTAAGGAAATCTATAAGCCAGTGTCCAGTAATATCGGTAAATTCAGGTTCTTCGATTTCCTCTTCCTTTTCTTCAATATAGAGTTCCAAGACACTGCTTCTGTAGTAATTTCTATTGTCCAAAAGCTCGAGTTTAATCATAAAGTCACCAGCTGATTGCGGTATTCCATATATTTTACCTTCAACATTGATTTCGAGTCCTTCAGGCAGACCTGAAGCAGTCCAGGAGTAAGGCTTTCTACCACCCGCCGCTTCTAATTGGAGCTCATATTCCTCTCCTTCATGCCCATCAGGAAGCACCTTTGTTTCAATCACCAATGCAGGTATGCTTGGTGTAGGTCTAGGCGTTGGAGGCGGGGTGATACTACCTTCTGTTGGTATGTATTCCAACAGGTATCCATGCCATATGCCGCTGTCATAAATCGCATACGCTAAATACGCGTTATTCTGATAAGTATCGAGGCCAATATTATATAAATAGGTTGAAAAGTAATCGCTTCTTAAGGCTATCCATTGATTTGACTTGTATTTATAGGCATAATCCGCTTTCTGTCCTGTTTGATATGTGTTATGTGATACTGATAGTATTGGCTTATCATCACTATCCAGCTTTATCTCCAATGAGCTTACGCTATTCTCATTTCCATCATCTGTAAAACCCGGTAAGCCAACAAGCTCCCAACTATCGTTATGCCATTTCACAACAGAAGCCTCATTGTTGTTGTTGGTATCCTTATATGCCAAATATGCTGTATTTGTGCTATCTAATATGATGTCACTATAGTAAGCTGTAGAAACATCTTTATCGGTATAATTCTTCATTGTCTCCCAGCTTTGGCCGTTGTAGCTTTGAACTATGTGATGATATGGCGTACCTTGTTTAACATAACTAATGTATGGATACCCATTGCTGTCTAAAGCTAAGTTTAATGCCCACGCTGCCCCATCCGATAAGTTCTCACCAATTTTCATCCACTCGTCATTTTCGTATTTAATGACAGCTGCGCTCCCATAAGGATCTCCATCCCAATCGCCGTATGCTAAGTAAGGAACTCCTCCATAGAGTTTGAAATCAAATACTCCAGGACTGTGACTCCCTGTTCTGGAAGTATCCCCTATGGTTTGCCATGTCGAGCCATCCCACTCTTTAATTCTAATACATGCGGTTTCCATGATATAATCATGTTCATAAAAGGCAATGACAGGCATGTTGTTATTGTTCATTTCTATATTTATATATTGCGTACTTGCGTCTGATATCTCACTGCTGTTTAAATCTATCCATTGATTCGTTTCATATTTTTTGACAGCTGATTTCCATTGGCTTTCCACGCCACCATAATTTATTTTATAGATCATCGCAACATATGGAGTTCCTTGACTATCGATTGAAACGTCAATGGCATTGATATAGAAGTCATCCTCTACTTCTAGACCCTCTGTGTAAATATCAGTAAAGCTGTCACCTACCATCTGCCAGTTCGCATCTGTAATAGGAAATACCGCTGTGATGATACCCGAA
The DNA here is from genome assembly GCA_019084435.1 of Dethiosulfatibacter sp. The sequence goes on from JAHRFV010000150.1 coordinate 5,408, forward strand.
TCCGCATCGTTTGCCGTTGATGTCGCACCATATACATTGAAGAAATCCTCTACCACACCATCAAGTGTATATCCAGCTTTGGGTGTCAGGGTAATTGTAGCGGTATAGATTGTTTCGTAATCAAAAGCGCTGTCTTCTGGTGACCAGTCGATACTCCCTGTGTACTGCGATGTTTCTATCGTTGAAGATGGCGATTCGCCAATCACAGGTGCTATACCCTGTATGTCAGATATGTCAATTGTTTCATCTGCCGGCACTTCAGGTTGCACGTATTTCATGACTGTTGCCTTATCCGCATTTTCCCCATCTCTAAATCCTACATAAAGCACATTTTCGCTGTCAATATCTAAAGATATTGAATAAGTGTAGTCTGTTGTTGTTGGATAAGATCCTATTTCCATCCATTCCGAGTTTATGTATTTATAAACAACAAAACTATCATTATAATCGTATATATCTTGAAGTGTCGCAACGTAAGGATTGCCGTAATTGTCAAACCTCAGAGATACTTCTTCTGCGTATAATAGTGCATCTCCATCATCTGTAAATCCCTTGATTCCAACTACTTCCCATTCACTGCCATTGAATTTCATTACTGTGATCTCCCAGCCGTTTTCTTTATCCTGAAAAGCCACATAAGGAACACCGTCATACATCTCCAAATCCACATAATTAACTATGCCATCAGAAAACGCAGGTGTACCAACATCTGTCCACGAACTGAAATCATACTTTCTAACTGTAACTGCTCCCTGATTGGACTCCGTTAAAGAAGTGTTTCCATCTTTGTACGCTATATACACATAGTTGTTTTCATCAATCACTATATCAGTGAATGTGGCAACACTATCAGAAACGCCGACTGAAATTTCCCCTAACGCTACCCAATCTTCAGTACTGGAACTATACTGCATGACCGTTGCTTTACCGTTTGCAGCGCCCCAGTCTTGGTAAACCACATGAGGAGTATCAATATAATTGTTAAAGGCTATTTTGATATAATCAATAGATGCCTCTGAAAATCCTGGTGTTCCTACATTCACCCAATTACTTCCATTAAATTTTTTGACTGTTGCACCGTAACTATTCCCACCATCCCTATAAGCCGCAAAAAGTGTGTTTGTACTATCAAAAGCAATAGTAGGATTCTGTGCCTGACCATCGGAAAATCCTGCCGATCCCACTATTTCCCAAGTGTCGCCGTTGTATTTCATAACTGTCGCTTTATCTTCATTGTCTCTATCCTGAAAAACAATATACGGAATACCATTATTGTCTAGTTGCAAGCATGTTTCCCAAGCATAGCCTGTGGTAAACCCCGCCGACCCCACTAACTGCCAGCCCATATCAACCGCTTCTGTTTCTAACGCCAATGGTCCTAAAAAACCCGTAAACAATAGCGCCGTTATGATGATTAAGCTTAATCCTTTTTTAAATACCACCCTTAAAACCTCCTCTTAAAATCAAAAGTGTTGCCATTTAATACTTTCATGCATCCCTTATTTAATTTTAGTATATGATGATGATCTCCACATCACCCCTAAGGGTGGGAAAGATGATTTTTGTTTATACATGACGCGTTTTCAGTGGTATAATTAAATTGTAAATGGTGGTTTAGATGTTGATCAAAAAAAGACAGTACAATTGGAAATACATACTGCCGATGGCTTTTTTCATCGCTTGGCTATGGTCATATCCATTATTTGGCCATTTGCAGGAATCGTTTCTATATGATGAGTCTGAGTTTTTCAACTGGAACCTTTTGTTTCTATCCGGTTTATCTATAGGTTTTTTTGGTCATGCCTTCAAAGCCTCTGAAAGGCTTCCTAAAATAAAAATACCTACAATTGTATTAACCGCTCTGGTTTTTATGTTCTTATCCTCTATAAATACTGCTTCATGTTTTTTATTGGGTATTAGCACTTCTATTTATATGATCAGATGGTCATCCAAGCTTGTCCTATTAAAAAAGGATGAAATCGGTTCTCATATGGGTATGATGATGCTTCTAGCAAGCTTTCTTTATTCCATGCTCTGGGCTTTAGGAGATAACGCACTGTCTATTTATATAGCTTATGGTTTCTTAGCCCTTTCATCCTTGTTCTCAGAGTCTGAATTTGATGGTGAAAACCTGGTCATTGAACCGTCTAATGAGAACTTAGAGCTTAAATTCTGTGTACTTAGATTCTGGCTTCCTTTTATTCTGATACTTTTTTCTTTTTATATTTTCTCAACTGTATTGTTAAATTACATATTCCCTTCTGCAAGGACAGATGCCCCTTATATGTATCTGCTTGCATCGCTTACCTATGGCTTAGCCGCTATGTTGGCCGGCATGTATTTGGACCGATTCAAAAAACCGGAAAATATTGTTCTTCTCGGAATCATATTTCTTGGTATATTTTATTTTTTATCTCCAATATTGGCGTCTTTATATTTGATCAATATCGGCCTTGAATTAAGCTATGCTTTAATAGACCTTTTTATTTGGGTAGGCATCGCTTATGCCTCGATTACATTTGGATACAATCCTGTAAGGTGTTTTGGCTTTGGCCTGGGAATGAATATTTTCTTTATTATAATTGGATTGCTAGCGAATGACATATTCACTAAAAGCGTTGGACCTATCAAGTCTTATAGTATACCCTTAATAGTCGGGATTATGATGCTGATCAGTATATTTCCCGCCCTATCCATGAAACATATTAATATTTTAAAAGACGTTAAAAGCAAGCATCATGACAAACGCCAAAAAGCCCCTGACAATTTAACGCCAAGAGAGAAACAAGTCTTTAAACTGCTTATGACCAAAATGACAAATGATGAAATTCAAAATAGACTTTCTATCAGCAAAAACACTTTAAAGACTCATATTAGAAATATTTATGCCAAATCAGGCGTGAAGTCGAGATATGAACTGATTGTAAAGCACAAGGATATTTTACAAGACAAAAAATAAAATTTAGGGGAGAACGGCGGTTACGGAAATGAAGAGAATACTGATACTGATTCTAGCTTTAATCATCACTTTCATAATACCCTATGGTTTTGCAAAAGCAATTTCCGATTTATATGCGAAAAGTTTTTCAGATGGAGGAGCAGCAGGATTTTTTATCCTCACATTCATTCATAGATTGGCTCAGTTTATTATAACGACTATTTTGTTTGCTTTGATATTCAATCGGTTTGATATAAACATGGGTTTTAGCTTTGACGACATTGTCAATCAATTGAAGCTTTTCAAATCAGTTGTTATCATGTGGCCTATTCTAACGATTGTTTTTTTCTTATTCACGACGATTTTCGTGGATGGCTTCATCGATTACCTGTCAAATCTGTATCCGCTAGAAACAGGTTGGGTTTTGGCGAAGGTCGGTCGTGATGTTCTTTTGCTTGATGCATTAGCAGAAGAGGTTTTAAACCGTGCTTTTATCATTCAACTAATAGCAATATATTGGAGTAATAGATTTAGACTTGGATCATGGTCAATATCTCATGCTGCATTGCTATCTGTTCCATTGTTTGTTCTATCCCATATTCAAGTGGAATTGTTTCCTTTTTCAATCAAAGGATATGATCCTATCCAACTGGGCTTAACGTTTTTCACCGGCTTGTTGTTTGCATATGCTTATGAGCGTACTAAGGGCTTGCTTGTGCCGATTTTTCTTCACGGATACACCAACTTTACCATTACAGTAGTTGCTTATCTAACTTTAGCTATTGTTTAATCTAAAATATATAAAACGCTACAAACAAAAAACAAAAGGAACCGTCCCTTTTGTTTTTTATTTGTTATTTCTTGCGAACAACTTCTCCGTCAAGATGATACTCATCGTCTTTCAGTTTCTTGATCTCAGCGATTCCTTTGACCTTGCTGTTCGTTACTTCGGTTACAATCATATTGTCTTTTACATATCCTTTAGATGGGTCCTTCAGCTCCACATTCAGCCCCAAATTATATAGAGTCGCCTGAACGGTTTTTTTGGCTTTCCCAAGTATCTTGCCATTTTCTTTTGCAATCGCACTGACATGGAGTATTATCGTAATGTTGTTACTGTTTAATCTCTTACCTGTCAAGAATATAGACAGCTGAGCGGTGCTGTCTTGTCCATGGTTGATAATGGTTGGTATGAAAATATCCGGCCTGACAGGATAGGGCACCACGCTATAACGCCAATGCAATCCTTCCCCTTCCTCAACATTTACAGGAATCACAACCGATGCCTTTTCACCGTTGCAAAGCGGCGGCATCAGCTCATCGTTGTTGATCACCAGGAAATATCTTTCCTCACTCTCTTCAGCCTCATCTGCCTCCTCTGTCTCCTCTGTCTCCTCTATCTCCTCGTCCGGATCATTAATCGATTCATCCTCCATTCCTGAAAAACCGGAGGGTGCGCTGCCGACTCCGCTAATCACACCACTTACTGTGGTGGACAAGGCAAAGGAGAGCAATGCTACCGTCGTCACCTCAATCGGTCCTGCCAGGCTGCCAGTTTTTTCAAAGTATCCATTCAGGATTTTCACCATAACAGCCATTTCGATGCCTTCATCTGTATACTGATTATATCTATCAAAACTCGGGATAAGTGGCATAGCTATTTCGTCACCATTGATAAAAAACGACAGTTCGCCTTTTTCATTGACCAAATCAAACCCTAAATATATCTGGTTCTCATTAACAAAATAATTATAAAAGATATCTATGACTTCGCCTTCAGCTGAAACATCCAGTCTTTCCCATTCTTCAGAAAGGGCATTAAAACGATCAAAGTTGTTGGTTGCGATGGCCTCATCGATTATTTCTTGAGAAATGACGGGCTTGATGATATACGCGCCTTGGAACAAGAAAGTCCCAAGATTGTTTTTTTTATTCAACATCATATTTTGGATTGCCAGTTCTTCGTCAATCGTTTCATCAATATAATAAGGCTGCCCGTTGATTTCAAATTCTCCATACCCTACAGTATTATAACTTCCTCCAATCATAGGGCTGAAGCTGAAATACAATGGATCATACTCATCGTAATCACTCCTAAGCACAATACTGAAGCTTTTTTCCGTATCGCCGTCCAGTGTCAAAGTCCCGTCGTCATTTAGTCCTTCTCCTGTAAGCACGTGTCTACTTGACTCTCCATCCAACAATACTTCGATTAAGCGTTTACTATCAGAGATTTCCTCAAAGTCTTCATTTGAGTTTACGTTAGCGTCATAGATCAAAGACGCAAAAGCCAAAATGACATTGGAGGACACCAATATGAGCACTACTAAAAATGACGCGGTTCTCCGAATCATTTTGTCATTTTTCTTCATCATAATGCTTCCTGCTCCAAACAAGAGTATCACGAATCCGATAAACGGTGCGTAACCTACGCTTATGCCTAGCAATGCGAAGACGACCGTACAGGCAAACCCCAATGCATTCCCACTGACAAGCCTGTTTACAGAGTCCTTATTAATCTGATTTTTGCCGAATTTCCTCAACGCATCATTGACAAAAACCACAATAAAGCCCCTGATACTTTTTAGCTGCTTGAAAAGCGCTATGGCAGCCAATAAACAGACACCGGAATTCTGCAAGCTTCCATCTCCTGTTATGATTGGATAAACCAAAAACGTGGTGCCAAACCCTATTAGATTGAAGCCTCTTTTGACAGCATCCACTTTAACAAGCTGTTTAATATTCATATACTGGGGTATCTTAAGCAAAGACTTGGATTTTAATTCAGCGAAAGCCTTTTTCGATTTTTCCTTTTTATTGCCAGTGCTGAATATTAAAGGCCTGATCAGGCTGTTCAGCAAGAGGAGCATCAGCGTCTTACCCAAAACACCTTCAAAAAAACTTCCTCCGTCCACTCCTATCAATGCCCCGGTGATGAAATTGAAGGGAAATAAAATAAGACTTGTTATACCATAGGACCTAAGCCATCCCAATACAAGCCAGATTAAAAAAACGAAAGCGTTAAAGGTCAGATTCTTCTTTACCGCTTTCACAAACTTTGATACTAACTGTTTTTTCTCCATAGTCAAACCCCCGATATTTTTTCCGTAGTGTCAACTAAGACACTCGTTTTTTATTTTAAATCCTTTTATTTTCAAGGGTTTCACTCTTTTTTTAACAAAAATAACAATGACCCCCTTTTTTGAGATATAATTTAAGCTTCTGAACCCAAAATTTACTCTGAAAG
>JAHRFV010000248.1 GCA_019084435.1 Dethiosulfatibacter sp.
GTAAGCGTAAATTCTAGAGCACCTTGACAACATCAAAAAAAATCGCCTCTTTAAGAAGCGATTACTGATTGATTTTCACCTTTTGTATCTACGATTTTTCGTTTTACGATTTCGGGTAAGGTTTCTGACCACGGTAAACAAGCATCCAAATCAACATGATTGTCTAAATCTATGTTAGGAAGCATTTCAAATAGATAATTCAGATATTGATAGGGTATTAATCCATTGGCTTTGGCTGTTTCTATAATGCTATAACAAATTCCGCTTGCGGTGGCACCTTTTGGCGACTTGGCAAAGAGAAAGTTCTTGCGTCCCAGAACAAATGGCTTTATGGCTCTCTCGGCCAAATTATTGTCGCAGCTGAGCCTGCCATCCTCGAGGAAAATGATTAATGTCTCCCACTGATTGAGGGAATACTTGATTGCTTCGCCTAACTTGCTTTTGGGAAGTGTTTTTTTAACTTCCTCATCCAACCACTGACGATAATCTTCTAGAATCGGTTTCACTTCCTCGATTCTTTTGTGGTATCTTTCATCTGAAGATAATCCCTTGTAGGATGCTTCGAATCTGTAGATTTTCGTAAAGAATCTAAGGGCTTCATTCGCCTTGGATTTGCTAAGCTGTGCTTCTTTCGGGAGTGCCTTTAAAGCATCGGTGTAGTAGCGTCTGGCATGTGCAAGGCAACCCAATCTTGTGACCTTTTCAACCTTGTTATAACCAGTATAGCCATCCGTTTGAAGGTATCCAGCAAAACCTTTTAGAAAAACTGACGGATGTCTGTTTGCCCGTGATTTCTGATAATCATAAAGGAATATCCTTCGCATCGAGTATTCACCGGTTGCGTAAAGCCACATGTAATTGTTCTTGTTGTCCTTTTCATCCAGACAGTTCAAAACAGTTTCATCGGCATGTATGATACTTTCTTTGAGAAGGTAGTGATGCATTCTATGAAACAAAGGCGTCAACCATTTTTCAGCTCCCTTGATCACCCATGAAGCCATGTTCTGTCTGCTGATGTCGATGCCATAATCGATAAATGACTGTTCTTGCCTATACAGCGGCATCATTTTGTTATACTTCATATCCATTATCGTAGACAGTAAAGAGGGGCTAACCATTGAACCTGGCAGAACGGGATTGGGCATTGGTGCAACAACTATCGACCCTGCAGATCCTTCGTTATGATAGGAATCACAGTGCCGGCAGGCATATACCTGGCGTTTGTGAAGCACGACCTTTGCGGTAGGCGGTATGATTTTGAGTTCTTTTCGAACAATCACTTTCATCTCATGAAGCGCATTGTCACAACATGGACAGTTTTGTTCATGAGCGGGAAGAGTATAGAGGACTTCTTCCTCTTCTAACTCCTTGTAGGATTTTCGAGACTTTGTTGTCGCTTTCTTGCGTTTGTAAGTGATTTCTTCAAGGTCTGGTTCAGCACTGTCTTTAGCAGACTCTTTTTCCGCTTCATTAAAAAAGCTGATTTGATCACTTGAAATTTTTTCGCTTGATGGTTCAAACATTCTAGATTGAGTTAGTTTAAAGTGTTCCTCAAAAAATCGGACTCTTGCTTTAAGTTCTTCATTTTCTTGAATGAGTTGTTCAATTTTATGTTCAATTTCGTTTGTGTTTTCAGTAGCATTTAAGCTAGTGTTTTTAATGTTTTTCATAGCATTATTATACCATTTTTGAGTTACCAAAAAAAGCCTAAATTCATTAATATTACAAAGAATTACAGACTTTTCAGCTATATGATTTGACGTTCTTTAACCGGTTTATGGGCAGCTCTTTCTTTGATGGAAAGTCCATCTAAAAGCCATCTGAAAGAGCGTTCATCGATAGGGATGTGGGTTCCACTGATGTCTTCAGGCCACCTGAACTTGTCTTTTTCAAGGCGTTTGTAGTGAAGCCAAAAACCACTGGTATCCCATTCCAGAATTTTAATCTTATCTCTACGTCGGTTGCAAAACACATAGAGATTTCTTGAGAATGGATCAAGTTTGAATTTTTCCTGGACGAGTATCGAAAGGCCATCTATAGACTTTCTTAGATCCGTTGGTCCAAGTGCAAGATAAACCTGATGGATGCGATTGCTACTGAACATGTTGCATCAATATAGAGATGACTCTAGCAAGTGCATCAAGATCCACATCAGCAGCTACATCGACACTAGCTTTCCCAATTCGAATACGAATCATAGATTCATCTTGATCTTGAGTGTCATTGGTCTTGGGTTTTGTGATTAATGCCCATTTCGTATCGTTTGATTCATTTTCAGTGATGGGTGCAGCCGTTAATCGTCCTTTCCAGTAGCGGAAGTTATGAATGTTGACGTTTTTTTGATTACACCACTCGATTTGTGTTAATCCACTTGCACTTTGATCTGACAGAACTTGTTGCCAATATTCTGGATTTGCATTTCTAGCCATAAAAAATCACCTCAATAGATATTTTTGAGATGATTTTATCATGATAATTTATATAGGAATAGGTGCACTAGAATTTACGCTTAC
>JAHRFV010000069.1 GCA_019084435.1 Dethiosulfatibacter sp.
ATGTCATCAAAGCAACTGTCTCCGTCAATGAATTTTGTTGATATTGTACATATTTTAAGGGCAAGTGTACGAAATGTCAAGATTAATTTTCAAAAATCTATTGACATCGTTTTATTAAATGGTTATAATTCTATTCAAGTACAAAAGCTGCGACAGAGACAAAAACGTCTTATATGTGGATACAGAGAGCTGGTGTTTGGTGAAAACCGGTGAAACATGGATGTTATGATCACTCTTGAGCTGCCGAATCGAAAGCTATTGCTAGTAGATGAGGACGTATGCCTACGTTACAGGGATAGGGTTCAAAGTCCGTATGGTCTTTTGACTTGATAAGAGGTAGTTTTATAACTACAAATAGGGTGGTACCGCGAAAGACCTTTCGTCCCTATACACATCAGTTTATGTGTATAGAGATGAGAGGTTTTTTTATTACAGAACAATAGAAAATTCTAGGGAGGAACAAAATGAGTAGAACAGTATGTTTCAAGGTGTCAAGTGGAATGGATTCAGTAATAAGGGTCTTGGCAACTCTGCGTAGGAAGAATTTCAATGTGACAGAAATGTCAATGAAACAAGTTGAAGGTGCGATTGAACTGACTGTATCGGTTGATGACCTCACAAATCCTGGGTTCGATCGGGCAGTGCTACATGTCAAAAGACTTGTTGACGTGTTTGATATAGCAGAAGTGCAATAAAAATCGAGTTTTTGTTGACTAATAAACAGTCGGATTATATAATGTATACAAAATACAATGTACTAATAATTAAGTACAATATATGGAGGATAACAAATGAGCAGGATGTATTACAATGATGATGCAGATTTAAATGTACTGAAAGGCAAGAAAGTCGCGGTGATAGGTTATGGCAGTCAGGGCCATGCGCATGCCTTGAATATGAAAGAAAATGGTGTTGATGTTGTTGTAGGGCTTTACGATGGCAGTAAATCATGGGCTAAAGCAGAGGCACAAGGGCTCACTGTGATGACCGTAGAAGAAGCTGCAAAAGCAGCACAGGTTGTTATGATACTTCTACCCGACGAAAAGCAAAAAGAAATCTACACTAAGTATATAGCACCTCATCTTGAAGATGGTGATGCTTTGGCCTTTGCACACGGATTCAATATTGTTTTCAGTCAGATTGTACCACCTTCCAATGTGGACGTATTTATGGTCGCACCCAAAGGACCGGGCCATCTGGTTAGAAGAGAATTTGAAAAAGGTGCTGGTGTACCTTGCCTATTCGCACTATATCAGGACTTCACAGGCAAAGTACAAGATGTTGCTCTGGCATATGCCAAGGCTATCGGAGGTACTAGAGCTGGAGTCATAGAAACGACTTTTAAGGAAGAGACAGAGACAGACTTGTTCGGAGAACAGGCAGTGCTTTGTGGCGGTGTAACTGAGTTGATCAAGGCTGGATTTGATACACTGGTAGAAGCCGGCTACCAACCTGAAATAGCTTATTTCGAGTGTATGCATGAGATGAAGTTGATTGTGGATCTTCTTTATGAGGGTGGACTGGATCGAATGAGATACAGTGTTAGTGATACTGCAGAGTATGGCGATTATGTCACCGGTAAGAGAATAGTCAATGAAGATACTAGAAAAGAGATGAAGAAAGTTCTCTCTGAAATACAGTCAGGCCAGTTCGCACAAAAATGGATACTTGAAAATCAATCCGGAAGAGCGATGTATAATGCCATAAAAAGAACTGAATCAGAACATCTTATTGAGAAAACTGGCGCAAAATTAAGAAAAATGATGAATTGGATCAAGTAGGAGGTTTTCATGGGTAGCGACTTAGTAAAATCAGGGTTGTCAAAGGCACCACATAGATCATTATGGAAAGCATCTGGTTTGACAAACCAAGAGATAGAAAGACCTTTCATTGGCGTTGTGAATATGTTTAATGAAATAGTCCCTGGCCATGTCGGTCTAAGAGAGATTACGGAAGCCGCCAAGAGAGGTGTTCTGATGGCTGGCGGAACTCCCTTGGAATTTCCCGGGATAGCCGTATGTGACGGTATAGCCATGAATCACGAGGGCATGAAGTATTCTCTGGCCAGCAGGGAATTGATTACAGACAGTATAGAAACGATGACAGTCGCACATGGACTTGATGGACTGGTCATCATACCAAACTGTGATAAGACTGTTCCGGCAGCATTGATGGCAGCGGCTAGGATTAATGTCCCTACTATTATCGTTAGTGGAGGCCCGATGCTTGCTGGCAGACATAGAAACACCAATGTGGACCTTATAACAGTATTTGAAGCCGTTGGTGCTGTTACTGCCAATACAATGGATAACGATGAGCTTGAAATACTTGAAAACAACGCATGTCCCACTTGCGGGTCCTGTGCAGGGATGTTTACAGCAAATTCCATGAACTGCATGACTGAGGCACTAGGCCTGGCATTACCTGGTAATGGAACGATTCCGGCAGTTTATTCCGAGAGAAAGAGACTGGCCAAGCTTTCAGGCATGAGGATAATGGATCTTGTAAGGGAAAATTTAAGACCAAGGGACATTTTAACAAAGGAAGCATTCCAAAATGCATTGGCTGTGGACATGGCTCTTGGCTGTTCAACCAATACAGTCCTTCATCTAACAGCTATAGCAAACGAGGCTGAGGTGGGGATGAATCTAAAAATAATAAATGAGATCAGCCAGAAGACACCAAATCTATGCAAACTGAGTCCAGCAGGAATCTATCATATCGAAGATCTTGACGCTGCCGGTGGTATATCCGCGGTGATGAAAGAACTTGACAGAAAGGGACTGATTGACAAGTCTGTCATGACAGTTTCAGGCACTGTTGGCGATAAAATTGACAAAGCAGTTAGAAACGAAACCAAGATAATAGCTTCAGTAGACAATCCATATTCTAAGACTGGTGGGATACAAATTTTGTTTGGTTCCTTGGCACCAGATGGAGCTGTGGTGAAGAAAGCCGCAGTTGCAGAGGAAATGATGAATGTTGTCGCAACAGCTAAGGTCTATGAGTCAGAAGAAGAGGCTGTAGAAGCTATATTGGGGAAAAGCATAAGTCCTGGGGATTGTATTGTCATCAAATACGAAGGACCTAAAGGTGGACCGGGAATGAGAGAAATGTTGACACCAACGTCTGCCCTTGCAGGAATGGGACTAGACAGGCAGGTATCATTGATCACTGATGGCAGATTTTCCGGTGGCACAAGAGGCGCTGCCATAGGCCATGTATCTCCTGAGGCATGTGAAGGTGGCCCTATAGCCTATGTCAAGGATGGTGACAAAATAATAATCAACATCACAGACGGCATCCTGGACCTGGATGTTTCCGAGGAAGAGATGGCTAAAAGAAAAGAAAACACTGAAATAAAAAAAGTGACATACAAAGGCTACCTAGGCAAATATGCCAGAAGTGTAACCTCGGCTTCAACAGGAGCTATCTGTAGATAATAATGGAGAGGACCTGGTCCTCTCTGTTGATTATAAAGTACTAATGCAATTGAAAGGAGACTCTAAATTGAAATTATCCGGATCAAAAATAATATTGGAATGTTTGAAGGAAAAAAAAGTTGATACTCTCTTTGGATATCCTGGTGGGGCGGTTATTCCATTTTACGACGCACTTTATGATGAGCTTGATTATTTTACTCATATCAGGACGGCTCATGAGCAGCATATGATTCATGCAGCAGATGCCTATGCTAGAACAACCGGTAGGGTTGGTGTCGCTATAGCAACTTCTGGACCCGGTGCCACCAATACAATTACAGGTATAGCCACTGCTTACATGGATTCCGTTCCTCTTGTTGTTATTACGGGACAGGTACCCAATATGCTAATTGGAAAAGATTCTTTTCAGGAGGTTGATATAACGGGTATAACATTGTCTATAACAAAACATAATTATCTGGTGAGAGATGTAAAAAATCTAGCCAATGTTGTAAGAGAAGCAATCGAGGTAGCTATGTCTGGCAGACCAGGACCGGTACTGATAGATGTGCCGAAAGATGTTTTTTTAGCAGAGCATGATTTTGAGCCATCCAATAGTCCTGTGTATAGGGATAAGTTGGAGTATGCTGATTTATCATTAATAAAACAAGCTGCAGAATTAATCAATCATTCCAAAAAACCGGTTATCTACGCTGGTGGGGGTGTTAGAATATCCAAGAATGACTCTTTACTGATAGAGCTGGCCGAGAAAGCTCAAATTCCAACCGCTAATTCATTCATGGGATTTGGAACATTGCCTAGAGACCACGAGTTATCCCTTGGTTTGGTGGGTATGCATGGTCAGGTTTATACAAACATGGCTGTATCCAATTGCGATCTGCTCATAGCCATTGGCGCTAGATTCAGCGACAGGGTTATTGGCAAACCGGATGAGTTTGCAAGCGGGGCGAAGATAATTCATATAGATATCGATCAAACTGAAATTGATAAAAACACCTATGATTGCTTACCGCTCATAGGTGATATGGAACATATATTGTCCAACATGCTGACTGATGTGAAACCGGCCACCAGACCGGACTGGATTGAAGAAATCAATGCTTACAGGGAACCTGAACCGGAGAAATCCACATTCACACCTAAGAACATTCTGGAAAAAGCCAACTCTTATTTCTCTGAAAATACTATTGTTGCAACAGACGTAGGGCAGCATCAGATGTGGACTGGTCAATACTGGAAATTCAAGAAATCAACGGAGTTTTGTACATCCGGAGGACTCGGAACTATGGGGTATGGTTTGGGGGCTGCAATAGGTGCACAGGTTGGGAATCCCGAAAAAAAGGTAGTCCTGATTACTGGGGATGGCAGCTTCAGGATGAACAATAATGAGTTGATTACTGTAAAAAGATATGGTTTGCCTATAAAGATTTTTCAGTTGAATAACCATTCTTTGGGTATGGTGAGACAGTGGCAAAGAATGTTCAGCAGAGCAAGGTATTCCGAGACAGAAACCTTTGATGATGTTAACATGAAGATGTTTATTGAATCCTATGGAATTAAATATTACAGATGTCATTCTATAGAGGAATTGGAAAATGCGCTGGAAGAAATTAAGGATTTGAACGAAGCAGATCTTGCCGCCTGGGAAGAAATGCTTGTCCGGATCCGTGACCGAAAGAGCACGATCGAAATCGGCATTGTAGGTAAATACATTCGCCTTCACGATGCCTATCTCTCCGTTGTTGAGTCTCTGCAACATGCAGGTTTTCAGGTCGGAACCAAAGTCAGGATCAAATGGATCGAAAGCGAGGATGTTACCGACGAAACCGTCTCCCGGCTGCTCGGATCCTGCAACGGGATCCTCATTCCCGGTGGCTTTGGGACCCGCGGGATCGAGGGGAAGATCACAGCATGCAGATATGCCAGAGAACGCAACGTGCCATATCTCGCGATCTGCCTGGGTATGCAGATCGCGGTGATCGAATTCGCCCGAAACGTATGTGGCCTTCCGGGCGCCGACTCGGGAGAGTTTGATCGCGGTGGCACCGACATGGTGATCGACCTCATGCCAGATCAGATAGGAACGACGCAAAAGGGCGTCACCATGCGTCTTGGAAGCTACCCTTGCAAGGTCGATTCCGTTTCGTTGCTCTATAAATCGTATCAACAGAATGAAATCAACGAACGCCACCGCCATCGTTACGAATTCAATAATGACTACCGGGATCAGATGGAAGAGTTTGGGCTTTCGATCACAGGAACCTCTCCAGACGGTCATATCGTAGAAGTCGTTGAGATTTCTAAAAACGATTTTTTCGTCGGGGTCCAGTTCCATCCGGAATTCAAGAGCCGTCCAAACAGAGCCCATCCGTTGTTTGTGGAATTTGTGACTGCATCCGTGAATCATATCGTTTGATTTCCGCCTGCGAAAGGGAAGCATAATGTCGAATCTTACCGTCGGGATCTTCAACGATTCCTTCCCGCCAACCATTGACGGTGTAGCAAACACTACTGTCAATTATGCAAAAGAGATCCAAAAGAGCAACGGCAAAGTCGTGGTTGCCACGCCTTGGTATCCAAGGGTGGTCGATGATTATCCTTTTGAAGTGATCCGTTATCCTAGTGTTTATGTCAACCGCAAGCTCGGCTATCGGGCAGGAAATCCTCTAGACCCATTGGTTTTGAATCGACTCATCAAAGCGGAAATGGATATCATCCACACCCACAGTCCCTTCATGTCGACCATTTTAGCCCGCAGTATTCGTTTTAGCAGCGCAGCGCCTGTCATACTCACCTATCACACAAAATTCGACATCGAATTCCGGCGGGTCTTGCCCTTCAACCATTTCCGCAGCGCTTCCATGCGCATTCTTGTAGCAAACATCAATACCTGCGACGATATAGTCTCCCTCGTAGCCGAGACTTCGGAGGTTTTCTCCAGCGCCTTCGGACACGACCCAGACTTCGTCGCAGGTATTTATGTTTGCCACAAGAATGCGCATGGAAGCACTACGGAAATGATTGAACGGTAAGACACGCCGAAATTCAATGTCGAATTTTGTGTGATAGGTGAGGATGACAGGCGCCGAGCTGCTGAAACGAATGCTGCGGGCTAAAATGGTCGACATAAAAGGACTGTGGGTGTGGATGATATCCATCTCTGCCTTAATAAGACGATTCAGAACCAAAGGATCCAGGGGGTTGCCTGCCCGATAACCGAGCTTTCTGTTCACATAAACGCTGGGGTAACGAACCACTTCAAAGGGATAATCATCAACTACTCTTGGGTACCAAGGTGTGGCAACCACGACTTTGCCGTGGCTCTTTTGGATCTCTTTCGCATAATTGACCGTGGTGTTTGCAACACCGTCAATGGTTGGCGGGAAGGAATCGTTGAAGATCCCGACGGTAAGATTCGACAT
>JAHRFV010000121.1 GCA_019084435.1 Dethiosulfatibacter sp.
ATTGTACGTTTCTTGTTTAAACCGCTGAATATCAAATATTATGACTGTCTAACTGCAAATGGGACAGTTTTTTTGTCTCCATTTACAATCGATGCTATGTTTATTGGCAGATGATATGGTAATTGAGATCCCAAGGCTTATTTGGACGCTTTGCTTTAGGGGAGTTAATAGCGTAACCGACCATCAGGTCGGTTTTTGTGTCTTTTTGGGGGTGGTAGTTTCTTTGATTACAATTGATGCTACATGTATAGGCATAATACATGGTAATTGAGATTCCAAGGCTTATGTGGACGCTTTGCTTTGGAGGAGTTAATAGCGTAACCGACCTTTGGTCGGTTTTTGTGTCTTTTGGGAGGTGGTAGTGTTATTGGGTAAAAAAATATTTATAATTTTCACATTAGGTTTGATTCTGTCAAGAAAATCTTACTGATACCAAATATTAAAATATTAGGAGGATAATGTAATGAAAACTAAAAAGAACAGAAAATTAGCCATTATTATGGTCGTAGCCATGTTGGTCTCTTTGATACCTGTCATGGCGTTTGCGGATGAACACGATCCCATTCCAAACTATGCTTTTATTCCCAACTCAGGTGAGGCCAGTGTGTCTAAAGTTGACTTGGTAAGCATGGTTGAGGTAGCCCGTTATTACACAGCTCCTCGGGTTGGTGATTTTGTTGACTTTGAGGGGAATGAAACTCTCATAGGGAATACTGTAGCTCCCCTTAGTTGGCGTACTTCTCGGATTGCTATGGATGAAGATGGCAATGCCTATGTGCTGAATGTTGGATCCGATGCCTTAGGACTAACCGGTTCGGTCGCTCGGATTCAAGCAAATACAACAGATCTGACAACTGCTACAGATGCAACACCACTAGCATTCGGAACAGACGAAGCCGTACAGATTCTTACTGTAGGTAATAGTCAAGAAATGCCAAGAGCCATTGTCATCGACGGTGATGGATACATCTGGATCGGGTTCTATGGATCTGGCAGACTTGTAAAATACGAATATAATCCTGTGGTTCCTTCCTTAGATATTGTTGAAGAATGGTCAAGTCCTGGAATCGGTTTTTATGAGATGAAGCTTCACCCAAATAAATCTTTATTTATTTCAAGTCGTCAATCGACTTCTTCTCCAGCTCGCCCAGGAATAGTTGAGGGTATTTACAGATTTACTGGTACGGGTTTTGTCAGAGAGACAACTTTTAGTCCTTATGCACTGTTGATCGACCCTGACGGTACAGTATATGCCACAGGTTATAGTAACTTACTCCATATCCGTAATGCTGACACTACGGCTTGGAGCTCAGTCGCAATAACCGGATCTAGTCAAAACCGTGGAATGGCATTCGATGGATTAGGCAAGATCTGGATTGCAAGCACAACCAATCATAATGCTGGTACAGTTGTTTATTCTTATGTCATAGCTACTGGTCTTCCTGGACCGACATATACACTTATCTCAGGCGGAACAACTCCGGTGGGCTTGGGCAGAGATGAAGCCGGCTTGATGTGGGCAATTTGCAGAACTGACGGTAGAACTGATGGAGGTTTCATTGAAGCCTTTGATCCGACTGATGCATCGTTTGCAGGGTCAGTTCAGGTTGGTTACAGACCATACGCTTATGGAGAATTTGTGGTGCCTCCACCACCAACCTACTGCATTTGTGGGTATAAGTTGGATGCAGATACAGAACTGGGACTTGGAGGATGGACCATTAATCTGTACAAATGGAACGTTGATCTTGAAGACTGGGAATGGATAGATGATACACTAACAGCAGTCGATGACGGCAAATACTGCTTCGAAGGATTGCTTGCAGGTGAGTATAAGGTTAGTGAAGTGCTTGAAGATGGATGGGAACAAATCTCCCCAACAGATAACGAACATGTGGTCGACCTCCCTGTTGATGCATCTGATTGTGAAGCTATCCTCGGAGATGATGAAGCTTTGTTCTACAACTTTGTGAATGCCAAGTTGTACGAAATCGATGGCTACAAGTATCTTTCAGGCACAGACAAAGGCCTTGAAGGTTGGCTAATAACACTCGAAAAAGATGTCGATGGTGAGTGGGAAGAAGTTTCTACGACTACAACAGACGAATTTGGTTATTACAAATTTGTAGGATTGCTAGCAGGTGACTATAGAGTAAGTGAAACACTAAAGCCTGGATGGACTCAGACTTATCCTCTGTTGGGAGTTCATGAATTTACACTTCCATATGAAGGAGAACTAGAAAGCTTCGATTTCCACAACTTGCCAGAGCTAACCTGCAGTGATGAAACTGTATGGGCTGCAGACGGTGCACCGGGAATAGACCGCTTTGTTGAACAGGGAAATTGGGCAACATACGTTGGTTACACAATGGGTACTGGATCTTTAAACACTCCGATAACTTATCCATTATATGCTGGTCAGACTCATTTGGCTGGTATGATTGAAGTATACGATGAAGGTGGTAGTATTTTCGTCCGTTACATGATTTTTGGCGATGACGATGAGTACAAAGATGGTTACTGCGGTGAGTGGACTGCTTTGACTGAATACCATCTGCAGGTTGTTGATGAGTTTGAGGGATTCAACCCATACAGAACCTTTAATAAACGTACTGGTTATGGAACCCCGATCCCAGGCTCATTCGATTTGAAGATGGGATGGTCTAAGGATGAGGCAGTTTCCGATACTGGTTGGATTGAAGTCGAAGGTGATTTTAGCGATACTGTTTACATTGCTGCGCATGGAGTCGCTTGGTGGTGTGGTTATGAATGTGAGCCATACGATATTGCAGAAGTGCTTGGGATGTCTTTATTGAGTAGGTAACATAAATAGTATTTACAGTTAGCTAAATTCCCGATTATTTCCTTAACAAATAATCAACACAAAAGCCGAGGATTTCTATCCTCGGCTTTCTTAAATACTTCTAAATCTTCTGCTACTTGATTACTAAAATCGGTGTCTTCACATGATGCACCACTTTGCTAGTTACACTTCCTAGCAAGAATCTCTTTCCTGGGCTCATGCCTCGTGAGCACATGATGACCAAGTCATATTCACCTTTGTCTGCTTCGTCTATTATGTCTGATGGAGGATCGCCTTTTATCAGCTTTGATTCAGCTTTGACGCCCCGTTCTTGGAAATACTTGACTGTTTTTTCGAGAAACTCTTTTTTGCTGTCTGTGTCATACATTTTTTCGATATATCCAGCATATTCCAACTCATTTGGTATCCTATACAAATCAAACACATAAAATACTATTATTGTGCTGTCGAATTTTTTTGCAATATCTTCTGCAATAGCTAGCGCTTGTTGGCATCCCGGTGAGCCGTCTACTGGCAACAATATTTTTTTCATTAGTACTACCACCTTTCAGATATTTTTTGCATATCGTTCTAGCTTTGATTATATTATACACCAAAATAATGCAAAAATAAATACTAAATGGCAATTTAATGAATCAAATTTATTTTTCAGTGTTTTTAAACTCTTCATTTATTTTATCAAGAAGATCCTTATTCTGAATCACATCCACTGCTGTAGCCACCAATGCCTCGATAGTAATCATCATGTTTTCATAAGCATAGGGTTTTACTGTGCTTTCTGCAAATTCGACCGTATGGGCTCCGACATTGATATCGCCCACTATATCAAAATAAGGATGTATAGTCGGACAAACATGGCTGACATTTCCAGCGTCTATTGAACCGAATGATTGTCTCGGTTCGAGAATTTTTTTAACTCCCAATTCTTTAAGATGACCTGTAAATACTTCTGACATTGTTTGATTGGTCACCATATTATCATAAGGGTACTCATAGTTTGAGATAGTCAGTTCAACACCGGCTGCAAGGGCAGCACCCTCTGCACATCGCTTGACTTTTTCTACCAGTTCATTCAGATAGCCTTTGGTCTGTGCTCTTACATAGAATTGAGCCATACAGTAATCGGGAATGATGTTGGCTGCCTTTCCCCCATCCTTGATAACGCCATGAATTCTAGCCTCAGACTTGGTCTGCTGTCTTAAAGCATTGACATTGTTGAAGGTGTTGATTACAGCATCCAATGCATTGATTCCTTTTTCTGGCGATGATGCGGCGTGAGATGGCTTGCCTTTATAATCAAATTGAATGGCAACGAGAGCTAGTGATTTTCCACTTTTATTATATGACATATTGGGATGAGCAACCAAGGCCACATCAACATCGTCGAAAGCACCTTTTTCAACAAACAAAACTTTTGCCCCACTTGTTTCTTCTGCAGGTGTTCCAAACACAATAACCCTTCCACCTATATCATCTACAAGATGCTTTAGTATGATTCCAGAACCTGTACTGGTTGTTCCTAAGATATTGTGTCCGCATCCATGTCCAATACCCGGTAATGCATCATATTCAGACATAAATGCTATAGTTGGACCTTCTTTAGCAGATTTGTACTCTGCTCTGAAAGCAGTATCGACGCCAAGGTATTTCTTTGTGACGTTAAAACCATACTTTTCCAGGATCTCTTCGTGCAGTCTGCAGGAGTTATACTCCTCGTAGCCCAACTCAGGATTTTTGTAAATTTCGTCGCTAAGCTCAATGAATTCTTTTTCCAGCTGATTAGCCAGTTCTTTAATTCTTTCTTTCATAAAATCCTTGTATACTAAAAATATGTTTTAGTATACTCTCCTTTCATCTTTTTTATTAAATCCTATATAATATTGTTAGTTACAGTTGTGGAGTATTTCATTATTTTCCTACAGCATTGACTGTTTTGAGGAGGGTATACCCACA
>JAHRFV010000115.1 GCA_019084435.1 Dethiosulfatibacter sp.
TGAGGCATATAAGAAAAAAAATGACATGATAGACTTTGATGATATGCTGGTAATCTGCGAACAGATTATGAAAAGCAATAAAGGCATATCAGACCGATTCAAAGGTTTTTATAAATATATTCAACTAGATGAAGCGCAAGATACTTCAAGAATACAATTCGACATCATAAGCCATATATCCAATGGCAATATTTTTATGGTGGGAGACGATGATCAGTCGATTTACTCATTTAGAGGCAGTAGCCCTCAGATTATGCTGGACTTTGAAAAGACCTATAAAAACGCAACTATCTACAATCTGGATATAAACTACAGATGTGACGGTAATGCTGTGGAAGCGGCTAAACAATTCATCTGTCAAAATAGTAAGAGATATGAAAAAAATATCGTATCATTCAAGGATAAAAAAGAGAGATTGATCATAAAGTCATTTCTTTCCAGGCGTCAACAGTCAGAGTACATCGTCTCGAAAATAAAGGAAAACCCCGAAATGCAGACAGCGATACTCTATCGCTATAACATATCATCTGTAATAGCTGCTGAAATGCTCAGAAAAGAAAACATAGACTTCTATATCAAGGAAGATGGAGGCAAATACTTCAATTCTTCTGTGCTAAGGGACATTATCAGTTTTTTCAATCTCGCACTCGATCCATATGACAAAGAATCCTTTATGAACATCTATTATAAATGCCAGACTTACTTCACTAAAGAAATGAGCCTCCATGTCACAAAAAGCAAAAAGAATGTTTTTGATAGTTTGCTAACATTTCCACAGCTAGACAAGCTCAGAAGGAAAAACATCAAATCTTTCAAGTTTGACATGAACCACATTTCAAAACTGAGACCGGAACAAGCCCTGGATTATATCAGGTATGATATGGGATACGAGGATTACCTCAGCAGAATGGAGAAGGATGGAAGAATAACCTTTTCGTCCATGTTTCTTAACGTTGAGATCACAAAAGAGATATGCAGGAATTCAGACAGCATAATCAGTTTCCTGAGCAACTTGGATTATCTTAAAACGCTTTTAAGGGATTCAAAAGAAGACAACGGCAATAAAATAATCTTATCATCCATTCATAGCACTAAAGGACTGGAATTCGAAAGAGTATTTCTGATTGATAATATTTTTGGAGAGTTTCCACTGACTAGAAAGAATCAGTCAGCAGATGAATATATGAGGTATCTTGAAGAAGAACGCAGAGTGTTTTATGTAGGGATGACAAGAGCGGTTTCAATGCTCGAAATACTCTATCCGGAGCTGCCTTCTCAGTTTGTGGAAGAGTTAAATAATACGCTGTAAATGCAATGAAAATTGCTTTACTTTTTGCTTATTTTACCATATGATTTAATCAGGTTTATAATACATATAAATACTTATACCTAGTCCAGGAGGAAATTTAATGTTTAAGGACAAGACTATCGCCTGTAAGGATTGTGGCACAGATTTTACATTCACATCAGGGGAACAAGAGTTTTACAAAGAAAAGGGATTTGAAAACGAGCCAACCAGATGTAAGGAATGCAGAGCCAAGAAGAAAACATCTTTTAAAGGTCGTGACAACAATAGACGATAATGCAAAGGTCCTTTTGGACCTTTTTATTTTTTAACTTCGAGAGGGGCAGAGAACATGATAGCAGTTATAGGTGGTGCAAATATTGATATTTTCGGCTATCCTTATGGCGATAGATTGATTAGAAGAGATTCAAATCCGGGCAAAGTTCATTTTGGTATGGGTGGTGTTGGAAGAAATATCGCTGAAAATTTGAGCCTATTAGGAATGGATGTGGCCTTTTTTGGTGTTGTTGGGGCTGATAGCAATGGAAGATACATTTTGTCAAACTCGACAAAGGTCGGAATCGACATGACCAGTGTTAAGATTGCTGAAGGAGAGCAGACATCCGCATATTTGTGTATTTTAGACCATAAGATGGATATGGATGTAGCTGTGTGCCAGATGGGGATTACCGATCTGATTGATGAAAAATACATTGATGCGAATTTCAATAAGCTTAATTCTGCTGATTTGATTATTGTTGACGGAAATTTGAAATCGGACCAACTTCAATATATAATTAATAGATTCAGCAGCAAAAAAATATTATATGATCCTGTTTCTACAACAAAAGCAATGAATTCTCTGACTATATTGGGACAGTTTTATTGCATCAAACCTAATGGTTTGGAAGCTGAGGTTTTATCAGGCATAAAAATCAGAACAATGGATGATTTGCAAAGAGCCTGTAATTGGTTTCATGAGAAGGGTGTTAAGCTGGTCTTCATTACATTAGGGGATAAGGGTACCTATTATTCTGATGGAGAGACATTCGGACTCATAACACCAAAGACTATCAAGATGGAAAACGCAACTGGTGCCGGAGATGCATTTGCAGCGGGATTGGCATATGGTATAATCAAGGATTTTTCTGTCAAGAAAATGGCAGTTTTTGCTTCCAAATGCGCAGAACAGACAATCATAAGCAAAGAAACCATCAACAGGAATTTATCAGAGACGCTGATATTTAGGGAGATAGATAATGATAAGAATCAATCAGATTAAACTAAAGCCGGATCAAAATGAAGCACTGCTGGAGAAGATTATATGTAATATGTTGAATATTAGAGCTGAAGATCTTGTGAGCTGGCATATTTTTAAGAAATCAATTGATGCCAGAAAAAATGAGGTATTCTTTATCTATTCAGTTAATATAGAAGTAAAAGATCAGAAGAAAAAAATGAGTAAAATTAGAAACAAGAATATTCAAGAAATCCTACAACCATCAGGTATTCAATTAGGTCAATACAAATCTGAAAAAAGACCAATCATTGTTGGGTCAGGCCCAACGGGTCTGTTTTGTGCATTGATGTTGGCAAAATGCGGTGCCAAGCCTCTTATTCTTGAACGGGGGAAAAAAATTGAAGACAGGATATCAGATGTTGATATCTTTTGGAAGGAAGGGCTTTTAAACACCGAATCTAATATTCAATTTGGAGAAGGCGGTGCGGGTACTTTTTCAGATGGAAAACTCAATACCCTAATCAAAGACAAGGAAGGAAGAGGTCGATTTGTACTGGAAGAGATGGTCAAAGCGGGAGCTCCCAAAGAAATACTATATTTGAATAAACCTCACGTAGGGACAGACAGACTACGTGCTGTCATAGTTAATTTAAGGAAAACTATTGAGTCATATGGCGGAGAGTTCAGGTTTTCAGAAAAAGCAATACAAATAGAGTCAAATCAATTTGGAATCAGCTCAGTCATTACTACCAAAGGGAAATTCAATTCTGATGTTGTGATTTTCGCGATTGGGCACTCAGCAAGAGATACATTCAATATGTTGAATCAGCATATAAAGATAACACCCAAGCCTTTCTCAGTGGGTGTAAGGATAGAGCATCCCCGACTAATGATTGATTCTTCTCAGTATGGCAGTGCAATGGATCGATACGACTTGCCTTCTGCTGACTACAAAATGGTGCATCATTGTAAAAATGGACGAAGTGTATATACTTTCTGTATGTGTCCAGGAGGCATTGTAACCGGAGCATCGTCAGAGGAAAAAGGTGTCGTTACAAATGGCATGAGCTATTATGCCAGGAACAGAGAAAACTCCAACAGTGCTTTACTGGTCAGCGTTACACCGGAGGACTACGGATCAGATCATCCACTATCAGGCGTGGCGTTTCAAAGGAATTTGGAGAGAAAGGCATATGAGGAAGGTGGAGAAAAATATTATGCTCCAGTGCAGCTTTATAAGGATTTTAAGACGGGTACTCCGAGTACAGAATTTGGAGAAATCAGACCAACTTATCAACCTGGAGTGACATTTGCAAATCTGCGAAATTGCCTTCCTGATTATGTTGTGGATTCGCTGGTTGAAGGGGTAGAGGCATTTGGGAAAAAGCTCAAGGGATTTGATAGAGATGATGCCATAATCACCGGTGTTGAAACGAGAAGCTCTTCACCTGTCAGAATGCAACGAGATGACAATATGATGAGCAGTCTAAATGGACTCTATGTTGCCGGTGAGGGTTCTGGGTATGCGGGAGGAATCATGTCATCAGCAATAGAAGGCATCAAAGTGGCTGAAATAATTATAGGAGGAGTCAGCATATGAAAAGAGCACTTATATTGACGGCCTCTATAGGTGGCGGTCATAATGCAACATCACAGGCAATCAAGGAGTTCTCAGACGAGTTTAGAAATGATTATCAGGTTGAAATTGTTGACATTTTGGAATATATCAGACCGGTTTTATCTAAGATTGTGGGAAAGAGCTATGAGCTAAATGCCAAGACGTTTCCCGAGGTTTATGGATGGCTATATGATCTAAATAACTCGACTGAAGGCAAATGGACAAAAAATAATCTCAGCTTATTTTACTCAAAATTGAAGGAATTGATTGAGACATTCAAGCCAGATTATATAATCTGTGTGCATCCCGTCTCTATCAGCAACATTATAAAAACGAGAAAAAGGTATAACTATCATTATAGGGTAGTTGTTTTGGTGACGGATTACGATTATCACTCATCTTGGATTAATGAAGAAGCTGATGCTTTCATTGTTTCTAGCAACTACATGAAATTCAGAATGATGGATGACGGAATTCCACTTGAGAAGATACACGTCACTGGCATACCAACTAGCCTCATCAATAAAAAAATTACTCTGAAGGATGAAGCACGAAGACTTTTAGAACTAAAAGACAAGACGACTATACTTGCCATGGGAGGCAGCTTTGGAGCAGGGAAGCTTAAAAGACTTATGAATAAGATAGGTGAGTCGGACTTGGATGTTCAAACAATATTCATCGCTGGAAAGAATAAACGAACTAAGAGAATTTTAGATAAACACATAAAAGAATTTGACAAGGATTTTCGGGTTTTAGGATTTACGAATCAGGTTTCCTTGTACATGGACGCTTCTGATTTTCTAATAACAAAGCCGGGAGGTCTTACAATCAGCGAGGCTTTGATCAAGAATATCCCAATTATTATCAATAATCCAATACCTGGTCAAGAAGAGGAAAATGCCATATATCTTCTAAACAAAGGTATTGCAGTGAGATTAAACAAGGATAATGAGATATCTGCTCTTTTGAAGGATCTGATAAATGATCCTGTGAGAGTTAACAATATGAAGGAAATGCAGAAGCATTACAGCAAACCAAATGCGTCGGAGGATCTGTTCAAAGTACTTGATACATTTGATACTATATAGGGGAAAAATAAATGGAAGAAATGTATAATTGTTATATTGAGACACCCTTAGGATTAATAAGGATTGAAGCCTCGGACCGTGGTTTGACTGAGATTAGCTTCAAGAAAGAAATTGAAGGAAAGCAAAAGACCAATAAACACATAGATGCTGCCGCTGAACAATTAAAGGAATTTTTTATGGGAGAGAGACAGGAATTTCAACTGACATACGACATCAAGGGTACTGATTTCAGAATGAAAGTCTGGAATGAGTTGCAGAAGATACCTTACGGATCAACTATCTCCTATAAAGAATTGGCTGTCAGAGTTGGAAACCCAAAAGCCGTTAGGGCAGTAGGTGGGGCTAATAATAAGAATCCCTTAGGTATTGTGATTCCGTGCCATAGGGTTATTGGTGCGGATGGAAGCCTTGTAGGATATGCAGAGGGCACAGATAAGAAAAAATGGCTGTTGGATCTGGAGAAAAAGCATAAATAACTTGAATTGACATAAGAAATAAAATACAATACTTAGTTGTTAGACTAGACAAATAATATAGAGGTGAAGATATGAATAAAAGCAAAACATCAATAAACGCTATTCGAATGCTAGGCGTCGATATGGTCAATAAAGCCAACAGTGGTCATCCCGGAATAGTGCTGGGTGCTGCACCGATGGCTTATACCTTGTTTACAGAACATCTTTCATATAATGCCAAAGAACCCAAATGGTTCAATAGAGATAGGTTTGTTATGTCAGCCGGACATGGATCTGCTTTGTTGTATTCATTGCTTCATTTTGCGGGATACAACGTGACGATGGATGATTTGAAACAGTTCCGTCAATGGGGTTCTATTACACCCGGTCATCCTGAGTTTGGTCATGCAGATGGTGTCGAATCCACGAGTGGTCCATTGGGCCAGGGAATAGCTATGGCAGCAGGTATGGCTGTTGCGGAACGTTATCTGAGTGGTATGTTAAACAAAGAAGACTTCAACCTGATAGACCACTATACTTACGTTTTGTGTGGAGACGGTGATCTGCAGGAAGGCGTAACTCAAGAGACAATGAGCCTGGCCGGACATATGGGGCTATCTAAACTGATTGTTTTATATGACTCTAATGATATTCAGCTTGATGGACCTGTGAAATGGGCCAACAGTGAGAACACTCAAAAAAAATATGAAAGTATGAACTGGCAGTATATTTTTGTTGAAAATGGCGAAGATATCGATGCTATAAGCAAAGCAATCACACAGGGCAAGAATAACCAAGATAAGCCAACGATTATAGAGATTAAAACCATTATTGGTCATGGCTCTCCTGATGCCGGAAGTAGTAAAACACATGGAGCTCCTATTGGTGAAGAAAAGACTGTAGAAACAAGAAAAACATTGCAATGGGATTATGAACCTTTTGAAATTCCATCAGAGGTTTATGGAGATTTTACAGATAAAAATAAAGAAAAGGGATCAGCGAAATTTGATGAATGGAATAACAAGTTAGCAGCCTATCGTGATGCTTACCCTGATGAAGCCGGATATCTTGACAGTATTATGAATGGAAACTTTGAGATTGACTACGACAAGATTTTCAATCAATATGAGAAAAAAACATCTGTTGCAACCAGATCTTCTTCAGGCGATCTGCTCAATTTACTTCAGAAAGTGAATCCTCTAATGATAGGAGGAAGCGCAGATTTGTCAACATCGACAAAGGTTAAAGGCATCAATGGGGATTTTTCCCATGATAATCCAAAAGGAAGAAATATCAATTTCGGTGTAAGAGAACATGCTATGGCAGCTATAGTGAACGGCATTACATTACATGGTTTAAAGGGTTTCTCCGGAGGATTTTTCATATTCAGCGACTATATGAAACCTGCTATGAGATTGGCAGCATTGATGGGTATACCCTCAATCTTTGTTTTTACACATGACTCTGTAGCAGTGGGAGAAGATGGACCGACTCACCAGCCTGTTGAACAGTTAGCGGGACTTAGAGCAGTTCCAAATATGACAGTTATAAGACCTGCGGATATCAATGAAGTTATGGGTGCGTGGAAGATAGCACTTGAATCAAAAGACCAACCGACTTCAATTGCTTTGACAAGACAGGACGTACCGATTTTAGAAAATTCTAGTATCGAAGGCACCGAGAAGGGCGGATACATCATATCATCAGAGAAGGAAAGATTGGATGCTGTCATAATTGCCACAGGAAGTGAAGTATCATTGGCTATCGAGGTCCAAAAGGCACTACTCCTGGAGAGTATTGATGTAAGAGTTGTTTCTCTGCCATCGTTTGAGATATTCAACAGGCAGACAATAGCATATAAAAACACTATCGTTCCAACTTCGATACGTAAACGCATCGGAATAGAGATGGGGGCAACATTAGGCTGGCATCAATATACTGGATTAGATGGTCTTAATATAACAATTGATAAATTCGGTGCTAGCGCTAAAGGTGAGACTGTTGTTGAAAACTATGGCTTTAATGTAAATGACGTCTTAAAAAGAGTGAAAGATTATCTAATGTAATCACACTATTAACTATAAAATTTCGATTGATTATTGGATTGAAAGTATTGTATAATTATTCAAGAGTAAATTAATTGGAAAGCCAAATAACTGATAAAGGGATGATATTGATGTCTCAGGATGATGTTTTATTGAGCGAATTGCAGAAAACCATTACGGATCTTGAAATTGAACTGAAGAAGAAGAATGATGAGGTGAATTATCTCAACAGGGAAATAAACTCGCTTAAAGATATGATGAGAAATGAAAGCTTCAAGGACGATTTGACAGGATTATATAACAAGATAGCGATTGAAAGCATTTTGCACTACAAAAAAAACAGGGCAGACAGGAGTAAAAAACCTTTCACTATTCTTTTGATTGACATCGATCGCATCAACCAAATCAACGAGCAACATGGTGTTTTTGCTGGAGATATGGTTCTGAGAGATTTTGCTGACAATCTGATGAGGCTTCTACGATCTGAGGATGCCATAGCAAGATGGTCAGAAGACAAGTTCATTTCAATACTATCAGATTGTTACTATTTCGATGCTGAAGTAGTTGCTAAGAAGATTAAGTTTTTTATAAAAGAATGGGAAGTTAAACTGGATAATACAATATTGGATTACTGGGTAAATATAGGAATTTCCCAATATAATATGAATGAAACATTAGACAGTATGCTTGACAGAGCTGAAGTTAATTTAAAATCTGAAAAAGATAAAGCTAATCTTTTCAGAGGATAACTGCCGAAAGGCAGTTATTTTTCAATCAGCACGGCTCTCAATAAAGACGCTTCAGCATTTAATATACTAACGGGTAATCCTATGAATTGATAACGACCTTCCGTTATATTTCTGAGACTCAACCCTTCAATGATTGGAATATTTTGTCGAAGGAGCTCCTTATGGGTTGCGTGGTCAGCTTGATTTCGTTCTATCCCCAAACCGTCTATTCCGACGGTTTTTATTTTTTGTTCCGAGAGATATTGGGCACCTGAAAGTGAAAGATAGACAAAATCAAAGTTAAATGATTCATCCTCTGAATTTTTAGTTTTGAGTACAACAATATCATTTTTTTGGATTTTTTTATCTGACAGATGTGCTCTTTCTATGCATCCATCAACACCAGATAGATCAATGACAATCGCATCACCGTAGAATTTTTCGAGAGGGTAACTATCGACCATCTGTCCATTTTCAAAAACATGTAGAGGGGCATCGACATGTGTCCCTGTATGTAGATTCAAGCAGATGTCTGTTTCGTAGACGCTGTTTTGGTCATAATCTGCCACGATCCTAAAAACGGGCTTTTTTTCTGTTCTATTTTTGTAGACTATCATATCCTCACTGATTGGTATTGAAATATCATAAATCTTCATATAAACACATCCTTCATCCACATGGTATTGTTATTCTTCATCATTAAATCTGAAGCAGCAGGTCCTGTGCTACCCTTATCGTATGTATGTACAATTAGAGAAGACTTTTTAGCAGAAATCTGATCGATTATTTTCCAGGATATCTCAAGTTCTCGCCAACTAGAAAACAAGGTCTGATCACCTTTGATGATTTCATCGAGTAATTTTTCATAGGCTTCGGGAGATCGATAGTCTATATTGCAGGTTTGACAATAATCTAGTGCATTAGTTTGAATTCTATTCATAACACCGGGTTGCTTGGCATTAAACCTGAAATAGAGTCCCTCTTCAGGTTGCACTTTAATCACTAAAACATTATTTTTGATATTACCTAATGACATGTAGCCTTCATTATCTTTAAACTCAATAATAATCTCTGTAGACTTGCTATCCAATTTCTTGCCTGTTCGCAGGAAAAAGGGGGTAGTATGCCACCTGTCATTCTCTATAAAACATTTTAATGATACGAATGTTTCTGTACTTGAATCAGGTTTGATATCTTTTTCTTCAGAGTAGCCTTTATATTGCCCTAAAACAATTTCATCTGATATTTTTATCCTTTCAAGGACTTTGAGTTTTTTAGCAACCATGTTTTTGTCACTCAAACTATCAGGTGGATCCATCCCAACCAAAGCAAGCATTTGCAGAAGATGATTTTGAACCATATCTCTCAATGCACCCGACTTATCATAGTATCCGCCTCGATTTTCAATTCCCGATTCCTCATCTACAATAATCTGAACACTCTTGATGCAGTGTTGATCCCACACTTTCTCAAAAACAATATTTGTGAATCTCAAATAAAAGATATTTTGAATCATCTCTTTACCAAGAAAGTGATCTATTCTAAAAATTGATTCCTCTGAAAATGCATCATTTAAGGTTTGGTTGTAATATGAAGCTGTAGATAAATCGTATCCGAAGGGCTTTTCAATCACAACTCTCTGATAACCTGTTTCAAATTTATTCAATCCATAATAAACCAAATTTTGACTCATCAAAGGGAAAAACTCCGGAGCAGTGGCATAGTAGTAAATTGTATTCTGTGTACCCACTATTTCATGACATATAGCAAGTGATTTCTTAAGAAGGCTATAATCGTCTTGATTAGTCAGGTCCATTTTCAGGTATTCTATGCTGCCTGAAAGTCGATTCCAGATATCATCTTTAAACATGCTGATCTTGTTGACGACGGTTCCGTAAATCGCTGACAGGTAGTCCTTTGTGGTGTAGTCTCTTCTACCAATGGCAATTATTTTAAAAGATGTTGAAAAATCAGACTCTTGAATCAGATGATAAAATGCCGGCAAAAGCTTGGTTGTTGTTAGATCACCGGTGCTTCCAAATATGACAAAAACAAATGAATTATTCATCATTCACCTACTTAATATGTAATTTATGTCCACCAAACTCATTACGTAAGGCAGCGACAACTTTATCAGAAAATTTATTTGTATCCTTGGATGCATATCTAACGAAAAGGCTGTTGGCTATGACTGGGACAGATACGTTTAGCTTTATGGCCTCTTCGACTGTCCATTGACCTTCACCATGAGCGTCAATTATCGGGATTATACTTTCCAGATTGCCGTTATTGATAAACGCTTGCTCAGTTAGCTCCATCAGAAGGCCCCTTATGATAGAGCCATTAGACCATACTTTAGCAACAGCGCTATAGTCCAGATCAAAGCGAGATGATTTTAATATATTGAAACCCTCTCCTATTGCCTGCATCATACCATATTCGATTCCATTGTGAATCATTTTGACATAATGTCCTGATCCACTGACACCTGTATGTAAAAATCCATCACTCACAGTAATTGCCTCAAAGAATTCCTTAAGATATCCCACTGCTTCTATGTCACCGCCAACCATTATACAGGCACCGTTTCTAGCGCCATCAGTGCCACCTGATGTACCGGCATCTAGATAGTAGATTCCATTTTCAATAAAGGATTTGCTGCGGTTTATTGTATCCTCGTATTTTGAGTTACCACCGTCAATAACAATATCTCCGGCTTTTAAGTAGGGCGATAACTCCCCTATAACGGAATCGACTGCTTTACCTGCAGGCACCATCATCCAGATGACTTTCCTGTCATCAAGGGCTGCTATGAGACTCTCAATTGTATAATGTCCACTAACCCCATCTTTGATTATATCATCAACACTTTCATTACTTCGGTTGTAGGCTTGAACATCAAAACCTTTATCACGCATGTTCAAGGCCAGATTATAGCCCATTTTACCTAAACCTATCATTCCGATTTTCATATTACCCTCCCAAAATACTATCTATATTCATATGGTTTAAAATTTTAATTGTTCGTTACTGAATGGTTCTATACATTTTTTTGAGTTATTTCTCCAATTATTGACATAGTTGGAAACCTCATAGATTTTCATGCGATTGGCATCAAGAGGTCTAAATATATCTGTATAATCTGTTTGGCCAATTGTCAACCATTCCTTTTCACTGTCATACTCAAGCATAACGGGCATCCTATCATGTATTGACGACAGAGCACTATTGGCGGTGGTGGTTAGAATAGCGCAGGTTTTCAAATCGGGTTGCATTGGATGAAAGTCCCAGATACCAGTGAAAGAAAACAGATTACTATCTTTGATACCAATATAATAGGGCGTCTTGGATTTGTCTTTTTGCCATTCATAGAAGCCACTGGCAAGTATCAGGCATTTTCGGTTAAGAAATGAGTCTTTAAAATATGGTTTCTTATCAATAGACTCGCTTCTAGCGTTTATCATTTTCTTTGACAAATCTTTTGACCAATGAGGTAAATAACCCCATTGAAACTCGCTTAAAAGAAAATCAGAATCCTGATTTCGATAAATAGCCAGAACGGTTTGTCCCGGAGCTATATTATAATCAGGTTCATAATAGTCTATGTTGGGAGTTTTTATGTCCCATCTGTTTTTAAGGAGCTCAATCAAGCTTTTCAAATCATAAGACAAGAGATATCTTCCGCACATTTTTAACACCTCACATAATTATATTATGACATAAAACCACGAAAATACACAACATTGTTTAAAAAATGACAGTATTTGACAAAAATTCAATAAATGTGTAACATGTTTATAGGTTTAAACACATAACTATAGGAGGGCTCATATATGAAGCTCAGACTTCCTGATTCTTATGTACTTATTTTTGTTATTATCGTTTTGTTGGGAGTTTCATCTTATTTTATTCCGTCTGGAAGCTTTGATAGATATGTTGATGCTGAATCAGGTATAACCTATGTCATTCCAGAAAGCTATCGGATTATAGAAAAAAATTACATATCCTTATTCGACTTTGTTAAGGCTATTCCGGAAGGGATGATGCAGGCAAGCAATATAATAATTTTTGTTTTGTTGACAGGTGGAAGCTTTGGTATTATTAATGCCACAGGCACCATCAATACAGCTGTCAATAAAATTGTCCAGATGTATGGGAAAAAAGAAAAAAGACTGATACCAATTATTATGATACTTTTTTCATTGGCTGGGGCAGTATTTGGAACTGCTGAAGAAGCTTTACCGCTTTACCCTATATTTATAGCGCTGTCTCTAGCATTGGGATTTGATAGAATCACAGGTGTCGCATTGGTACTATTGGGCACTGGAGCAGGATTTGTTGCAGGATTTCTCAATCCATTTACAGTGGGAATAGCCCAAGAAATATCGGAATTACCTTTATTTTCCGGAATCGGATTTAGAATTGTCGCATATTTTGTTTTTGTTATAACTGCTATCATTTATGTCTATTTACACGCTAGTAAAATAAAAAAAGAAGATCATGAACCCATCACCATTTACGGTGATGCCGTGGAAACAGGATTTGACTTTGATCGA
Organism: Dethiosulfatibacter sp.; assembly: GCA_019084435.1. Next base: position 13,016 of record JAHRFV010000115.1, read on the forward strand.
TTACCCACCTTGACAAAAAAACATGTTCGAGTGATTTTTGTGTTGTTGATATCCTTCGCATTCTTAACATATGGTATTATCAGGTTAAAATTCTATATCCTTGAGATATCTACAACGTTTCTTATTATGGGTATATTATCTGGTCTTGTAGGAGAACTAAAGCCAGGTCGTATAGTGGCAGAATTCACCAAAGGAGCCTCAAGCTTAATCTATGGTGCGCTTATTATCGGATTGGCAAGAGGTGTTACTGCAATTATGGAGTATGCTGATATTATGGATACAGTTATTTATAATCTATCTATTGTTATAAAAGATTTTTCACCTAGAATCAGTTCTATTGGAATGTTCTTTATTCAAAGCATCATCAATCTATTCGTAACATCAGGGAGTGGACAGGCATCTGTCACTATGCCTATCATGAAAAGTATAGCAGATATCGTTGGTATTTCAAGACAAACTGCTGTTTTGGCCTTTCAGTTTGGTGACGGATTCTCTAATGTGATATCACCGACCTCCGGTTATTTTATGGCAGCATTGGCATTAGGGGGCATAAAATGGCGAGAATGGGCGAAATGGATGGCTCCGCTTTTTATTATCTGGTGTATTCAGGGATCTATATTATTAATCATATCAACCTATGTCTATTAGTTGATTGAAAATAAATTTGATAAAAGGTAGTCGATTGTCTATGGCAGGTATAAGTCAGAATAATTTTGATATAGAAGCTGTTAAAGCTTTGTCTGATGAAGTCAGATTGGAAATATTGGATATCATCGGACATAGAGAGATGATGGTTAATGAAATAGCGGATAAAACCTCCGTTTCAAGACCGACAGTGTCTCATCATCTTCAAATTCTAAAGAGAGCAGGTATTGTTACCAGCAGAAAAGAAGGAAAGGAAATGTATTACTCGATCAATATGTATACATTGACTTCCTTATCAGAATCAATACTTAAATTTGTGACCTTTGGATTTTTGGAGTAATGTATATATTGACATCGAATGCGTTCATATGTATCGACATGTGAACCGATTAAACCAAGTGAGCTGAGGAGGTGTGCCAATGGTGTAAATAAAAGATCATTGTTATATGATTTAAAAAGGAAGGAGAGTCAAAAATGCAGCTAATTGAATTTATCAGTAACTACGAAGTGTTAAAAATTCATAAGGAACTAATTTCCATCGAAGGACACAAGGAAGTTGATGACAAAGAATCAAAAGTCGCAGACTATATACAGAAACTGCTTGAAAAAGAAGGAATCGAAGCCGAGTTGGACCTGATTGAAGAGAACAGACCAAATGTTTATGGTTACATCAGAGGCGAGGAAGAGGGGATAGAGCTTATGTTCAATGGTCATACGGATACTATTCCAGGCTTTACAATGGACTATGATGCCTTCAAGCCATTTGTCAAAGACGGTAAAATTTTTGGAAGAGGATCCGCCGATATGAAAGCGGGATTAACAGCCGCACTGGCTTCTATGATTGCAATCAAACGATCTGGTGTAAAACTCAAAAAAACAGTAATGTTTGCCGGTGTTATCGATGAGGAAGAGCGTTCAAAGGGAACAGAAAGATTGATTGAAAAAGGTATTATCCCGAAAATGGTCATTATCGGGGAACCGACACAACTTGAAGTATCAATTGCACATAAGGGTATGGAATGGATGGAAGTCAAATTCAAGGGAAGATCTACCCATGGAAGCCGACCTCATGAGGGAATCAACGCGATTTATATGGCTTCAGAGTTTAATAGACTTGTGATGGAAGAATTGCAGCCCGAAATAGAATCAAAGCAATTTGATCTTGTTGGAAACGGATCCATCAATGTCGGTGTCATAAATGGTGGAAATGATCCAAATATTGTGCCTGATACATGTACAATTCAAATCGACAGAAGATGGCTACCAAATGAAACCCTTGAATCCATTTATAAGGAAGTGCAGGATTTGGCCCAAAAGGTAATCGATAAATTTGGCGGATCTTTTGAAACCAGAGAAATGAGGGAATTGACCGCTTCAATGATCAACGCACCTCATAGTATAGCTATTGAACATCCTTTAGTTATAGAAGCTGTCAAAGCAGTTGAGAAACATACCAATACTAAAAGAAAACCAAGGGATTTTCCAGCCTGGAGTGATGCCGGGTTGCTGAGCAATCATTCAGAGGCTGAATGTATTATATTAGGGCCTGGCAATATTAATCAGGCACATGCCAATGATGAGTTTTGCGAGATTGATCAGGTAATACAAGGAACTAATATTTATTTTGACCTGATACAAGAATTTTGTGTGAATAAGGAGGAAAAATAATGAAATTTAAAATACCACACACCTATGCGTTGTTATTCTTTTTAATTGTCATAGTGGCGTTGTTGACATATGTTATCCCCGCAGGAGAATTTGAAAGAATAACAACGCATAGGTGTGTGGTATTTTAAATTTCATTATTTTTCCTCCTTATTCACACAAAATTCTTGTATCAGGTCAA
>JAHRFV010000057.1 GCA_019084435.1 Dethiosulfatibacter sp.
CAGCGGGGATTTTGACCTGAAGCTGTCCGACAGCGGAATAAAAGTCAACTACACAGACAAAGTCCTCCCTGAAAATCAAAGCTCAGAATTAGTTTACTTGACAGAGCAAGAGCTTTTGTCAGGCAGTATTGATCAATACGAGGTTGTTGTCTTTGAAGGAACGGTCAAAGCAGTTGACAATATCAAACTGGACTTTGGGGGAACTGAATTTTATCGTGCAATAGCTAAAATTGAGGTTACAGGAGCAATTCGCGGTGATTTGGCTGTTGGGTATGTCCTATCTGTGTTGTTGCCAAACCCGATTGACTCTAATGTGGAGGTTTCTGATACACTCGTGACTTCTCAAATGAGCGTAGGGACAAAAGGGATCTTCATGCCGATGCTTTATGATTCAACATCGATTTACAGTACGAATGAGAAAACTTTGTATTTAACAGAGATTGCTGAAGCTGGCTTCTCAGACGGTCAGAGGTGGGCATTTCTTGAAACCCCGAATGGCCTGATATACGATAGTGAAGCATATCCATCATTCTCTGGTGTAGAAAGTCTTGAAGAAGTTAAAAATATCATTCTATCGAAAATTCAGTAATTTCTAGTGTGAATATGCTTATAATCAATCATGATCATTATCTTTTGCTTCGCGATTTTGAACAATCCCCCGTAACAATCTGCCCAAGAAATCTGAGCCCGTGATGATTTTACGCTCATCCCCCCACAGTATGATTATGTCTTCATCAATCACATCATCATCTTTATGCTGTGGGTTTACTGTTAGGTGAGGTAAAATGCTACCCAGAGTTCTATCTGCATCTTCCAGCACAATCGGTCTATGACAATGAAGAATTGGACTGGAGTGCTCAGGATTAGAATACACATCTCGCAAATACCTGTCTACATTCATTACTAGCTTGGGAGTGTCTTTTTTGTCAGTGAATACAACCCATTTCTTGCCGGATGAAAGAATCGCTTCTGTCCACGTGGTTTCTTCCTCAGTTCCTCTGATTGGGAATAGCGGTTTACCGTTTATGAAAGGAAGCATAATCACACTGTCGGGATTCAAAATCTCGCCTTCATCCCCCAACAGGCGATCATCCAGGTCTAGGAAGTTCAGAACACCTTTTCCTTCTGTTTTATCAATTTCCGAACCTGATGTTTTCATATGCAACTTAACCAATTCTCGGAAATCCTCTTCCCCATAAAAAGGTACAGCTTCCTTTCCTAACCAGTGGTCCAGAATGAATGCCGTCGGCTTAGCTACGGGATAAAGTAGTATTTGATAAAATCGAATTACAGGTGATAGCTTAGATGCAATTCTCAGGGCATGACGGGAAAAGTAAGCTTGTGGAATAATCTCACCCACAATGGTAATAATAATCGTTGAAAATAGAAATGCTGAAATACCCGCCAACACCGAGCCTGACAACAACGCCAACAGTACATTTACTGACACGTTGCCCCACAGAATTGTCACCAGCAGAAAATTGGCGTTTTCACGAAGATGCATTACTTTTATTGCATCCGCATTCTCTTTCTCCACCTCAAGCTGCAACCGCAATTTGCTGATGCTGAAAAAAGCCAGGTTCAGACCAGAAAACATAGCTGATTGAGATAGACACAGAAATATACCAAACCAAATAATGAATTTCATAAACTTCTTCCTTAATTAGTATTCATACACCTTTGTATAATCTGCGGTGCTCTTTGCAAAGCTGAATGTCCCTTTCGCATTATAAAACGCCGCATCCACAGTAGTATCGACAACAATCCATTTCCCATTGATGTACACTTCATTCCATGCATGGTAACCTTCTACCAATGTGGAGTATCCCTTCACTAATTTGATAGGAACCCCTTCACTGCGTTTCATAGCTGCAAACAGGGAAGAATAATCGTAGCAGATACCTTTCAATACTTGTAGGGTTTTATCCGGAATGGGGATATAATCGGGTGTCAATGAGCTTATCTTGTCAAAATCATATCGAACATTTTGCACGACAAAATCATACCCCAATGTAATTCGTTTACTATAGTCAGTTTCCAGTCCAATCAGTGACCGATTCTTTATTGTAGCTGCACTTGTCGGACTCCAGGAAATGGTCTGAATGGAATTTAGATAAACAGCATTGGCACTTGTAAGTTGGATACTGATATTAGAAGTTTTTATATAGGCATATTTATTGCCAGTAACATTGCTTAATACGCTAACTTTATATTCACCGTTCCCCATTTGGAGAGGGAATCCAACCATTATGCCATCAGGTTTTATAGGATAAAAGTATTGAACGCCATCTTTAGATATCAACAGCTTCACTTTTTCTGTTGGAGCTCCCTTGTAACCAACTCGAACTAGCCCATTGTTTTTTGATGTCTCATCAATGCATACCCCTGAAGTGCACACCGTTTGGCTAGTGTCAGCCTGTTCCGGCGTATATCCCTTGGTAGAGGAAATCTCAATAGTATTAAGAGAAGCATTCCAATCCACACCAAAATTGAGCGATTCTCCCAAATCTCTTAATTTGAAATAGTTGTTGCCGTCAATATTGTAGGCGGTAAGAAAAACCTCTTTGCCGTTTTGGAAGATTTTTGCGGTTGTTGAAGTAGCAGTCTTTACAGTACCCCCTGTTGATGAGGTCATTTCTCCACCGACAGACACATAGGGTTTTGCTGTTGTCAGACTGATGGCATTTTTTGCTCCATCCCATCCCACTGCAAACTGTTTCCCTGTACCGTTCAAGACGTACGCTATGTCGCGCAATTTGAAGTAATTATTGTCATTTATATTATAAGCATCAAAAGATTTAGACGTCCGATCAACTAATACTCTTGAGGTTGTCCTTATTGCACTTACTTGTGCTGCTTCAACATTTATACTATACGGCAAAAGTATTGCCATAAGAATTAGCGTTATAAAAAATATTCTTACTTTCATGATAAACCTCCGAAGAAATTGTTTATCAAAATCTTGAGTTGATAATGTGTATCATTATACCATATTGTAAAGCAGTAAGCTAATATTCCACTTCTGATTTCCTGATGATGGAAAGTGTAACGTATCGATGCGTTGAAAACAGTAGTATAATATATCTATCGACATTAGACCATATGTTTAATATAATAGAAATGAGTTAAAATGAACTTAGATGCTTATTTAGCTCAAGATGCAAATTGAGGAGGAATCTGTTTTGAATAGAGATAATCATGAGTCCATGCCGATTAAAAAACTATCTTTGTCTGAACTGTCCATGTTTTCGTATCAGCTTTCATTGATTTTAAAATCAGGTATTCCTTATCTAGAGGGTATTGCGATATTTAGAAAAGAGATTTCTCATGCGGGCATGCGGCAAATTACCGATCAGTTATATGAAGATGTCAAATCCGGTAAAAAACTTTATGAATCATTTGAACAACTGAGAGTATTCCCTGATTATTTTGTTCAGATGACAAAAATTGCAGAAACAACCGGAATGCTTGATGTACAAATGGAACAATTAAGCCAATATTATGACAAATCCGAAAAGACTACATACAAGACTAGAAATGCATTGGTATACCCTATAGTACTTTTTGTATTGATGGCTTCAGTACTTATGCTGATTATATTGAAAGTATTTCCGGTTTTCCAAGAGGTCCTAGCTTCACTTGGTGGAGATCTTCCTCCTTCAACAGCGTTTATTTTTGAAATTAGTAAAATATTGCAAAACTCAGCTCTATGGGGGCTTGTTGTTATTGCTATCATAATTATTGGGTTAGTCTTGTTTATAAGAACAACAAAAGGCGGACTGACTTCCGATCGACTTAAGCTTAAAATAGGTGTCTTAAAAAAGATATATCAGAGATTGGTCACGCTTAGATTCTCTCAAGGATTATCGATGATGGTGAAAGCAGGTATTTCTTTTGAAGATGCCATTCTACTTTCGGCCCCACTTGTCGGCAATCGATATGCACAGTCTAAAATTGAGGAAGCTCAAACACGTATTACAAAAGGAAGTTCCTTAGTTGAGGCTTTGCAGTTAACAGAGATTTTTCCTGAACTATTTATACAGATGGTTCGTATTGGGAATAATACAGGTCAACTGGATACGATGCTAGTTAAAACGACTAATATTTATGAGACTGAATTAGATAGAGCACTTGATAGAATGACATCCTCCATTGAGCCAACGCTGGTTATTATATTATCGATTGTTGTTGCTGCTATCCTTTTGACTGTCATGTTACCTATGATTCATATCATGTCTTCAATTGGATAGATAACTCCTAGGAGGGAATGTATGAAAAATCTAATCAAATCAATCGGTTCCCAATCACTAATTACTATTGTAATATCCTTCATTATTATCATATTTGGGATACTAACAATCCAAGATATATCTATGAATAATGCAACCGATAGAAGTGAAGCACTGGAAAATGTTCTAAGGCAGGCTGCTATTCATTGCTACGCTCTTGAAGGCAGTTATCCACCAGATTTATACTATCTCAATGAACACTATGGCATCATCCTTGATGAATCGCAGTATTATTATTTTTATGACATTCAAGCAGCCAATATTCTACCAAAAATAGCTGTCATTAAAAGGTAGGTGAATGATTTGAAAGGCAATGCACGAATTGAAGGACGTTCAATGATTGAATTGATTTTGGTGATGTTTTTGTTGATTTTATTTTCTGTCACAACCCTTAGTCTCGTCATTGGAAGTACAAATGCCTATCGAGACACTATCAGAAAAAATGACACCATTTCGAATCTGCGCATATCACAGGCTTATATACACACCAAAATACGTCAAAACCTTGAAGTAGATACAATTAGTTTGAGAGATTTCGATGGTGTGGAGAATGCCCTCTTAGTTATAAAAGATAATCATTCTCCAGTGGCTTATGAGACTGTCATTTTTGTAAAAGACGGTTATTTGCGAGAAGCTTTAATTATAGAAGGATTCGAGTTTGACTTGGACTCTAGTTTTCCAGTAGTCGAGCTTGATGAGATATACTTTGAATGGATTGATCAAAAGGGCTTGTCTTTTGAAACAACCCTGAATACAAACGGTAGTGAGAAGAGCTTGAGTGGGTTTATTGCTCTTCCAATAAACTAAAAGGAATAGATTATGATGCTTTGGTTCTTAAAGAAATCAAAAAAATCAATTGATAATAGTTTTGGATTTACACTTGCTGAGTTGATAATATCAGTTGGAACCCTTGCTATCGTAGGGATTTTAACGATTCAGTTTTTTCTGAGTGCAAAGGATATCAATCTCCGATCTTCTGAACTCGATCATAGTGTTTACTTAACCAACACGATTATCGAATCCATTAAGGCGGATCTCTGGGACAGATATCCACTTGATGCAATAAGCCCAAACACTATCAAGACTGACAACCAGTCATTTGAAGGTTATATTTTTTTTGACAAGGACTGGCAAATTACCAGTGCTAATCATTCGAGGGCACTTTTTGAAGCCTCAATATTCTTGAATGGTCAAGCAAATGAATTAGGTGACAGAACACTGTATGATGTTAGAATAGAAATCAGACGTATCAAACCCTATTTCAGGGGTAAGGAATCCAAGCCTGTTCTTTATGCAACTGATACTAAAATATATATTGAAACTCTAAAGGAGGATTGACTGCCGTGAAATTGCTGAAAAACGAAAAAGGAAGTTCAAGTATTCTAGTAATTCTGTCTTTTTTGATGTTAGGCATTTTTAGTGTTCTTGGTATGATGTCTTCTTATTCAGATTATAAGCTAGCTTTAAAGAACGCCTCTTGGAATCAACAATATGACAGGTTACAGGGTGAAGTCTATCGTTTTGTTTCTGATATGGATGCTGTTTTAATCAAAAACGAAGGTGCTGATTCTGAAGCCTTAAAAGAGTTTGTCAGAGAAATGGATGATGAGATCGTTGTGTCAGATATTTTAAACGGTTTTATCATTGCTAGAGAGTTTGAGGGAGAATCAGGAAAACTAATAAGATTAGAGATGGCATACATGAGCACATCACCTGACCGTTATCATATAAAAATGATAAAAGAAATCCCTGTGATATTCACCTATGAAGAGCTTGAATTTACTGATGTGGAGGTACCAAATAATGATTGAAAAAAATACTCTGCTTAAAATGGCAGTGGATCAAAAGGCTTCCGATATTTTTATTACTGTCGGGGTTCCCCCAACCTTTAAAATTGATGGCGTATTGGTTTCACTTGATCATCCTGCACTCACCCCAGAAGACACAGAAAAATTTGTGACTGCATTGTTCAAAAAAAATGAGCATTATGAAGAATTCCAAGTAAAAGGAGATAAGGATTTTTCTATCTCTCAAAAGGGTGTGGGTAGATTCAGAGTTAGTGTATACAATCAGAGGGGTTCAATGGCGGCAGTTCTCAGAGTATTGAGCTTTGAGCAGGATTATTACAAGAATTTTAGAATACCGCAGAGTATTCTGGAAATAAACAAAAAAACGAAAGGCCTTATTATTGTGACGGGACCAACGGGCAGTGGAAAATCAACAACTCTATCTGCCATTATCTCTTTGATCAATCAGAATAGGTCATGTCATATTATAACACTTGAAGACCCAATCGAATACCTGCATAAGCATGATAAAAGTATCGTTGAACAACGAGAAATCGGCATTGATTCGAGAAGCTATGCTCAGGCATTGCGTGCTGCTTTGAGGCAAGCGCCTGATGTCATTCTAATCGGAGAGATGAGGGATTATGAAACTATTTCGATTGCATTAACCGCTGCAGAGACAGGCCATTTGGTGCTTTCAACATTGCATACTGTAGGTGCCTCAAAAACAATTGATAGAATTGTAGATGTATTTCCTCCTCCGCAGCAGCAACAGGTTCGTGTCCAACTGTCAACTGTACTTCAATCCATCATATCACAGCAACTCATTCCCTCAAAGGAGTTTGGAAGAGTTCCCGCATTCGAGGTCATGTTAGCTACTCCCGCCATTAGAAACATGATTCGTGATGGCAAAGTTCCTCAAATTGAAGCGGCTATTCAAACAGGACGAGCCGAAGGAATGATTAGTATGGATATCAGTTTAGCTGAGTTATATAAACAAGGAGAGATTACAAAGGCAGACGCAATGCTTTATTGTGTCAATCAGGATATGCTTTTAAGATATATAGAGGCATAAAAAAGGAGTGAGTAAAATGTCCGTCAATGGCGTTATGTTTCAATACTTCGAATGGTACCTGGAGGATAATGGAACACTCTGGAATAGACTGAAGGATGATGCAGATCATCTGAAAGAGATAGGAATAACTTCTGTGTGGATACCACCCTGTTATAAAGCAACAGGGACAAATGATACCGGATATGGTGTATATGATGTTTATGATTTGGGAGAGTTTGATCAAAAGGGCTCTATAAGAACAAAATATGGCACAAAAGAGGAATTGCACGGAGCGATCAACACCCTTCATGACAAGGGCTTGAATGTATATGCCGATGTCGTTCTGAATCACAAAGCGGGGGCTGATGGAACCGATAAGTTTATGGCTGTTGAGGTTGATCCGAATGACAGGAAAACACAGGTCTCCGAACCATATGAAATAGAGGGTTGGGTCCGTTTTGATTTTAATGGCAGAAACAACAAATATTCAGGTTTCAAATGGAGATGGGAGCATTTTAATGGTGCTGACTTTGATAATAAATCTGGCAAAAAAGCTATTTTTAGGATTCTAGGAGAAAATAAAAATTGGTCAGAGGGTGTCTCTCTGGAGTTTGGAAATTACGATTATTTGATGTTTGCCAATGTGGATTATATGCACCCTGACGTCCAAAAGGAAACATTGGATTGGATCAATTGGTTTGTCAAAGAAACGAATGTTGACGGTTTAAGATTTGATGCTGTCAAGCATATCAACAGTCAGTTTATGAAAATGCTGTTGAACCACATTCACCATGAATTTGGAGATGATTTTTTTGCTGTGGGTGAATATTGGGAATTCAGTAAATCCACAATTGATCACTACATCAACGCAATCGATTATAAAATGGATATGTTTGATGTTGTACTTCATTACAACTTCTATAGAGCCTCTCATAATGGCAAGGGTTTTGACATGCGTACTATTTTTGACGATACCCTCGTCAAGCATCACCCTGCTATAGCAGTTACATTTGTCAACAACCATGACGCTCAAGCGGGACAATCTTTAGAATCCTATGTGGAGAGATGGTTTATGCCTTTGGCTTACGGATTGATTCTGCTAAGAGCTGATGGTTTTCCCTGTGTTTTTTATGGTGATTATTATGGACTGACAAGGGAAAATTCCATGCCTGCTGTCAGGAATGAAATAGATAGGCTTCTCAATATCAGACAATATCACGCCTATGGCGATCAGACAGATTATTTCGATCACAACAATGTAATCGGTTGGGTCAGATTAGGAAATGAAGAACACCCCCTTGGCTGTGCTGTTATAATGTCTAGTGGCGATTCGGGATTTAAGAAGATGAATGTTGGTCAAATGCATCAAGGAGAAATCTGGATTGATAAAATGGGAAACATGAAAGACCAGGTTGTGATTGATGAACAAGGAAACGGTTTATTTAAGGTCAATGGTGGTTCTATATCTGTTTATGTGAGCCAATCTTGATGAAATCTTCAAATATTAATAAAATAAAACACTTTATAATAATTACCATTTGACAAATCAATGAATACAGTTAATAATATGTATATTATACCTTCCTTAGTAATTATCAGACTTGATAAATAAGGGAGGCATTATTTTATCCGAGGAATGACAATGAATAAGAAGAAAAGATTTATTAATAGAAATTACATATTGCTTTTCGGTTTTCTGTTTGGCTTTTGGCTGGTTTTATCACCTCGAATCAGTGTGGAATCAATCACCATCGGTTTGTTGGCATCTCTTATGGTGACTTATTTTTCGAAAAGCTATATTACAGATGAAGGAGAGTTATCTTTCTTCAGCGTAAAAAATATCAAGAATGTCTTCACTTACATTTCCCGTCTTCTGATTGAAATAGTCAAATCCAATATCCATGTAGCTAAAATTGTTTTGAGTCCAAGTATGCCCATCTCCCCTCAGTTTGTCAGGGTTCCTGTCAAACCTAAGAAAGATTTTTACAAGGTTCTCTATGGCAATTCAATCACGCTGACACCCGGTACATTAACGGTTGATATAATTGGCGATGAGTATATTGTTCATGCCTTAACGGACGACGCTGCTACGGATTTGAAAAACAGCATTATAGAGAAGCACATTTTATCGATCGAGGGAGGCAATCAATGATTCTAAACGCTTTGATTGTTATGTCAGTTTTCCTGGGAATATTGTTTTTTTTCTGTCTTTATAGGGCATATATTGGGCCTGAGGCTGCAGATCGAGTTGTCTCCATCAACATCATATCCACAAAGGTCACTGTTATGATAGCGTTTATTTCAATCATCACCGGACAGGACGCATTTATGGATGTTGCGTTGATATACGCCATGATGGGCTTCATCACAACAATTTGTGTATCGAAGTATATTGAGAAAGGTAAGCTATTTTAAGGAGCTATTACAATGATAAAAGCTGTAATAATACTAATTCTCCTATGGTTCCAACCAGAAAGAAAAAACTGCTTGCCGCTAGGAGAATTA
>JAHRFV010000056.1 GCA_019084435.1 Dethiosulfatibacter sp.
AGAAACAAAGGAGTCAATGATTCAGAGACTCCGTAATCAATATATGGGCGTTGTTATAGAGCGTAGTCGAAGTCCTTGCCCGAATGGAGCAATGCAAAGATTGTGTTACACATATTCTTGGCAGCACAAAAGATGGCAGAGTTATGATGCTTGCCTTCTGAAATTTTCTTGAGGTACTTATCACGAAACTTATTGTTCTTGACGTTAGGATTGATTATGGCAACCTTTGTCGCGGTGTAAAGAGCCGATCGTAGATACTTTGATCCACGCTTTGATATGCCTACTTTTTTGGCTTTGAAAAGCCCAGATTCAAATATCGTAGGATCCATCCCGGCAAAAGCCACAAGAGCATGAGGTGAATGAAAACGTGTAACATCGCCTATTTCACCGATAATCAGACCTGCGACAATAGGACCTACACCAGGAACAGTCAGAATATTGGAGAAGTGAGTTTCAATGATATTTTCAATTTCCTGTTCAAAGTCATCCATCTGAGAAGCATAATGAACGATATCGGCCAAGGTATTCTTAAGAAGAAGCCTAGTGGTAGGTGAAGAAGATCCTATGGTAGATTTAGCAATAGATTTGATATAACAGGCAGCTTCGTAACGATCTCCCTTGATTCTGATAATGGAAACCAGCGTATTCAAGTGCATCTTGGCTATCCTATCCGATGTTGGATAGTCGCTAAACAGTTGGTAGACCCATTTGGAGTGCTGGTTGAACTTAAGTCTGAATTCAGGAAATGAAATGTCTAGAAGCCTCGTCCATTCGGTTTTAGCCTTAATGAGCTTTTCTTGGATATCAAGTCTTGCTCTAGATAGTGATTTTATCTCGCTGAAGATGTATAATGTAGATGTATAGGAATTGAGACGTTTATAATTAAATTCCACGTATCTACAAATAGCGAGAGCATCGATTTTGTCGGTTTTAGTGAGCCGGATGGACTGCGACTTTCTGCTGTTACTGGTTAGAACTGGATTGATCATGTGGACTCTAAAGCCACATAACGCAAGGAACTCGGCAATATTTTTCGAGTAGATGCCAGTTTCTTCAATTCCTATACGTACATCGTCAAGATGCTCCGTATGGGAAACAATCTCATCACGGAGCTTTTTAAATCCGTCTAGATTGTTGGATATGGTAAATGGCGCAGTAAGTACTCCATCGTGAAAAGTGGTGATGGCAACGTCATGCTTTCTGGATGCCACATCAATGCCTACAAACAACATAAAAAACCTCCTGAATAGTATTGTTACAGAGTGGTTAGCCTTCACAAGTTGATTCCGAATAACCTTGTCAATAAAACGTCTAAGCGTTAACCAGCTAATTAATCTTTGTGGAATCAGTTGTGGGTATACCCTCCGTAAAACAGTCAATGCTGTAGGTGTACACATGAAATACTCCACAACTGTAACTAACAATATTATATAGGATTTAATAAAAAAGATGAAAGGAGAGTATACTAAAACTATATTTTTAGTATACAAGGTAACATGAACAAAAAAATGGTCTTTGACTCTAAGTACATGTTCGGCATAGCACTTTCTGTTGCCCAAATTTTATTCGGTCTTACCCAGAATAGCCTGGACGAGATTTATTCCGGTTTAATCTCAATAATAACCCAACCATCTAGCCTTGTGACCGACTACATAGGTTTGGGAAACATGGGTGCAGCTTTTGTAAATTCCGGATTGGTTACTCTTATCTGCATATTTATGTTGTATATGCTAAAACAGAGTCTCAATGGTCCATTTATAGCCGCAATATTTACCATATCCGGTTTTGCATTATTTGGGAAAAACCTATTTAATGTTTGGTTTATACTTTTAGGCGCTTATGGCTATTCTCGCTTTAAAAAAGAAAAATTCAACAAATTTCTCATACCTGCATTATTTGGAACAGCTCTTGCTCCTGCTGTATCTGAAATAGCTTTTGGCAACAGTCTCCCATTGACATTAAGCTTGCCATTGGGTATGATATGTGGTATCTTATTGGGGTTTATCATACCACCGTTGGGTTCTTCCTTGATCAATGTACACCATGGGTTCAACCTATATAATATTGGATTTACTGCGGGTATGACAGGTTTGATATTTGTATCGATTATCAGATCCTTTGGATATGTTCCCACTGCTCAATTCATCTGGACCACTGGTAACAATGTCATACTGGGCATCTATGTTTTTGGACTTTTTTCAACTATTTTAATTGTTGGATTCTTGCTTAACGGGAAATCCTTCAAAAACTATAAAAACCTTCTAGATTATTCTGGTCGGTTGATTACCGATTTTATTCAACTGGAAGGGTTCTCTGTTTCATTAATAAACGTTGGCATAACAGGCATAATTTCCACATTATATATCCTGATGATTAATGGTGATTTAAACGGCCCTACTATTGGTGGAATTTTTACTATAGCTGGATTTGCTGCATTTGGTAAACACCCTAAAAATATACTTCCTATTTTTCTAGGTGTGTTTATTGGATCATTGCTCAAGATATTTGCAATAAACGACCCCGCTATTCAACTTGCTGCGCTATTTGGAACAGCACTCGCTCCTATAGCAGGAGAATATGGTTGGCATTGGGGAGTAGTCGCAGGATTTGTACATTCCTCAGTGGTGCTTAATGTAGGTTATCTTCATGGTGGGCTTAATCTTTATAACAATGGTTTTGCGGCTGGCCTTGCAGCAGCAGTATTAATACCGATTATTGAAATGTTTGGAAAGGATGATGATGACAGATGAGTAAGGAAAATACCAAGGTTATCAGAATAATTGATGAGAT
>JAHRFV010000231.1 GCA_019084435.1 Dethiosulfatibacter sp.
ACTGGTTGTTACAGATAAGAACGTTGACTTTCCAACATTAGGAAATCCAATCAGACCTACATCCGCTATGAGTTTCAATTCCAGTACAAATCCCAAAATAGCCAACTACCATTTCACAACTCTAAAACCAAATCTAGGTGTGGTTAAAATGCCATCAGGAGAGACTTTTGTTTTGGCTGATATACCGGGTCTTATTGAAGGGGCATCCCAAGGGATAGGTTTAGGTCATGAATTCCTGAGACATATTGAGAGAACTAGATTATTACTGCATGTGATAGATATTTCAGGGCAGGAAGGTAGAAATCCAATTGAAGACTTCCTTATGATCAATGAAGAATTACGCACCTATAGTGAAAAGCTAGCGGGGAAAAAACAGATCATAGTCTTGAATAAGATTGATTTACCCGGAGTTGAAGACAACATAAAGCTGGTTAGAAGTGAGCTAGGAGATAAGTATCAGATATTTGAGATCTCAGCAGCAACAAGCAGTGGTATTCGAGAAGTACTATATGCTGCATTGGAAATGATGAAATCAATTCCACCTGAGGAAACACTCTATGACGCATCCGAAGTGGTTAAGCTTCACAATGTGGTTAAAAAGGATACAATCAATGTCTATAAAAGAAATGAGATATATGTGGCTGATGGCTATTTTCTTGATGTTCTAGTTGAATCCACCAACTTTGAGGATACAGAATCTATCAGGAATTTCCAGAAAGTGTTAAATGACAAAGGCGTTGTAGATAGACTTAGAGAACTTGGAGCATCCGAAGGTGACTCCGTCGAGATATGTGGAATAGAATTTGATTTTATTGAATAGAGGTGAAAAAATTGATTACAGGCAAACAGAGAAGTTACTTAAAATCATTGGCAAACAGTATTGATCCAATCGTAAACATAGGGAAAAATGGCATTACCGAAAATCTGATTAGCCAGGCAGACGGCGCATTGACAGCTAGAGAATTGGTTAAATTCAAGCTTTTAAACAACATAGACCTTGAGGCTCAGAATACAGCAAGTGAATTGGCAGAAATACTCGGAGCTGAGTTCGTTGTCAGTATCGGCAGGAAATTTGTTCTATACAGGGAATCAGACGAGAAAATAATTACATTGCCATAAGAAAACGCACCCCGGCGGGTGCGTTTTTATATTAGCAACTTAACTCTGGACGAATCGATACTTTTATGAAGCTCTTTTGTCCTTGAGATATATCTAGAGATAGAATCATTGTCAACCCCGAAAAGCCTTGGGGTGCATCCAATCAGCACATTGACCATATCATCATAACTGATTGTCAGATCATCTGAAAAATATTTTTTGATAATATTGACAGAACCACCTGTTTCCAATGCTGAGTAGCACTTGATAAGATTGATATCAATATTGTATCCGTTTTTTTTGTTGATATTAATAAAATTGTTTAGGGAGTATTCTTCCATGATTTTCACTACAATTTTCTCATTGATGGTCTCTTTAAAGAATCTTAGGTTATTTGGATTGTTGAAAATAATATCATAGGCAACTCTTTCTTTTGCCATATAAAAAAGGATAAGATCTTCTTCTTTGTTGCATACATCACAGACGATATTATCCAAATTCTCAAAAAAATCAGTAAATATGATTTTTATAATATTATTTTTAGTTTTGAAGTAATAAGAGAGCAACCCAAGGTTTACCGATGCCAAATCGGCTATTTTCTGAACTGTCGTGTTATTGAATCCCTGTAAGTAAAACAGTGATTTGGAAGCATTGATTATGTTGTTTCTGGTTTCAATTCCTTTTTTATAACGTTTAATAAAAATCACCCCTGTTAATAATATAACAAATTATAAAGTTTGTTACAATACCTAATATTGTGTATAATGATATTTAATCAATATTTTTTATGAAAAGGAGCCTATATGGAGACAAAATTGAGGGTTAAGCTTGTCGAACACACACCCAATCCGGAAAAACTTGTAGCTGCCGCTGCTAAGTTATGCTATTCGGACATGTCAGGCGATGAGATAATGGAGGATTTGACACAAGAAAAAGCTGAGAGCTTCATCAATATGCTGATGAGACTGGGTCACCAATCACCCATAGAGCATGTCAGTTTTACTTTTGCTATTGAGGGAGTCAGCAGAACGTTGACTCATCAATTAGTCAGGCACAGAATCGCCAGTTATAGCCAGAGATCCCAGCGATATGTGACAGAGGGCCAGTTCCAGTATATAGTTCCACCTGAGATTAAGAAAAATCCCATGGCCGAGAAGCTTTTTATTGAGGCGATGGAGCAGGATCAGCGCATATACGATAAAATGACAGATATTCTTTTCCAGACGCATTATGAAAACTTGATATCTCAAGGCAAAAAAGAGAGCTCAGCTTCTGCATCCGCCAAAAAAATGGCGATTGAGGATGCGAGATATGTTCTACCCAATGCCTGTGAGACAAAAATAATGGTCACCATGAATGCCAGATCTTTGATGCATTTTTTCAGACTCAGATGCTGTGAAAGGGCACAATGGGAGATAAGGGAAATGGCTTATCAGATGCTTATCGAGGTCATGAATGTAGCTCCAGGATTGTTCAGAGATGCAGGCCCCGGATGTGTTGCAGGACCATGTCCTGAAGGAACAATGACCTGTGGAAAAATAATTGAAATCAGAGAGAAATACAACTTCACTAAATAATCACAGATCAAATCACGTTTTAATGTATTGCATTTGTTCTTGTGGTATGTTAACATTACAATGCATTATTAATAGCATTGATCAGGTGTTTACTTAAAAGGGAAAGTGGTTAAAATCCACTGCAGCCCCCGCTACTGTAAGTGATACAAGTTTCACAGCCACTGGAAATTCCGGGAAGGGTGAAATGAGGCTAAGCACGAGCCAGGAGACCTGCCTGAATCATGAATTAATAACCTTCGGAGGGGAGGTGGTATTAGTATTATTTTAAATAATAATATTTTTACATATCCCAACTGCGGTTGGGATTTTTTGTTTCAGAAAAACAATATATGGAGGAAAAAATGAAAAAATTAATGGCTTTAGTATTAATGATTGTTTTGATATTTTCAGTTGTCGGATGTCGAAACAATGATGCACAGACGACAACAACCCCTGCAGAAAACACTGAGTCTACAAGTGGTGATAATGCTGTTTTTCCATTGACTGTCACAGACAGCTCAGGTAGAACTGTGACATTTGAAAAAATGCCGGAAAAACTGGTTTCAGCAGTTCCAAGCAACACAGAGATTATTTATGCTTTAGGTAAAGGTAACCAACTGGTTGGTGTTTCGGTATATTGCAATTACCCTGAAGAAGCCTTAAGTGTCAACAAAATCGGTGATTATAACGGACCCAATCTGGAGCTCATTATTGACTCAAAACCGGATGTGTTCTTTGCCGCCTGGTTAAGTGAAGAGGTGCTTGCACAGCTTGAAGGCGCCGGCATACCTGTTATGCTCATCAATCCTACCAATTTAGAGGAGACATATCAATCTATACAAGATATAGGCGATATAATAGGATCCTCAAAAGAAGCAGAAGAATTGATCGGAAGCATGAGGGGAAAACAAGAAAACATTATGCAGATAACCAAAGGATACCAGGCTAAAACTGTTTTTTATGAAATATGGCATGATCCTCTCATGACAGTTGGACCGGGAAGCTTCATCAATGAATTGATAACAATGTCCAATGGTATCAATATAGCCCAGGATGCTGAATCTGCTTATCCGGAGTACAGTCTGGAACTACTGATCTCAAAAAATCCACAGGTTTATATGACATCGGATGATGGCTTTAAAACACCGGAAGATATTTTCGGAAGAGCCGGCTATGAAAACATAGAAGCGATTAGGAACGGACAGGTTTTTCTGTTGCATCCTGATATCACATCAAGACCGGGACCAAGAATAATAGATGGACTTGAAATGATGGCCATGGCCATTCATCCTGAGGCTTTCGAAGGCAAGTAGGTAATATATTTACCACAAGTGGTGATTTATGAAAAATAAAAAAGTATTAATCATATTGTCATTCATTTCCATGA
The DNA here is from genome assembly GCA_019084435.1 of Dethiosulfatibacter sp. The sequence continues at coordinate 4,042 of JAHRFV010000231.1, forward strand.
TAGGCTTTGCAATCATTAATCTATCAATAGGAGCCGTCAAGGTCGACTTTATGGATATTATCAGAATCATAATGGAAAGACTGGGTGCCATTCCTTTTCAAAATGACATCAGTCAGTCTACAAAATATATAATCCTTGATGTGAGATTACCTAGAATAATCGCATCGTACTTCGTTGGTGGCACATTGGCTATCAGTGGTGTTGCTTATCAGGGACTTCTAAAAAACCCTATGGCAGATCCCTATATCCTCGGGATCTCCTCAGGGGCTGCTTTTGGTGCTACTATCAGCATTGTCTTTTTTGGAGGCATCAAAATCTTTGGAATTGCTTCTATCAATCTAACTGCTTTTATAGGTGCTGTCCTAGTCGTGTTTATTGTCTATAATATAGCCAAAATAGGCAATGATGTTCCTATTACGACTCTGTTACTGAGTGGGATTGCAATGTCACAGTTTCTGGCAGCATTGATGGCTGTCATGATGCTATTGTTTGGCGAGAGTCTGCATATTATTATCCATTGGACCATGGGTAGTTTATCCGGTAAAGGATGGGATAAGGTTATTTCGTTGATACCATACAGTCTTGCTGGTCTTGCAGTATTGCTATATCTATCTAGAGATATGGACTTGATGCTTTTGGGAGATGAAAATGCAAATAATCTTGGTGTCAATTCAGAGCGTGTGAAGAAAACAATACTGTTTACCACATCCATTATAACTGGTGCGGCTGTAGCCATTTCGGGCATTATTGGATTTGTTGGTCTTATAGTGCCG
>JAHRFV010000245.1 GCA_019084435.1 Dethiosulfatibacter sp.
CTTAAAAGGAAATGATCAAATATCTTTGGATTTTTCAACTGAGAATGCCGCATTGGCTAGACGAATCTACTCATTGCTCAAAAAAAGATATAATATGCCTGCTAGTGTCAAGGTAAGTAAAGGTAGAAAACTCAAGCGCAATAACACATACAAAATCACCTATCTAGGAGACGCCGTGGGATTGCTTAGAGATGTACAGATTATTGATACAGCCAATATAAATCCATTTGCCTTCAACAAAGGTATCCCTTTTTCATTATTGGAAGAGGAGTGTTGCAAACGTTCCTATGTCAAAGGCGTTTTTCTAGGATGCGGTTCGATTTCAGACCCTGAAAAGGGATACCATCTCGAATTTGTCAACAATAGTGAACGACATGCTCAGGATTTTTCAAAACTGTTGACTAACTACAATCTTAAAGCTAGAATAGTTCTTAGAAAGAATTATTTCGTGAACTATCTCAAAGAAAGCGAACAGATCGTAGATGTCCTAAACATCATAGGCGCCTATAATGCTTTGCTTGAGGTGGAAAACATCAGAATTGTAAAAGAGATGAGAAACAACATCAATCGGGTGATTAATTGCGAATCAGCCAATCTATCAAAAACTATTGATGCTTCGTTAAAACAAATCGACAATATAAACATCATCAAAAATAGTATCGGACTCGATAAGCTCCCTGCTCCATTTTTGGAGGCAGCACTAGTCAGGCTCGATAATCCCGATATCAGTCTTAAGGAATTAGGTGAAATGCTTGAACCCCCAATCAGTAAATCGGGTGTCAATCATAGGTTTAAAAAAATAGAAGAAATTGCAGAAAAAATAAGTGGTGAAAGGAATAAACGATGAAAAGCAGGACTTATACTATTCAAAATTCAATAGGACTTCATGCCAGACCGGCAGCATTATTTGTGAAGCAGGCAACTGAATTCGATGCTAAAATAAAAGTACTAAAAGACAACAAAGAAGCTGATGCGAAAAGTATCATCAGCATTATGGCTTTAGGGGCAAAAAAGGGAACTGATATAATGATAACGGCTGAAGGGCCGGACGATGAAAAAGCAGTGGATGCTTTAATAAAATTGTTGGATTCATTTACCGACTAACCTTTAATAAAGTCAATCACTTTCCTTTGTTCGAGTATAGCCCTCGCTATTCTATCAGCATCATGCCTTATATAGTTTTTCTCAATATCAAGAAAATTATCCCTAATAATCTTGATATTTTTTTTGTTTAGATATTCTTCCTGTTTATCATCCATCAGTATTTGACTGGAATTCTTTTGTTTATATATATCTCTGACCTTATCATCCACTTGTTCATCATTGACAACGATATAGTCTATCCTGAGATTGTGGCCATGTTCAAACAAAGCGTCCACATGATCTGATATGTCGTATCCATCTGTCTCACCAGGTTGAGTCATCAAATTGCATATATAATAGACCTTCGCCTTTGATGAACCAATCATTCGGGATACATGCCTGACCAACAGATTAGGAATAACACTAGTATAAAGGCTACCGGGACCTATTATTATGACATCAGCCTCCTCTATTGATCTTATTGTTTCTTCCAGCGGATCGCATGAATCCGGTACCAAAGATATTTTCATTATCCGATCATTCGTCTTACTGACATACTCAGGTATCGTATCCTCACCAAATATTGAAAGTCCACTCTGGAGTTCGGCTACGAGATTGGTATCAGTCAAAGTCATAGGAAGTACCTGTCCCTTGATTCTGAATATTTTAGAAACCTCTTTTATAGCATGCTCAAAGTCACCGTGTATCTCATTCATGGCTGCAATAAATAGATTTCCAAAGCTTTGCCCTTTCAGATAACCCTCTCTGAATCTGTGTTGCATCAGTTGTTCCAGAATTGGTGGCGTATCTGCCAGAGAAATGATACAGTTTCTGATATCGCCAGGAGGCAACATACCTAAATCCTCTCTAAGTACCCCCGAACCCCCTCCATCATCAGCAACGGTAACAATCGCAGTGATATTATCAGTATAGGATTTGAGACCCCTGAGAATAATAGAGAGCCCAGTACCTCCACCAAAAATTACAACGTTCTTACCTCTTTTTTTCATTTGCTTTCTCCGGACAACAGTCTCCACTTATATCGCCATGTCTATAATAAGTGAATTCTTCATGGAAGTTTTTATTGGCAAGTTGAAATCCAAAAGACTTGTAGAAATCAATTTCCGCTTCTGCGTGGCCACTTAGTTTGACATAAACACCCTGCGCCCCGCTATCAGCAGCTTTTCTGATTAAAAGTCTCACTGCTAGGTCTCTTACCTTATCGGCTTGCTGGATTTCATCAACACTTAACCCAACTATCACAAATAATCCTGATTTCATTTCAAGTCTACCAAGGCAAACTGGTTTATTGTCATCATAGATAACAAGATTATAGCTAAAGTTATTTCTGAAATCGGCGCTTGAGAATTCTTCCTTGAATCTGTTCCTTAAAAGATTGACATCTTGGTTTTTATCGTCGTGTCTATAAAATTTATTATGAATCATATTTCCTTGTATACTAAAAATATGTTTTAGTATACTCTCCTTTCATCTTTTTTATTAAATCCTATATAATATTGTTAGTTACAGTTGTGGAGTATTTCATTATTTTCCTACAGCATTGACTGTTTTGAGGAGGGTATACCCACA
>JAHRFV010000232.1 GCA_019084435.1 Dethiosulfatibacter sp.
CTGGGCTGTTCCACCGTCTTCTGTCTCGTTTCCAAGCAGTATTAGGTCAAATGGACCTGTCTTTTCCATCGCTTTGAACAGTGTATATGAAGTAGCCCATGTGTCCGCACCACCTAATGCTCTATCACTGCACAAGAATGCTTCGTCCGCACCCATAGCCAGTACACGCCTTAAGTTCTCCACAGCGCTGTCAGGCGCCATAGTAAATACTGTCACTTTTCCACCGTGCTTTTCTTTCAGCTGTAATGCTGCTTCAATGGCGTGTTTGTCCATTGTATTTATGATTGTGGGTATGCCCTCTCTGTTGACTCTCTTTGTCTTTGGATCAATTGTAATTTTATCGTAATATTCAGAGTCAGGGACAGGCTTGACGCAAACTGCAATATTCAATGACATACTAACACTCCTCTTACTTTAGTACATTTCCAGCAACAATAATTCTCATTATTTGTGAGGTTCCACCTGATGGTACATTAGCCAAAGCATCTCTTAGGAATCTTCCCACCGGGTATTCATTCATAACGCCGTATCCACCCATCAAATCCATAGTTCTTCTTGTTGATCTGATAGCTGCTTCAGTTGAAAAGTATTTGACTGCTGCGATTCTCGGTGTAGCGTCTTCGCCTCTGTCATAAATAGCTGTAGCATTGTAAAGCATAGCTGCGGCAGCTTCATATTCTATTTGATTCTCTGCTATAATTGCTTGCATCTCTGCAAGTTTTGCCAATGGCTTGCCATATATGATTCTTTCTTTACTGAATTTGACTGCTTCTTCTACGCTTCCTCTCAAGATACCAACAGAGAATGCTGAAATACCTGATCTACCGAAATGTCCAATAGTGTGTAGCGCTATTGCAGCACCTGCACCTTCTTTTCCAAGTAGGTCATCTGGTCCGCATTGTACGTCTTTTGCTATAGTATCACCTGTTACAGACCCTCTAAGGCCTAATTTGTTTTCTTTTCTTCCAGCTGACAAGCCTGGTGTTCCAGGTGGTATGATAAGAGCACTTAGCATTTTTCTTCCCTTTTCATTGACACCGCTTGTGCCTGTCCAGATGTTAAAATCTGCAATGTGTGAGTTTGTGATAAAAACTTTACGTCCATTCATCAGATAGCCAGCGTCATTCTTTTCGATTGTCGTTCCCTGGTTGCCTAGATCTGATCCACCTGTAGCCTCTGTTACGGACAATCCACCAATTAGTTCCCCTGAACAAAGCTTTGGAAGCCATTCTTTTTTCTGAGCTTCTGTTCCGAAATTATAAACGGCTGCGGCTGCTAAGTCATGTGTCATAAGGGCAATAGCAAATCCCGCACTATGTCTGGCTACTTCTTCAAGCATAATAGCTCTTTCTGTAAGTCCAAGACCTGCTCCGCCGTATTCAGGAGATACAAAAATACCCAAAAGACCTTGTTCGCCAAATACCTTGAACAACTCTTTTGGGCAATGGTCTTTTTCATCCCATTCCGCAGCATAAGGAGCAACTACCTTGTCTACCAACTCTCTGACTACACTTCTTAACATTTTCTGATCGTCGTTAAAAAATTCAAACATTCTATAACCTCCACATTATATTTGTTAAATTTTTATTTATCTAAAGTATATATCATACTGCCCCTCGAAACAAGTATGCACTTTAAAGTACTATAGTATCATATTGTATACCTATTGCTTTATATTATAATATGGGTGATTATTATAATTTTTAGACTGTTTTAGTTTTATAGTGGTTTGTGATTATCATATCAATGTCTATTGAAAATCTATCTGCATTATTGATTATTTTATTAGGATTTGAAAATTCGAATAGTCAAAAATGATACCTTGTGTTACAATGATACCATAATTTTTTTGGAGGTATCACATGATTGAGGAAATGGAAAAAGTTTACAGATGTCCCTTGGAACTATCTATGGATCTGATAGGTGGCAAGTGGAAATGTGTCATACTCTGGCATCTTAGGAATTATCATCTGAGATTCAGCCAACTGAAAAGAATAATGCCTGGAATCACACCCAAAATGCTGACACAGCAGCTGAGAGACCTTGAGGAACACGGCTTAGTACATAGAGAAGTCTATGCGGTCATACCTCCAAAGGTTGAATATTCACTTACAGAGGATGGCAAGACTTTCCTGCCCGTTTTGCACGCTATGTACAAGTGGGGTAGAAGCTATGCAGACCAATTTGATATCACCATTGATACCTCACTCCAGGAGAAAATAATCAAACAAGAGTTGAGTGCTGCTAAATAAATTTACAGATACCCTAAAAGGTGAAAATATGAATATTTTATTGGGCTATGCATGCCTGAACACATCAATTCCCCGAAAAATGAAAACCCTTCGGTTAGCCACATACCTCTCAAAGGGAAATGAATACCTGCATGACCTTATTGTGAACAACTTGCTATACCTGAAGGACTGTTTGGAGTGGAATGTGTTACATGGTATCAGGTTTTTTAGAGTTTCCAGTGATATTGTTCCTTTAGCTACACATCCCGTAATGACATACGCATGGTGGAAAAATGAGGAAATTAAAATCCTGTGTGACGAGATAAAGAGTATTTCAATACACCATGAAATGCGTCTTTCAATGCATCCAGGGCAATATACGCTACTTAATTCTCCAAATGAGGATGTTATTAAGCGATCGGTGGAGGACTTGACATATCACCAGGTCCTTGGGGATATGATTGGGGTAAGGGAATTCATCACCCATGTGGGTGGGGTGTACGGGGATTCAAAAGAAGCAATGCATCGATGGGCACAGGTATATGAAGGGCTTCCAAAGGAAATTCGCTGTCGTTTGCGTTTGGAAAATGATGACATGAACTACTCTATTCTCGATGTACTGACACTATCGGAAAAGACTGGAGTTCCGGCTATTTTTGATTACCATCATCATCGGATTCTTCCATCGATCGATGCAGGTGATGCGCTTAAAAGATCCTTCGAGACTTGGCATGGAATTGATAAACCAAAAATTCATTTGTCTTCGGGTAAAACTGGAAAGACAGACCGCAAACATCATGATTTTATTCTGGCAGAGGATTACAAAGCCTTACTGTCGTTAATACCAGCAGCGGTCAGCAAGGAGAATCAACAGGTGTATATTATGCTTGAAGCAAAATTGAAAGAGCAGGCTGTTATGAAGTTATTTGGGTAGAATCACTTCAAATATACTTCCTTGATTTAATTTGCTCTCTACCATAACCTTGCCACCATGTGCCTCCACAATCGATTTGACTATCGCCAAACCCAATCCGGATCCCCCGGTCATTCGGTTGCGGGACTTATCAGCACGATAAAAACGTTCGAAAATGTACGGTAATTCGCTTTCAGGTATACCAATCCCGTCATCTTGTATTTTAAACGAGACAATTTCATCGTTTTCTTCAAACTTGATATTGATATTGCCACCGATATTTGAGTATTTTATAGAATTTGAGACGAGATTCAAGAAAACCTGGTTGATTTTATCCTGACTGGCATAAATTGGTGAACAAAAGCCATCAATGGATATGTGGAGATCCTTGTTTATCAGCTCCACTTCAAATCCCTTCAACACATTCTCAATGATTTCCAAAAGATTGATTTCTGTTTTATTGAGCTTCAGATTGTCATATTTTGTCGAGGCAAGCTTTTCAAGGTCGTTGACCAATTTCCCAATCCGGGTCACTTCATCATGACAGCCCTGCAATCTCTCTTGTGATGGTTGCCACAAGCCTTCTATCATAGCTTCCAAATGTGTCTGTAGTATGGTGATCGGTGTTCGCAATTCATGAGAAACGTCATCAGTGAGTTGCTTGCGTAAATTCTGTTGTTGATCCAACGATACCGCCAACTGATTGACCGATTTGATCAACAAGTCAATTTCTTCAATTTCAGTTTTCTCATTTATGAGAACCCCATACTCCCCATCAACTATATTCTTAGTTGCCTCAACAGTTTTACGTATTGGTCCACTCAATCGATTAGCCATGAATATACCTAGCGTAATTGCCGCAAAGAGTGAAAAAATACCCGTACCTATCAAAACATTATTCAAGGCATTCAAAAAACTAAAATCATTTTCACTCAAAAAAAACGGACCATAGTAGAGGATGTTGACATAGCCTATGATTTCATCTTCATGTGTCAAATGGAGAATCGTTGATGTGAATTCTCCATTTGCCTGGGGATTATATTGCTGCATCCGGTTGGCAATATCTTCCATCATTTCTGCACAAAAGCTCATATCATGTGCCTGTGCATCCCAAATAATACTGTTTTTTGAGTCGTAAACCTTAATGATATAACCCTCATTCAAGGCATACATTCCAATGGTATAGACAGAATCAGCATTCCAGCTCTCCAATACGCTATCATATTGATGACTTAATATAGTCGCTAGTCCATTTACCTTTTGTTCCTGTTGTTTTAACATATAACCTTCAAATTGCTGACTGACGAAATGGTTCGACAATAAGCTGATCAATGTTATGGTCAGTAATACAACAAGAGCAAAAGAAAAGGTCAACTTAGTTCTTAATTTTTGCTTCATTTGCTTCGCCTCCCCCAAATCTGTACCCCACTCCGTGTATGGTAAGGATATATTGTGGGTCTTTGGGATTGTCTTCAATTTTTTGGCGTATATTTTTTATATGGGTGTCCACAGTACGATCAAAACCCTCGAAATCACTTCCCAGGGCTATAGATATCAGCTCCTCTCTGGTGAATACCTTGTTCGGGTATCTAATAAGAGTTACCAATACATTGAACTCATTGGGCGTCAGTTTGACCTCAACCATCTTTTTAGTGGTTCTGCGTCTGTCTAGATCGATTTCTAGGTCTCCGTTGTTGTATGCGCATTTTCTGGTGAGGGGCCCTGAATTACTGAGTGAGCGACGCAAAACTGCTTCGATTCTAGCCTTAAGTGTCTTTAAACTGAATGGCTTGGTAATATAATCGTCAGCTCCTATATCAAGACCCTCTAGCACAGCATTTTCATCTGCCTTTGCAGTTATCATAATAATCGGGACTCGGGATTCCCTTCGGATTCTTACACATATCTCTTCTCCTGACATCTCAGGCAGCATAAGGTCCAGAAGAATTAAAGATATATCCTCTCTACTAATTATTTCAAAAGCTTCTTTGTGATTTTCAGCTGTGAACACAACAAAACCGTGGCCATCAAGAAATGACCTGACGACCTCGAGAATTTTCAGTTCATCATCTACAATCAATATCTTAATAAGTTGTCTATCCAATTTAAGCCCCCAATATCGATAGTTTACATTCTTCTACATTATAACCTTTCTGCCCAATAATTCAAAGAGTAGTAATATTAATGGCATGATTGTCCTTCTGATCCCCCTATTGGAATATCCAGAACATGATTTTGGATTTCAAACCTTATTGCATCAATATCTATATTGTTTATGTCATCTACAACCTTTACAAAACCATAGGTGTTGCTGTCAATCACACTGAATTCAAAGTCAATAGACGGTGTGAAGCGGATTTGATTATCCCCCTCCTTGACATCTATCCTAGCATTATACAGAAAAAACATAAGACTTCCTTCACCCTGTGTTTTATTGATAGTCCAAATGCTCTCCAACCCTCTTTGCATAATAATGAGGGCAGGTTTCAACACGGTGTCATCCATACTTGTCTCAACGTATTGTTTTCCATCCTCAATTACTGCGATAGCCACCTCATCTGTTGAAACTTGGAAATCATTCGAAGCAGTATTCTCAGAAACATCTGGCCTATCTGAAGCTGCTGGATCGACACTATCAAGGTCATCAACAACAGTAATCGTGCTTCTAATCATCCCCATCCAGCAACTAAATGGTATTACACCACTTTCAGTCGGTGTGAACTCTATTATATTATCACCGGGAATAAGCCTTATTTCCTGGTTTAATTTCGGTATGATGATTCTATTGTTGCACCCGTTAATATTTGACGCGTCTGCCTTGATGATCCATTTGACAGGAATGCCTTTCTGGACCGTGATGGGTTCGTAGGAGCTTGACGAAAGCTCAGTAGTGATTGTTTGAAGATTATCCGTTACACTTGTCGTTTGTGCTGCCTGAGAATTGCCGTCTGCATATGAAGTTATCGCTAATCCTGACAAGCCCAAACCACTATTAAACATAAAAATTCCAAGGACAACAACCAAAATCGCGCTGGTAGTCATAACGCCTTACTTGAATTTTTTTGTCAGTAAAGAGCTGATGGCACCGAGACCAAACATAAGGGGCACAGTTCCTAAACTAAAAGCCAACATTGACAATGCTCCCTTGATTGGGTCTCCTGTTGAAAGAGCATATAGCTGCATGGCCTGTAACGGTCCACAAGGCATAAGTCCATTTAATAGTCCGACAAATAGAGGTCTGTTGCTTTTTTTCTGTTCCATTATTTTTGATGAGAAAATTTTTGGCATCCTCAAGTTGAATCTGCGAAGGGATGGAAAAAGATTTAAAATATTTAGACCCATGATCACCATAAAGACTCCAGCGAAAAGCTGTACCGCTCCTCTGGCAGTTCCGGAGAAACTGACTACAGAGCCCAATGCCCCTACTATCCCACCAATAATTGTATAGGATACCACTCTGCCGGAATTATACAAAAGGCTTGAGCGTAGAATTGATAGCCTGCCTTGTGCCTTATCACTAACTGATGACTGTAACGCGCATTGAGATAGATTGATACCCCCACACATACCGATACAATGGACTGATGTCAGTAGGCCTATCATAAATAAAACGCCGTATCCCATTCCAACTTTGGCTTCCGGAAAATTGTTGAAAACACTCAGTAGATTAAAATGATTCAATATTATATATAACGCATAAATGGTTATCAAAAATCCAATAGCTCTTGTGGAATTGCTGCTGTTTTTTTTCATCTGAGTAGCCCGTACTATATCATAATCCAAATCTTGAATAATGTTTTCTATCTTATCCAAAGAAATAATGTATGGGTCATATGTCACTTCAATCTTTCCGGTGCTATAACTAACTTTAGCAAAGCTAATGCCCTTTGTATCTGTCAATTTCTCCCGAATTTTGTTTTCGCAGCTTATGCAGGTCATTCCCTCTACCATCATTTTTTTTGAAAGCAATTTTTTCTCCATATAGTCCTCCTTTGCATTATCAAAGAATCATATCATTGGTATGTGTAGATTTTATGGAGATTTAAAAACTGTTAAAAATATATTTTATTTGTAGAGAATTGAAGCATCTGTTAGAATTAACTTAACGTGATTAATATTCATAGGAGGGCGA
>JAHRFV010000124.1 GCA_019084435.1 Dethiosulfatibacter sp.
GATAGATGATGTAGTGGCCTCTATCAATCTTAAAACCTATTTCCTTCAAAATTCTTTGATTTGAAGGCTTATTGGGTATGCCTATATTTAAATCTTAAACTATTCATGAATACTATTGACTTTTAATAGTTAGTCTCCTATATGACTTTATATAATTCATCGCTTCCAGGTTCGTTAATCAGCCTTTCTGCGTCATCATTCGCAAAATAGACACCTTGATCAGTAACTTCGCCAATTTTCGTCACAAGAATATGGTTGTTGGCCAATTCTGACATGATTCTATCATATTTGTCCGGATGGCAAATAATCAGCATAGATCCACTGGATATGAGTCTGAAGTGATCAATAGAAAAACAATTGCAAATCTTTCTGGTTACTTCAGAAACAGGAATGCTTTTTTCATTGACTCTCATTCCAAAACCGGTAGCCATGGATGCTTCCCAGACAGCACCTTCTATACCGCCTTCTGTGATATCGTGCATATACTTGATTCCCACACCTGCACATATCATTCCTTCCTTCAATACACTCAAGCTGTCGATGTAGGCTTTTGCCTCAGACAACTCATCTTCTCTGATATCGCATGCTAATAGTTCTTGTTCTTTTTCTTCAGCTATGATTGTCGATCCTTCCATGCCTGCAAGTTTGGTCATCAAAATATAATCACCAATTTCCGCGGCATCCGGGGTTGAATTCTTGTCTTTTATACCTACTGCTGTCATACTTAAAACAATTTTATTGACTGCATTTGTTATTTCTGTATGTCCACCCACTATTTCAATATTTAACCTGCTGCTGGCCTCATTGGCATCCAACATGATCCTTCTTATAGTTTCTTGACTCGTTTCAGGCGGAGCAAGTATTGTTATCAATAATGCTATAGGCTCAGCTCCTCCAGCCGCGATATCATTAGAGGCAACATATACTGCTATTTTCCCCAGATTCTTTTCAGCACCTGTTATCGGGTCTGAAGACAAAACACAATACTTATCTCCATAGTCTACAATAGCACAGTCCTTTCCTATCGCGGATCTCTCAACAACCTCATCTCTTCTATTCTTGATGGAGGATATGACAATATCCTCCAATAATTTGTTAGGTAGTTTTCCTATCTCCATTTTATTCTCCTGTAATGATTATTTATCTATATATGTCCATTTAAAATCATAATCGGGTCCTATCGGGAAAATGGTTAAAGACTTGACATATGGTTTAATAACCAAATTTTTATTGGGATGATAAATCGGGTAGAGAGGTATCTCCCTTGAGATGATTTCTTCTGCAATAGCCAAAGCATCAATCCTGTCATAGTCTATGCCATTGATAGCCTTTAAAATGAGTTCATCGTATTCTTCATTACTCCAATGAGTATAGTTGTGTCCGCCATCTGTCACCAACATATCCATAAATGTCAATGGATCGTTGTAATCGCCGCCCCATCCTGCGTAAGCAATCTCATATCTTTTATTATCGTATCTATTCAGTCTTTCTGAGAAAGTCAACTGTTCAATAAACAGCTCAACTCCCAGGTTCTCTTTCCATTGACTCTGGAAAAACTGAGCTCTTCTGTTCCAAGTATCCCCCATCTCGGATAGAATAGTCACATCTTTCTTAAATTCTTCTCTTGTAGCCCCAATTTCTGCCAAGGCTTCATCAAATAAAATCAATGCTCGTTCAGGGTCGTATCCCGGTAAAGAGGAATACCTGTCAAAAGCAAAGGAATGTCCTTTTCCCGTCATATTGGGTGGTGTCAATCCTTCGGCTACAGTTCCACTATTCTGAGCGATAACATTGACATATGCTTCAGCATCAGTGGCTAATGAAAAAGCCAGACGCATTTTATAGTTGGAGAAATATTTGTTTTCACAGTTAAACATAAGATACCATGTGGTTGCTTCTGATAAAGATTTAAACTCATTTGAATACGAGTATTTATTTATGAATTCGGATGGGAGATTGATAAAATCTAGTTCATTGTTTTCATACATTCGAAGTATGGTGTCATTTTCCTTGATCATGTAGCCATATATATTATCTAATCTAACAGAATCAGCATCATGATACATTTCATTTTTCTTCAAAACCAGTTTTTCATTTCTGATCCATTCTTCTATTGTAAAAGGTCCGCTGTATACGATTTTATCAGCTGTTTCTCCATATTCTCGACCATATAGATCTACAGTTTGCTTCTTTGCAGGCATGTAGGTTACAAACGATGTAAGACTTAAAAAATAAGACGTGGGGTTGTTCAGTGTCACTTCTAATGTCTTTTCATCCAGAGATTTGATGCCAACAGTTGAGACATCATTTTCTTCCTCATGATTGAATTCTCTAGCACCCTTGATATAAAAAAACTGATAAGCATAATTGGATTTTGTTACAGGATCAATAGCCCTAATCCAAGCATCTTCAAAATCATGGCTTGTAATTGGTGTTCCATCAGACCAATATGCATCACGTAAGTGAAACGTATAGATTAGGCTGTCTTCACTTATCGTATAGCTTTCAGCTAATCCTGGTCCGATTGTCCCGTCCGGATTTAATCTAACTAATCCTTCCATAACTGCATTCAAAATCCACATGGATAACTGATCTGTAGTTGTTTGTGGATCCAGATCAGGTGGGTCGCTCCCCCAGTTCACTTTCAGAATCTGTTCTGTGTGTATTACTGGTTCAGTCGTTTCAGTATTTAATTCGGTAGTTGTTTCTTCTGTTTGAGTCTCGCCTGGTGTTGAATCTTCGATAATCGGTTTGTCGCAAGCGGTTAAAGTCAGAACAATCAATACTGATATTAGAGCTAACCATGATACCAATCGTCTTCTCATCTATAAAACCATCCCTTCAGAAATCGTGGTCATCAAATCCGGAAAATCTCCTGTAAATCTTCTTCTCTTAAAATAGGGATATTCAGAACTAAAGCTTTGTCAAGCTTTGATCCGGGATTCTCGCCAGCTATGACGTAATCCGTTTTTTTGCTGACACTTCCAACGACATTTCCACCCATACTTCCAATCTTATTGATAATCTCATTTCGACTCATGGAAAGAGATCCGGTTATCACTACATTCTTGTTAGTCAAAAAGCTCTCTTTAATAGTTTTTTCTTCATGTTCCGGATCTACCCCGTACTCAAAAAGCTTGTCTATGTCATCCTGTATTTTGGGATTATTAAAAAAAGATATAACACTGTTTGCCACTACTTCCCCTACATCAGGAATAGCGGTCAGCTCTTCATATTGTGCGTTTTTGATACCTTCATAAGATTTGAAACAATCTGATAAGTCAGTAGCGGTTTTGATCCCTACGTTGGGTATACCTAAAGCATATATTAGATGGTTCAACTTGCACTTCTTGCTGTTCTCTATTGCTTTTATCAGATTATCAGCTTTTTTATCACCAAATCTCTCCAGGGTTAATAGTATATCCTTATCGAGAGAGTATATATCCGATATGCTTTTCAGATCCAATTGATCGACAAATTGTTCTGCTGTCTTTTCACTGAATCCTTCAATATTCATTGCATCTCTGCTGGCAAAATGAACTATAGAGGCGATTAATTGGGGTTTGCATGAAAGCTTGTTCACGCAAAAATAATGAACACCTTCTTGTATCAATTTTGTTCCACAGTAAGGGCATTTATCCGGCATATCGATTTCTATTGTTTCTTGACTGTCATCCTCCACTGTTCCTAGAATTTCAGGAATAACATCATTTGATCTTCTAAGCCATACGACAGCATTAATCTTAACATTTTTTCTTCTGATATCGTCTATATTGTTGAGTGTCGCTCTTTTAACCGTCACACCACCAATATCTACCGGTTCTAGGAGTGCAGTTGGGGTCACCTTTCCTGTTCTCCCAACATTCCACACAACGCCTCGAAGTACGGTCATTACCTCTTCGGCCTCAAATTTGTAGGCTATAGCCCATTTCGGAAACTTCTGGGTATATCCTAAAGCTTCTCTTGCCTTTATATCATCGATTTTTATAACCAATCCGTCTGTCAGAATATCAAGACCATGTCTATGGTCCTTAATCCTTTCAATCTCCAAGATAACATCTTCAATATCTTTAAAGGATTGAAGATAATCAAATACCGGCAGGGTCTGATCTTTGATGAATTGTATCATCTCTTCATGATTGTCAAACGCCAAGCCCTCTATGTATCCAACATTATAGAAATAGGCCTTCAATTTTCTTTTTTCGGTTACTCTTGGATCTAGATTTCTCAAGGCACCAGCCGCTGCGTTTCGGGCATTCTTTAGTTGATCATCATTTTTTTCGTTATATGCCAATAATGAGGTCAATGGCATAAGTCCTTCTCCCTGAACCTCCATCAATCCTTTATATGAAATTCTTAATGGTATGGATCTTATTGCTTTTATCTGCGGTAGTATCGATTCACCGATGCTGCCATTCCCTCTTGTTGCACCTTGCACTAAAAGACCACCATCATACGTCAGATTTATAGTTAGGCCATCAAATTTAAACTCCAAACAATAGCTAATTTCAAACTTTTCATTATTTCTTAAATTATATTCCGCGATAGTCTTCCTCAATCGTTTGTCCCAGTTTCTCAACTCTTCGTAGTTTTGAGCCTTGTCCAAAGACCATAATTGTCGTAAATGCTTGTGCTTATCAAATTTTTCAAGAATTCTATCTCCTACTCTCTGAGTCGGTGAGTATTCTAAAATATGCCCTGTTTCATTTTCAAGCCTAACTAATTCGTCATAAAGCAAGTCGTACACCTTATCAGTGACCAATGGTTGATCGTAAGTGTAATAATGTGTGGCGTAGCGGTTTAAATCATCCACCAATTCTACAATTCTATCGATATCGTTCATCTGCTAGAGCTCCTGTTATATCTTTTTAATTGGTGCATAAGGCATCATCATAACTTTTACTCCTTTGTCATTGAAAGCGGCGGTAATTTCATCTCCCTTTACCTGAACGATAGTTCCTGGACCCCAGCTCTTATGTGTTATCTTGTCGCCTATCTTGAAAATTTTATTGCTACTATCCGAGTAATCGGTGTTTTCAACAGTTTTAGGAATAGTATAACTACCTGTGAAAACAGGCTCAAAGGTCTTTGATGATTTGGCATCAATATTTTTGATGTTAGAGTTTACCAAGTTTTGTGGTAGTTCATCGATAAACCTTGATTTTTTACGAGATTCATATCTGCCATAAATCATTCTATCCTGGGCATAAGTGAGGTAAAGTCTTTTTTTTGCTCTCGTCACAGCTACATAAAAAAGGCGTCGCTCTTCCTCCATGTCGTTTTCAGATTCTCTAATGATAGGAAACATTTTTTCTTCCAAACCTGCAATCACGATTACTTCAAACTCTAGCCCTTTGGCGGAATGAACAGTCATTATCGAAACCTTAGCGAGGTTTGTCTCTTCAGTTTTCTCGATATCTGTCAGAAGCGATATGTGGGCAAGAAAATCCTCCAATGCGTTTTCTTCACTTCTCTCTTCAAAATCCTTGACCTTGGAAAAAAACTCTTCTACATTTTCTAGTCTGGATTTTCCTTCAATAGTGTGGTCTTTTTCGAGCATGCCTCTGTAACCGGAAGATGTATATGTTTTCTCAACAAAATCATACAAACTAATTTGCTCTTTTTCTTCACTCATAAGTTTAATAAAATCATAAAATCGATTGATTTCTTCTGTCGCCTTTTTGGGGAAGCTGCCTTTTTCAATGTTTCGCGATGCTTCAAAAAGTGATATGTCCTGATCTGCCGCATAGCTTTCCAGAATTTCAATCGTTTTCTTGCCTATTCCTCTTTTCGGTACGTTTATAATTCTTCTATAACTGTAATCCTCATGATTGTTCTGAAGTAGTTTCAGATATGCCATCAGGTCCTTGATTTCTTTTCTACCGTAGAACTCTTGACCTCCAACAATAGTATAGGGTATCCCTTCCAATAGAAACCGTTCCTCTATTGCTCTTGTTTGAGCTCTGGTTCTAACCAAAACCGCTATATCATCATAACTGGTCCTATGGATATTTTTTTCGTTGTATATCCTTTCGGCAATATGCAAGGCCTCTGTCTTTTCACTATTAGCTTGATATAGCTGAATCTTATCACCCTTATTGTCTTCAGTCCATAGGTTCTTTCCTATTCTTTGGGTGTTGTTTACAATAACAGAATTTGCCGCATCCAAAATATTTTGGGAGGATCGATAGTTTCTTTCCAGCTTAATCACTTTTGCTGATGGAAAATCTTTCTCGAAATCCAAAATGTTGTTGATATCAGCTCCACGCCATCCATAAATAGATTGATCCTCATCTCCGACGACAAACACATTTTCTAATCCTGTCTTCTTTTTCCCCAGTATTTTAATCAGCATGTACTGAACTTTATTGGTATCCTGATACTCATCAACCAAAATGTAATGGAACTTATTCTTATAGTACTCTCTGACATCTTCGAATTGTTCTAGCAAATCAAGCGTCTTAATAATAAGGTCATCAAAATCCAAAGCATTGCTCTTTATCAGTTTTCTATCATACAACTCATAGATTTCACCAATTTTTCTTAATTTGAACTCATTGAAGTTCTCTTTAAGGTAATCTTCAGCACTATTTCTTTTATTTTTCTCATTGCTGATTATGCTTCTGATTGTATTGACGTCATAATTTTTAGGATCCAGATTAAGGTCTGCTATACATTCCTTGACCACAATTTTCTGATCATCAACATCAAAAATAATGAAGTTGCTACCATATCCCAACTTATGAATATTATATCGTAATATCCTAACACAAATAGAGTGGAATGTTCCCACCCACATCTTAGAGGCATCACCTTGTATCAGCTCTTCAATCCTGTCCCTCATCTCATTGGCTGCTTTATTGGTAAAAGTAATCGCCAAGATTTGGTGTGGGTCTACATTGTGATTAAACACAAGATTGGCAATCCTTTGCGTCAATACTCTTGTTTTGCCTGATCCGGCTCCTGCGATAAGTAGAGCAGGTCCATTGATATGGTTTACCGCTTCAAGCTGTTTTTCGTTTAGTTTCGTGAAATCCATATAGTCATCCTTCCTTTACAGGTTATCTTCTAATTCTATCATATATAAAAGAACTCCACAAAATTTTTTTCTCTCAAAAAAGATGACAGAACTCTAAGTCCTGTCATCTTTGAAAAATCGGTCTAATTTTCTTCGTCTTTCTTTGCGTCTGCGATTACTTTTTCTGCTAGATTGGATGGCATCTCATCATATCTCAGAAATTCCATTTCAAAGCTTCCCCTAGCCTGGGTCATCGATTTTAGGTCTATGGCGTATTTGAACATCTCCACCTGAGGTGCTTCTGCCATAACAAGCTGTTTACCGTTAGACAACTGTTCCATGCCCAGTATTCTTCCCCTTCTCTTATTCATATCTCCCATGATATCACCCATATAATCATCTGGTATCATAATCCTGACAGACATTATCGGTTCTAGTAAAATAGGTTTTGCTTCCTTAACACCTTTTTTAAATGCCAGAGAAGCTGCAACCTTGAATGCCATCTCACTTGAGTCGACATTGTGGTAGGTACCGTCATAAAGTACAGCCTTCAGATTCACAACAGGGAATCCTGCCAGAACACCTTTATCCAGACACTCTCTCAGACCCTTCTCAACTGCTGGTATATATTGTCTTGGTACCGAACCACCAAATATTTCTTCTTTGAACTCGAACTCCTGGTCAGATGGCTCAAATCTGATATGAACATCACCATATTGTCCTGCTCCACCGGATTGTTTCTTATGCTTACCCTGTACATCAGACTTGCCCTTTATTGTTTCTCTGAATGCGATTTTGGGATCTGATAGATCAACCTCAACATTGAAGGTATTTTTCATCTTGTTTATAATGACTGATAACTGCATATTGCCTTGACCGCCTAACAGCAGTTGTTTAGTTTCAGTATTTCTGATGACAACAAAAGTAGGGTCTTCATCTGTCAGTTTTGTCAATGCTTGTCCTATTTTTTCCTCATCATCCTTGGACTTCGGTTCTACACTCATAAATAGGCACGGTTTAGGATACTCTATAGCAGGATACTTCACGGCATGAGCTTTAGTCGCTAAAGTATCACCTGTTTGAGCATACTGAAGCTTTGCAGACGCTCCGATATCACCTGCACGCACTTCCGTTGCTTCAAGCTGTTCCTTTCCTCTGACAAAGAAAACACTGCCTATTCTTTCAACCTCATTCTTGTTTACATTAAAGATATCAAGATCTTTTTTCATTGTTCCAGACAACACTTTGTAGATGGAGATCTTGCCAACAAAGGGATCCACAATTGTTTTGAAGACAAACGCTGATACTGGACTATCTTTATCGATTTTTACAATTACTTCTTTGCCATCTTTGATAGCTATTGACTCATGCAAGTCAGCCTCAGAAGGTAAATAACTGACAGCCAAATGCATCAGTTCATTTACACCTATAGTCTTAGATGCAGTACCAACTACAACAGGCACTAGCTCTCCATTCATAACAGCTGCTTTCAGCCCTAATCTTATTTCATCTTCTGTAAAGGTTTCTCCTCCAAAGAATTTTTCCATCATTTCTTCATTTGTCTCGGCAACAGATTCCATCAGCTGTTCTCTAAGTCCTTCAGCTATTGCCAAAGCATCTGCTGGCGCTTCTCCGTCAACACATTCTGTTCCATTGAATACCATTGCTTTTAAAGAAATTATATCGACATATCCTTTAAAGTCCTGTTCAGAACCAATAGGAACAGAAAAAGGAACAACTTTTTTACCTAGTTTTTCCTGCAACTCTTCAAGAACTTTTTCAAACTTAACGTTTTCCTTGTCCATCCTATTTAAAAAGATAATTCTTGGTATACCTTTCTCTTCAGCTAAATCCCATGCTTTTTCAGTACCAACCTCTACCCCTGAGGTTGCATCTACAACTATAATAGCACCTTTTGCCACCCTTAAAGCGCCATACACCTCACCTAGAAAATCAAAATAACCTGGTGTATCCAATATATTCAATTTATAATCATCAAATTCCAAGGGTACAACACTTGTGCCAATCGAGAAACCTCTCTCTTTTTCTTCTTTGTCAAAATCTGACACTGTGTTTTTATCATCGATGTTTCCCATTCTTTTAATGGCTTTAGTTCGAAATAACATAGCTTCAACCAAAGTTGACTTTCCGCAACCACCATGACCTAATAGCGCAATGTTTCTAATTTTGTCCGTGCTGTAATTCTTCATTTTTTCCTCCCTTGTATGCTTTTTAGCTTTCATTACATTTTATATTAAAACGTCTTAGCATGCAATATGAATTAAAACGTTTTCATAAATTTTTGACCATCTTTAGCACAAAGAACCCCTTAGCGATTGTATCGCTAAGGGGTTCGATTTTTATCTCTGTTGGATATTTAGCTTATTCTACAATAGATGCAGCACTAAAGTCTATAGTTCCAAGAACACTTCTTTCCCATCCTTGAAGTTTTGGAGAAACAAGCATTACATCTGTATAGTGATATACAGGTATGATTGGAAGCTCGTTCATCAATATATCTTGTGCTTCGTAAAGAGCCTCAAAGTGCTCTGCTCCGCCAGTACCTGCTGCTAATGATAGCAATTCATCATATCTTTCATTAGCGAATTTTGGATCGTTATAAGCATTGCCTTGAGTGAAAATACTCAATAATCCTGAAGGATCCATGTAGTCTGTTAACCAACCACCACGTGACAGTTCGTAATCTCCTGCTTTTCTGGTGTCTTGGAATACAGCCCACTCTTGATTTTCAAGTTGAGTATTGATACCAAGATTAGTTTTAAACATTTCTTGGATAAGCTCAGCTACCAACTGGTGTCCAGCTGATGTATTGTACATGATTGTGAACTCAGGGAATCCTTCTCCACCCGGGTATCCTGCATCGGCTAATAAAGCTTGTGCTTCTGCAACCATGCTTGCATCAGTTGCTATACCATAAGTGCCCGCAGTTTCAAAGAAGTCTTTTCCTTCGTGATCAAGCATTCCTGGAGGTACGAATCCAGCTGCTGGTACCTGTCCTGATCCCAATGTCTCAGTAATCAATTCTCTATCGATTGCAAGAGTAAGTGCTTTTCTGACTCTTACATCTTTAAACATTTCTAGATTCATATTGAAGTTATAATAGTAGGTTCCTAGTAATGGGAAAACATAGAAGTTTGGATTTTCAGCAAGCAACTGCTTACCAGGCATTCCTTAGTGGAGAGCTTGATTTCTTGCCAGATGTACCACCGGCAGAAATACCTTCATTGATTGCTGAAAATCCAAACTTCTATGTTTTCCCATTACTAGGA
>JAHRFV010000263.1 GCA_019084435.1 Dethiosulfatibacter sp.
AATTTCAATAGTTTTTTATCCGATGACTAACAGTGCTAAGACTCCCACTTCTATAAGTGGGAGATAAGCACTGTAGAGTCCCTGGATAAGGGTTCTTGGATTCAGTTGGCGTTTCATACGCTATCTGAACCTTAGAAACCCTTATCCAGGGACTCTACAGTGCTTATCTCCCACTTATAGAAGTGGGAGTCTTAGCACTGTTAGTCATCGGATAAAAAACTATTGACATTAGTTGAAACATGCGATAAACTGAACATGTTCAATAAATGTTCAAATAATATCAAAAAGAGGTACGTGAATGAAAGGAACAGATGCAAGAAATAATATAATCAATGCTGTGGTAGAAATCATTAGCGAAGGTTTTGACGTAGATAAGATTACTGTTCGGCAGGTGGCTGAACGAGCAAATATTGGGATTGGATTAATCAATTACCACTTTAATTCCAAGAATAAACTACTAAGTATTGCAGTTGCAGAATATATGGCGAAAATTGCAGCTGATTTTGTGACTCCAGGCAATTACTCTGGATCAAACCCAGTTGAAAAGATTAAGGCAATGTTAAAAAAACTGTTTGGTATTGCTGAACAGCATGAAGCATTAATAAAATTCACAATAACTCAAAATCTGCTTGATGGTGAAATGAAGACACCACTTTTTCTAATTCCAGTACTGAAAGAGTTCTTTGGTGATCAAAAGGATGAGATTCATTTAAGGATAATAGCGTTGCAAATTCTGCTGCCTATTCAAATTGCAAGCATAAACCCCGCAGAGTTTCATTTATATAGTGGGATCGATTTGCATGATGAAAGACAAAGAAATATATATATAGACACACTAGTGGATAACAGTTTGAAACATTAAAACATTTTGATTAAAAAGGAAAAGTAAAAATGAAAAAAGAATTATAATAGGAACAGTTTTAGTAGTAATAATACTGCTGATAAATTTGTATATTCAGTATAGAAGAGATATTAGCGCTGCTTACCAACGAGTATCTGATGGTAGCAACATACTTATGACAGGAAATGGAGCAATAGAGTATGGAATTGATGGGGAGGGGATGCCAGTATTACTGGTCCATGGTGCCGGCGGGGGTTATGACCAAGGTCTTCTTATGGGGCAGGCGTTTCTAGGGAGTGGGTATAAGTTCATCTCCGTTTCAAGATTTGGTTATCTTGGATCCCCGTTTGTGGATGACTCCACAGTAGAAAAACAAGCTTTGCTATATAACAATCTTCTTGAACATTTGGATGTAGATAGAGCGATTATATTGGGTGTTTCTGCCGGAGGTCCTTCAGCCGTTCAATTTACACATGACTATCCAGAGAGGAGTAGTGCGCTTATTTTGGTGTCTGCTGTTTCCAAGTTTATGGGCGACGAGATTCCTATGAGTACTAAAATTGTGAACATTATTCAGAAATCAGACTTCGTATATTGGCTAGTTCTAAAAACGTTTCGCACTCAATTTTTAGAGTTAATCGGCATACCTCAGGAAACATATTCTGCTTTGGATTTACATGACAAAGAATTTGCGGATAAGATGCTGGAGTATATGCATCCTATGAGCAAAAGGAGTCTTGGAAACATCCATGAAGCCAATATAAGACCATTGTCTGGTGATAAAATGAGTGGAATTTCAATTCCTACCATGATATTACATGCAAAGGACGATATCTTAGTTACCTACGAACATGCGGAGTATTATAGTAAAAACATTGAGCAATCTGAGCTAGTATCATTTGATAGTGGGGGGCATGGTATGGCTACAGAATTGAAGTCAATTAGAAATAACATAAATAGGTTTTTGAAAGAGTGATTAATCGTCAGGCAATTGACAAAATTCTGAAAATCCAGCAGGTGGAACTCCCAGTGCTTGAATCAATCTTGCCCAATAATTGACTTGAGCGGCTGTGCTTGCTAGAATTACAATCTCTCGTTCACTGAAGTTGAGTTTCAAAGATTCGATAAATTCACTTGGGAACGAAAGCGGTGACTTTGAAATCAACCTTGCATATTCCAGTGCGATTCTTTCTCGCTCTGAGAATGTAGGGATTTCTGATGCAAGATTGCTGTCTTGAAGAGCGGATAACTCATCAGGTGTAATGTCTGATTTTTCATATTCAGCAGAATTCATATCTATACAGAATGGACATGAGACAGAAAACGAGGTTTGCATGCGAACAAGCTTCAGCATCCTTACACTTATAGTTTTGTCTTTGTGGGCGACCAAAGATTCCAAAACAGCGGAGCCGATAGCTGTTTTTGGATACCAGGATAATAACTTAGGAACCTCCAGATCCTTACCGGTAATCTTCTTTGATAGCCATATTCCGGGTCTCAATATTAGTGGTAGTTTAGTTGGCGGTTTAATAAATGCGGACATATTATCCTCCTTTTTTGATACAGGTCATTGGAACCTTGTATATTGATATACTTGCATGTTATGGTTGTTTTAACAACATGTCAAGCAAGTAATTTAGATTGTATTGATAACCCTTGATTTTAGCTTACAAACATTATAGTATGAAAACAACTAAAGTTGGCGATCTCAGATTTTCCCCGTATATGAAGGTTATAAGAATATATTTTTTAAGGAGGAATGTAAAATGCTAAAAGGTACATTTGTAGTGATGGTAACCCCAATGTTGGAGAATTATGATGTAGATATTGAAACTTTAAAGAAAAACATTGACTGGTATATTGAGGAAGGGTTGCCGGGCATATGTGTATGTGGCGGTACCGGTGAGTTTACAAGTCTGACTCAGGAAGAAAGACTATTGATTGCTGAAACTGCTGTTAGCCATTCTAAGGGGAGAATTAAATGTATTATAGGTACAGCTGCAGAGACAACAAAAGAAACTATTTTATTGACAAAACATGCTGAAGAGATTGGCGCAGACGCTGTCATGATCATTAACCCATATTATTGCAGGCCTACCCCTGATGAGATATTTGAACATTATCACGCTATCTCTGAAGCAACCAACATACCGATTATGGTTTATAACAATCCTGCTCATTCAGGTGTTGATTTGACACCAGACATAATCGCTAGATTATCGGATATTCGAAACGTTGATTATGTTAAGGATGCTTCTGGGGACTTGAGGCGTATTCCAGATATATTGAGACTAACAAATGGGAAGATGAGTATTTTTTGTGGTGGAGAAGACCTTATCTTTGAAAACTATTTATTGGGCGCTGTTGGCTGGATATCAGTCTGCGCAAATATCATACCCAAAGAGGCGCATGCTATTTATGAATTAATCCAAGACAATAAAGTAGCGGATGCAAAAGCACTATTTCTTAAACTGTATCCATTACTGGACTTGTTGGAAAATCAGCCGAAAGCTATTCAAAAAGTTAAAACTAGCTTAGAATTAATGGGTAGAAAAGTGGGTCCTTCAAGATTACCCCGGTTACCTCTGACCTCGAGCGATACTGAAGAATTGAAAAAGATTCTGAAAAACCTGGAAGTCATTAGATAAGAAGTCATTTTCAGATTAGTGGAGGAATTATGCTAAAACAACCTGCTAGTATATTCAACGATGTAATAGGTCCTGTTATGAGAGGCCCATCCAGCTCTCACGTTGCCGGTGCTGCAAGGATTGGTTCAATCATTCGGCAATCCTTGGACGTCGAACCCAAAAGAATTATTGTGGAATTTGACATTAATGGATCATTGGCTGAGTCTTATCACGGCCACGGTTCTGATATTGGATTTGCAAGTGGCCTTCTTGGGATGGCATTGACAGATCCATCAGTTCAAAATGCTTGTGATATTGCAAAAAATCATGGAATCGATATTCAATTCATCGTTTTGGATTATGGTGCAGTACATCCTAACAACTATCGGATTCAACTATATGATGAAAATGGGAGTTCTCATATCTGGGAAGCTATTTCTGTAGGTGGTGGTATGATTGAAGTCGTCAAATTCGATGGGTTTGAGATTTCGATATGTGGGGATTTTTTTGAATTATTGTTAGTGATAGATGGAACAAGCCCGGAGTCAATAAAAACACTAGAAATTGTGAAAAGCATCATTGGTGATTATGAAGATGTTGTATGTATTAAAGGGTTTGATCGGAGTCTTATCAACGTAAAAACAAAAACTCAGCCTGAAGTTTGGATTCTAGACGAGTTACGAAATTTATCAGGCATGGTTAATCTGATGGATTTTCAGCCAATATTACCTATTCAGTCAAGTGTAAACTGTAAAGTGCCTTTTTCGACAGCTGTCCAACTAAAAGAATTGGCTCAAAAGGACAATAAAGAAATGTGGGAGATGGCTGTGCTGTATGAAAGTGTCAGGGGCAACACAACTGAACAGGATATATTAAATAAAATGAATAACCTGATTGATATTATGGAGAATTCAATTGAAGAGGGATTAGCCGGAACGAATTATTCTGATCGAATTCTTGGTCCACAAGCGAGTAAGATAGAAGAGGGCATAAAAAGTGGGCGTCTAATTCCAGGCGATGTATTGAATCAAGTGATAAAATCTATCACTGCAATTATGGAGACAAAAAGCTCAATGGGTGTCATAGTAGCAGCTCCGACTGCAGGCTCATGTGGTTGTTTGCCTGGCACATTGCTATCAGTGGGAAAAACATTGGGCATGACACGGGAAGAGATTATTCATGGAATGCTTGCAGCAGGATTAATAGGCGTTTTCATATCAGAGGGAGCGACATTCTCAGCAGAGGTGGCAGGATGTCAGGTTGAGTGTGGAGCAGGATCGGGAATGGCTGCGGCAGGTCTGGTTCAAATGTTTAACGGTACAGTGGAACAATGTGTTGACGCTGCTTCCATAGCTTTGCAGAATGTTACTGGATTGGCATGCGACCCTGTAGCCAATAGAGTAGAAGTCCCCTGTCTCGGAAAAAACATTATGGGTGGATCGAATGCAATTGTGAGCGCTAACATGGTCCTTGCAGGTTTTGATAAAGTTATTCCGCTTGATGAAACCATTGCTGCGATATATGATATTGGACTCAAACTGCCCCTAGAGTTAAGATGTACTTTCGGAGGGCTTGGAAAAACAAATACCTCCATTGAGATCTCTAAACGATTATTATAATTTGGAAGAGGGAGAGGTGATTAAAAATGTCACTCATTGACAAAACGAAACAATCAATAGACGATTATATCACAGTTCAGCCTGAGGATATTCAACCATTGCTGAACATGGTAAGAGATGCGATTCGAAACGTACTACCAGATGCAGAAGAACGAATTTCATGGGGAATGCCGACGTTTTGGCAGAAACATAACATCATCCACTTTGCCGCACACAAAAAGCATATTGGATTGTATCCAGGAGATAAGGCCATAGAACATTTTCAAAACCGCTTAAAGGAGTACAAGACAAGCAAGGGTGCCATACAGTTTACTTACGACAAGCCGATACCGTATGAACTCATTGGAGAGATTGCATTATGGTGCTACGAAACGGGAAACCACCATTGATTCATTCAGGTGTTTTGATTGGAGATGATTTTTTGGAAATTAGAAAAAAATTGTTGGTGTTCATAGTTTTTATTATTGTTATTTCTATTACCGGATGCAGTGATGATAATAACGGTTTATCGATTAATCCAGATATATATGAATACACACCAGCCATGTCATCAGTGCCCGGAATTGCGCTAACCGCTACATTTCAAAGAGATTTGAAAAATAAGAATTATAAATTTCATTGGATGACGGAACAGGGAACTTTTCTAACCTGGCACAATGATGGAAAAGGACGGATAGAAGTATTAGGTAATGATATAAAAACAAATGTACATAAAGTGTATTGGACGGTTGATTTGGACCAGATTATCGAGGAAACTTCATTTACAATATATCTTACTGTAGAAAACTTAGATACTGATGAGATTATGTATGAAACCAATATCAACATCCTTCAACAAAAGGAAGGTTATTTTTCGATAAAGAAGTAATGCCATATTGATGTGCAGATAGCTCAAGAGACGCGGTTTGAAGAGACTGTGTCTTTTTTATTTGGATGCGTATTGAATATTTGCATAAAAGGAGTAGAATGAGATTGAATGAAGAATTCTTTTGATTTAGTATTACAAGGTGATTGATGATTATGTCTAATGATAGAAAACATAACCCTATTATTGCCTTGATCTTTATATAATGTGATATAATTAAGTTAGAAAAAAATCGGGTGATATAAATTGGAAAATAAAAGAGAGATATTTGACAATTTTAAAGATTTTTTGAAAGCAGCTTTTGATTTTAAAGAAAACTCGAGGCAACATATTAAAAAAGTGGCTTATGATGAAATGGATAATTTCATGCTTCTTTGCTATGGAGATTTATTAGGAATTCCTGTACCTACTGCGTATTACACTTTGGAATTACTGCCATATCTAGCAGAAGACTTGGAAGGCTGGGAAAGAAGAATAATGGCGAGAAAAAGTGTTTATGGAGATAGATGGGGAGATTTTTGCTGTTAGGAGGGGTATAAATGAACAAGCTCGTATTTTTTGGTGGGAAAGGGGGGGTTGGAAAGACTACTGCTTCTTCAGCTTATGCGTACCACTGCACGGGAAAAGGGGAAAAAACTTTACTGGTGTCAACAGATCCGGCTCATTCTCTGTGTGATATTTTTGAAAGAAAAATCGGATCAAGAATAACTGAAATAAAAGAAAACCTATATGCATTTGAGATTGATCCAGAGGAAGAGAGTAAAAAATACATTAACAATATTAAAAAAAACATGAAAGACATTGTAAGTCCGATCATCGTAAAAGAGATAGAGCGGCAGCTTGATGCGGCGGCAGTATCACCAGGATCTGATGAGTCCGCAGTTTTCGATAAACTGATGGAGATTATCATAGATTATCAAAAAGATTATGATAGGATAATCATAGATACAGCCCCCACAGGGCATACTTTGAGACTGCTTTCCTTACCCGAACTCTTGGGAGGTTGGATGGACAAGCTGATAGAAAAAAGGAAAAAAGCCATGGAGCTTTATGAGATGGCGACAAGAGAAGATAAAAAAATGGAATCAATCATCGAAAAGGATCCTGTGCTTTCTAAATTGAATGAAAGAAAAGCAAAAATGGAGAAAGCGAGAGAAATACTAACCGATGGGGATTTAGTGTCTTTTGTTTTTGTGTTGAACCCGGAAAAATTACCAATAGAAGAAACCAAAAAAGCAGTCAACACATTAGAAAAGTACAATATAAGAATTAAAGAACTTATTATCAATAGAATACTACCTGAAAAGACAGAAGGTAAATTCTGGGAAAACAGGAAGAAACTAGAGGATAAGTATATGAAAGAAATTGATGAGGTGTTTTCTAATAAACAACTGATAAAAATACCTCTGATAGATGAAGATGTTAAAATGGATAATCTCAGACATATTAGCCAGTACTTTGAAGGATTGGATTGAGGTATAAGATGGGTTTGAAAGAAATAATAAAGAAAATGCAGAAAGATTATGTCATTAAAAAGGTGGCAAATATTAATATGCCAACTTTTAGAGAAGAGTCTATTATTAGAGAGCATATCATATTTAAGGGTAGGGTTCAAAAAGTTGGGTTCAGAATGGAAATGAATCTTATAGCTCAAAAAATCGGCTTGACGGGTTGGGTCAGAAATAATGATTCGGGAACTGTAGAGGCCGAAGTTCAGGGCGAAAAGAACAAGATAGACTATTTGAAGGAACAAATGAAATCCTTAAAGAGGGGGAAAATAACAAATATGGAGGTCAGAGAATTGCCTTTGAAAGAAGACGAAAAGCTATTTAGTATATTAGATAGAGAATGAGTAAAAAATGTTAGTACAAGTAAAAACATACGGAGGTTTTATGAGCAATGTATTAATGGACAAAATGAAACAAGGCACGCCGGTGTATGGTCCTTGGGTTACAACAAACAGTGTGGATAATGTCTTAATGTTTGGCAGGGCAGGTGTAGATTGTCTGATTATCGACTGCGAGCATGGCAACATGAGTATGGAGACAGCTGGGTTAATGGTTTCTGTTAGTCGACAGTTTCCTGTATCTCCCTTGTTGAGGGTACCTGGGAACGACCCGTTATGGATAAAGAAAGGACTTGACACAGGAGTAGATGGGATTATGATTCCGATGATAAATTCTAAGGAAGAGGCTGAATTAGCAGTGTCTAATTGCAAGTATCCACCAGAAGGTATTAGAGGACTTGGAGCGGGGAGAGCCACCAATTCTTTTGTTGATGGAAATGAGTATTTCAATAGAGCTAACAAAGATATAATGATTATTCTTCAGATCGAGCACTATAAATCGGTGGAACAGATAGAGGAGATTCTTTCTGTTCCGGGAATAGACGTGGCTTTTATAGGTCCTTATGATCTATCGGTTTCTATGGGCATACCTAGTCAGACTCAACACAAAGACATAGAGCTTGCCATAAAAAAAGTATTAAAAGCATGTGAAAAGAATGCCATCGTTCCCGGTATATTTGCTGGTAAGGCTCATTTGAAGAACTATCGAGACATGGGATTTAAACTACTGTTGGGTGGGTTGGATGGTCATATGCTGTACGAAGCTGCTCTGGAATATAAAAAGGCTTTTGAGGAAGAGAGGTAATAAGTTCTGGAATACCAGAGCTTTTTTCTTGTTTTACAGTCTCTTCAATCATATATATTTTCTATGACCATGGAACATTTGTCAACGATTTGTTGATTTTATCCTGTAGAAAGCGCGATTTGAGTATTCAAAATATGCTATAATGAATTACACCGAACTATATAATTTAGAATTAATGGAGGCATTAAGATGGCGAGAAAAAAATCTATACTCGATCTTTACAAGATGAAAGAAGAAGGCGAGAAGCTGACATGGATTACAGCTTATGATTTTCCAATGGCATCATTTGCTGAACAAGCAGGAATGGATATGATTCTGGTAGGTGATTCACTGGGAATGGTGGTTTTAGGTTATAATGGAACTGTTCCTGTGACTATGGAGGAATGCATCTCCCATTGCCAGGCAGTTAGAAGAGGTGCTCCGAATACAATGATCATGGGTGATATGCCCTTTGGATCGTATCAGATATCTGATGAAGATGCAGTCAGGAACGCAGTTAGATTTCTCAAAGAGGCTGACGTCGATGCTGTCAAACTTGAAGGTGGCGTACGTGTTGCAAGTCGAATCAGAGCGATTTCCGAAGCAGGAATAGTGGTATGCGGCCATATTGGATTAACACCTCAGAGCTCAGGTGCATTGGGTGGTTTTAAGGCTCAAGGCAGAAAAGTTGATGGGGCCAGAGATATGATTCGTGATGCTTTAGCCGTTCAAGAAGCTGGTGCAAGAATGTTACTGCTGGAAGCCATGCCACCAGAGCTGACTGAGTTTATTACCGATTTGCTTGATATTCCTGTATATGGGATTGGAGCAGGCTTACCTTGTGACGGACAGCTGATCATATGCGGAGATATGCTGGGTCTTTTCCAAGCATTTACACCGAAATTTGTCAAACAATATGCCAATGTTGCTGAAATATGTGTTAATGCTATGAAAGAATACGTTGATGATGTCAAGAAATCAGCTTTTCCAGAAGACAAGCATGTCTATCATATTCAAGATAGCATAGGTGAGTTCGAAGAACTCTTTGAGGAATTCAGATAATAAAAGTAGTGACATAAAGGAGAACTGCGCATGAGCATAAGAAGTGATTTTTTGAAAGACGTGTTGATTTGTTCTATAGGTGCTTACGGTGGCCCTGAAGCACATATGGGTGTTTTTATTGATCAATTGGTAATCAAAAAAAAGTATCTGAGCGAAGAGGATTTGATTGAGTTGATGGCATTATGTAGCATACTCCCAGGTCCTACCAGCACTCAAACCATTGTTTCAATAGGATATAAAACTGGTGGACCTCTACTGGCTTTTTTTACTATGCTGGTATGGGCACTTCCAGTTATCATTGCGATGACTTTGCTGTCCTTTTTATACCAATTTCTAGCACTGCAGAACATTTCTCAGGAAGGACTTCGTTATATAGGACCAATGGCGGTAGGCTTTATTATTGTGGCCGCATACCGAATCGGCAAAAAAGTGGTTACTGACAAAGTGACAATTATACTCTTTCTCTTGGGTGCGATTACGACTTATTTCATAAGATCACCCTGGATCTTTCCAATAGTTCTAGTAATAGGAGGAATAACAAGTGTTCTTCTTTCTAAAGAGCAAGATCTTTGGAACCGCGTCAAACTTAATCCGCCTTGGCCTTATATAATTGCTTTTATAGGGATTGCATTGGGGAGCATAGGTTTGAATCTGATGTGGGATAACAGGATTTTAGAGTTATTTGAAAGCTTTTACCGGTATGGTTACCTGGTGTTTGGGGGTGGACAGGTTGTCGTCCCAGTGATGTACAGCGAGTTGGTAGAGGTTAATCGTTACATGACTAATCAGGAATTTCTGACAGGCTATGGACTGGTTCAAGGATTGCCCGGACCTATGTTTAGTTTTAGTGCTTATGCAGGAGGGATGGCAGCTCGAGCCGGTGGTGCATTGTTTCAGACAGTTGCAGCTTTGGTAAGCGGTATTGGCATTTTGTTGCCAGGACTACTGCTTATATATTTTGTTTATCCGATCTGGGAAAATCTCAAAAAGATAAAAGGGATTAAGGTTTCTTTGAAAGGTATCAATGCTGTAGCAGGGGGATTAATATTCATTGCTGCGATTATTCTGATGCAGCGAAGTGGATTAGAAATGGATAAAATATTAGTAACCACGGTATCGATACTGGTTTTAATCACAAAAAAATTACCGGCACCAATTTTGGTGGTAGCAGCTTTATTAGCAGGTTTTATGATATAATATAATTGAAGATCAATTCAGGAGGTTTTTATGTCTAAAGTCGTAAAACTACCCAAAAAACTTTATGAAAAAGAACTGAGAAAACTACATGTAGAATTGGTTAAACTCCAGAAATGGGTGATAGACAAGGGAATTAAGGTTGTGGTTATATTTGAAGGCAGAGATGCCGCAGGCAAGGGGGGAGCTATCAAACGTGTAACACAAACGTTAAACCCTAGGCACTGTAGAGTAGCAGCACTACCTGTCCCTACAGAAAAAGAAAGAACACAATGGTATTTCCAGAGATATGTGGCACATCTTCCCAGTGCGGGTGAAATGGTAATGTTTGACAGAAGCTGGTACAATAGGGCTGGTGTTGAAAGAGTAATGGGTTTTTGCACTGATGAAGAGTATTGGGAATTTCTAAAATCTGTGCCAGAGTTTGAAAATATGCTTATGAGATCAGGGATTGTACTGATTAAGTACTGGTTTTCTGTCAGTGATGAGGTTCAAATTGAAAGATTCAAAGACAGAATCGAGGATCCGACAAAGAGATGGAAAATCAGCGAGATGGATATTGAAGCACGAAACAGATGGCATGAATACTCAAAAGCAAAAGATGTAATGTTTGAACACACAGATACACAACAATCACCGTGGTTTGTGGTAGAATCTGACATCAAGAGGAATGCAAGGATTAATTGTATCAGCCATTTGTTGAGTCGGTTCGAATATAAACATGTTGAAATGAGAGAAATACAATTGCCGGACAAGCAAATAGAGACCGAAATTGATAGAACGCCTTACGATTTGCAAAGATTTGTACCAGATGTAGCCACTGAAATTGCCTTAAATGGCAAATAATTCGAAAGCCAAAGGAGTTGATTTTATGTATATTGAAACAGAAAGATTGTATCTCTTACCTCTGACTTTAGATGAGATGAAACGAGCGTTGCAGAGTAAAACACAATTGGCAAATGATTTGGGATTTCAGTTGTTTTCAGAAGAACTGGATGAAAGAATGATTCAGGTTTATGAAGCAAAAATAGATAAGATGGAAAAAAACCAAGAAAACTATCTGTTTTACACATTTTGGCAATTGGTGCTTAAAGACGAAAAGATAATAATTGGTGAAGTTGGATTTAAAGGGCTTGATACAAAAGATGGAATGATTGAAGTGGGATTCGGCACAGAAGAACGCTTCAGGAACAAAGGGTATATGACTGAAGCATTGACAGAATTAATTAAATGGGCATTTTTCCAGGATAAGATAAAGATTAGGGAAATTACTGCTCTGACACTTTCTGATAATATTCCTTCACAAAAGGTCTTAGAAAAAGCAGGCTTATTACTATCTCATGAAGAAAGCGGCAAGCTTTATTGGCATGTAAATAAAAAATAAATGAAAATAATTATCAAATAGCATTGACAATCAAAATCGTTTGTGCTATTATTAAGTTACCTTAATTGAGGTAACTCATAAACCCTCCATAATATATGATAGACATTTTTTCATTGAACAATTAACTCCAATAATTTCCTAAATATAGTAGCTTTTCCCCGAGCTACTATATTTTTTTGTTTTTTTGTACACAAAACTGATTATTTAATTAAATTATTTACTTTTTATAGTTAATTATTTCTAAGAATAAACTAATAAAGAAATTCTGCAATCGAATTAAAAAACATATTGACAAGGAAAAGGTTTTCTATTATCATTGAATATGAAAGGTGTTTCATGTCTCATGTTCGAGAAGAAGTACGAGACTGAAACAGGAAAAAGAGCATATTATATTGATTGGGGGTATTGTATGGGAGTAGAAGAAATAGTAGTAGTATTTATTGGAGTTAAGACGCTCTAGGAGGTAAAAATGACAACGGTAGGGATTGTTGGAATAGGTATATATATTCCAGATAGAATAATAACAGGCAAAGAAATATCTGAGGAAACGAATGGAAAATGGTCAGAGGAAGCAGTAGTTAACAAGCTTGGCATCAAACAAAAGAACTTGCCTGGTGAAGGTGATGGAACACAAGAAATGGGTGCTTTGGCAGCTTTGGATGTTTTGAAAAAAACTGGTACTGATCCTTTGAATATCGACGTGATTCTTTGTGTAGGAGAAGAGTGGAAAGAATACCCTCTAACAACCTCTGCTCTCTATATACAAGATAGAATCGGTGCAAAAAATGCATGGGGTATTGATTTGGCCAACAGATGCTGCACAACAGTTTCAACCATGAAAATAGCGAAAGACATGCTGATGAGTGACGAGTCAATCAACACCATTTTGATTGCTGGTGGGTATCGAAACTGTGATTTGGTAGATTATACGGACAATGATATGTCTATGATGTATAATTTGGGGGCAGGTGGTGGTGCCCTAATACTCAAAAAAAATCACGACAGAAATTTACTGTTAGGATCCCATATAATCTCAGATGGCTCTCTGTCAAGAACGGCCGGTGTCGAAATTGGTGGGACAGTCAAGGCAATCAATACTGAAAACTTAGAAGATGCTAACATGTTAAGACTGATGGAACCAAAAAAAATGAAAGACAGACTTAATAAAGTATCAATGAACAATTGGTACAAATGCATTGATGAATCACTTTCAAAATCAGGATTGGATAGAAAAGATATTGGTTACTTGGCAATACTTCATATGAAGAGATCAGGCCATAATCAAATCATGAAAGATTTGGGCTTGGATGATGGGAAAACGATATATCTTGAAGATTACGGACATATCGGACAGATTGATCAGATTTTATCATTGCAATTAGGATTGGAAGAGAAAAAAATTGTAGATGGCACCATCGTCTGTATGGTTGCAGCAGGAATAGGATATGCATGGGCTGCAAATATCATCAGATGGGGAAAAGCTAAATAATATCTTAGAACAATTATTCTAAACGACTTATGACCTATAAAGGTTATAAATAAGAACAAAAAAATGGAGGAGAAAATGAAAACCAAAAAAATTATCGTAATACTGGTCGTACTTGCTATGATGCTTAACATCGCAGCCTGCTCACAACCACAGGAATCAACAACAGCAGCACCTACTACAGCAACGCCAACAACAGCAGCACCGACTGAAGCACCAAAAGAACCAATTGTTATTGGTGGATTGACATCCCTTAGCGGTGGTTTGATGGATTATGGCAATCAAATGCAAAGAGGGTTTTTACTTGGTCTAGAGTATGCCACAAACGGAACTATGATGGTAGCGGGAAGACCAATTGAAGTTATCTGGGAAGACACAAC
Organism: Dethiosulfatibacter sp.; assembly: GCA_019084435.1. The sequence continues at coordinate 14,089 of JAHRFV010000263.1, forward strand.
CACAGTTCCTGAAGTTGCAAGAGAAAGAGCTATCAAGCTTCTTGACGAAGACGAAGTGGATATGATTGTTGGTCCTACTTCTTCATCTGATGCATTTGCAATACTTGGTCTTGCAGAAGAGTATGAAACAGTATTTATACTGGAACCGGCAGCAGCAGACTTTTTGACTGGTGAAGTTGCAAATAGATACATCTTTAGAACAGGAAGAAATACTGCTCAGGATGCAGCAGCTATGGCAGCAGTTATGGCAGGATCCAAAGTGTCTATATTTGCACCTGACAGTGCATTTGGTAGAGCCTATACAGATCCGTTTAAACCAGCATTGGAAGCAGCAGGTGGAGAGGTTCTAGTAGAAGAATATGCACCACTTGACTCAACAAACTTCACACCATATATTCAAAGAATTATTGACTCAAATCCCGACTATTGTTTTGTAATATGGGCAGGCGCTAACGATCCATGGAGACAAATGACAGAAATGGGATTATTTGAAGCAACAAAAGTATCAACAGGAGCACCTGAGATAGCAGCACTTAGAAATATGATGCAATTGGAAGGTATGCCTGGATTCACATTGTACTATCATGGCGTAGCACAGAATCCTGTTAATGAATGGCTAGTTGAGAAACATATGGAAAGGTTTGATACTCCTCCAGATGTATTTGTATCTGGTGGTATGGCAGCAGCTATGGCAGCTGTCAAAGCTTTTGAGACTACAAATGGAAGCACTGATGCAGAAGATTTGATACAAGCTATGAGAGGCATGGAGTTTGACTCACCAACAGGAATGAGATATTTTAGATCAGAAGATCATCAGGCACAACAAGTATTATTTGAAATCACATATACAAAAGTTGATGGCGTGGATCATATCGTGCCAGAATTGGTAAGGGTTATTCCGATAGAAGAAATATACAATCCAATTCAAACAACTCACCCTAGATAAATAAAAATAAAGGGGAAGGATGTAGAAATGTCAGAAATAATATTAAGAACAGAAAACCTAGGCATTAGCTTTGGTGCACACAAGGCGGTAAACAGCGTTAGTCTGGAAATTGAAAAGGGTAAATTAACTACCATCTTGGGACCAAATGGCGCCGGAAAAACTACGTTCTTTAATCTAGTGAGTGGTCTACTAACCCCTACAACCGGTAAAATCTTTTTTAAGGGGACAGATGTAACAAATCTGTCCCCAATTAAAAGGGTTGAAGCGGGAATGGGAAGGTCTTTTCAGTTAACCAATGTTTTTCCAACGCTTTCAGCACATGAAAACATCAGATTGGCTGCACAGTCCCATCAAAAAGTAGGATTTAAGATATTTACAAACCACAAAAAGTATAAGAATGTAAATGAAAAGACAGAGCTGATTTTAGAACGAGTTTTGTTGAAAGATAAAAGGAACACATTAGCTTCTAATCTGACTCATGGAGAACAAAGAAAACTAGAGTTGGGAATGGTTTTAGCTCTTGAACCAGAAGTATTGCTTCTGGATGAGCCAACGGCTGGAATGGCTATTGAAGAAGTACCAGCAATGATTGAAATAATAAGAAACGCACATCAAATGGGAACAACCGTTGTTTTAATAGAGCATAAGATGGACATGGTAAAAATTCTTTCGGATAGATTGGTTATATTGGTTAATGGGTCTGTAATGGCTGACGGGGATCCGAAAACAGTATCTGAGAATCCTGAAGTCTTAAAAGCTTATCTGGGAGGTGGGGTGTTAGATGAAGTCTCTTCTTAAAACCGAAAATTTAGTTTCATATATCGGACCATATACCATTCTACAGGGAGTAGATATCGAGGTTGGACATGGCGAGGCAGTTGTTATTCTTGGAAGAAATGGTGCTGGCAAAACTACATTCCTCAGAACAGTAATGGGATTAGTTCATACTAGAAGTGGTGTTTTAGAGTTAGATGGTCAAAATCTGGCAGGGATGCCAACATATGCAATCCAGAAGTTGGGTATTGGTTATGTGCCTGAAAACTACGGAACCTTTGATCTGTTGACAGTAGAAGAAAATTTACGACTGGCAATGTGGAAAGAGGATGCAGAGACGATGGAGAGAAGGGATTATGTTTTAGATCTTTTTCCTGACCTGAAAGTCGCCTATAAAAAATACTCAAAAACTTTAAGTGGTGGTCAGAGACAGATGCTATCCATTGCCAGACCATTGGTCAATAACAACAAAATATTATTAATAGATGAACCGAGCAAAGGCTTGGCGCCTGTCATTATTGAGAGAGTTGCTTTAGCACTCAGAGAAATCAAAAAACACACAACCGTTCTTCTGGTAGAGCAAAACTTTGCGCTTGCATGTGCCGTTGGAGAAAGATTCTATATCATCAATGAAGGAAAGACTGTTGAAAACGGTGTGATGGAAGACTTGATTAAGGATAAAAATCTGCAAGCTAAATATCTAGGAATATAATATTCGAACGTTTTAGAGGGTCACAAGAAGGAGGATTAAATGGGTACATTAATTACATTAATTGTAAGCGGTCTTGCAGAAGGAGCATTAATATTCTTGATGGCGTCAGGCTTATCCATCATTCTGGGTATGATGGGAGTTATAAACTTCGCCCACGGAACTTTGTTTCTTTGGGGAGGATATGCATATATGTTTTCTTATTATACAATTAGGGCCAGAGTGATACTGAGCGTTTTTCCGGATGCCTTTCAGACAGGTACACAAGGAGGTTTACTTGAAGTAACCGGAGTTCAATTACAGGCGGGACAAGTGCTACCGTTTACACAAGAGTTATTTATATTTGTCGTCAGTATTCTTATAGCAGTTGCGGTTGTATTTATTATGGGAATTATATTTGAAAAATTGTTTATTAACCGTGTTTACGGGAATGCACCAGCACAAATACTGATTACTTTAGGATTGCAGGTTGTCTTTACTGATTTAGTTCGTGTTATATGGGGTCCCAATATGATTCCAATGTCAAGGCCTCCATTTTTAGATGGTGTTTCCTCTTTTGCGGGTGGAAGAATAGCGCACTATAATGTTTTCCTTATTATTGTAGGCGCAACAGTAGCTATTATTATCCACAGGATAATTACTAAAACTAGAATTGGAATGGTAATCAGAGCCGGGTTGCAGAGTCCAGAAAATGTCGAAGCGCTTGGAATAAACATAAGAAAATATTTTACTGTCATATTTGCCAGTGGTGCTGCTTTAGCTGGATTGGGGGGGGCTCTGTATATGCCGCTAGTAGGTAATGTTGTCTCTTCTGCAGGTATGAACAATCAAATTCTAGCATTTATAGTAGTAGTAATCGGCGGACTTGGGAATTTCATGGGATCTTTCCTTGGCAGCATCTTTTTAGGAT
>JAHRFV010000239.1 GCA_019084435.1 Dethiosulfatibacter sp.
AAAAGCGTATTCCAACACCCTTCGTTATATAAAGCAAAAGGGTGCTATCAGTATTTGTGATATCAAGAGAGGTGACATTCAAAAGACTGCAGAAATGTATGCCAAAGCTCACTTTGAGGGAGATTTTGAGGGAGATTTTGTTACCCTGAATGCTTACATGGGCATAAACGACAGCTTGGAGCCATTTCTAGATTATATCGTTAATAAGGAAAAAGGAATATTCGTTTTGATTAGGACTTCCAATCAAGGCGCTAGAGACTTCCAGTACATCAAGGACCAGAACGGTGACTACCTATATACCACAGTAGGCGAAAAACTGCAGCAGTTGGCGCAACAACATATAGGCAAATGTGGATTCAGCTCCATAGGCGGCGTTGTAGGTTGCACAAACAACGAAGAAGGCATCCAATTAAGAAATCAAATCAAAAATCTATTTCTCCTGATTCCGGGCTATGGTGCTCAAGGTGGAGGCGCAAAAGATGTCGTGCCTTATCTGATCAATGGCAATGGAGGAGTGGTCAATTCTTCAAGAGGCATCATCACAGCTTATAAAAACGACCATACTAATCCAATGGACTTTGCGGGTTCCTCCAGAAAAGCGGTTTTAAAGATGAGGGATGACATATGGGGAGCGCTCAAATGATGAAAACCGATATCACTAGAATCATTGAGAACAAACAGATATGCGAAAATATTTTTGAAATGGTTGTTGCAACAGACATCAAACCGTTACCAGGGCAGTTTTATATGATTAAGGGCTTGAATGGTGACTATCTGTTACCGAGGCCTATAAGCGTACATGACTATCAGGATGGGAAAATCAGATTGTTGTATAGAGTTTCAGGTCATGGGACGGACCAAATCAGCAAGATGAAAGTCAATGATGACATTCAAGTTCTCGGCCCCCTGGGCAATGGATTTAATATTGAGTTATTAAATGGAAGAATAGCAATTGTAGGAGGCGGCATAGGGATAGCCCCATTGCTATATCTAGCGAAAAAAATAGCATCAAAAAAACCTGACATCTTTTTAGGATACAAGTATCACACATTCTGTGTTGAAAGCTTTAGACCTTATTGTAACGAACTGACTGTTGTGACTGAGGATGGTAATACCGGGCAACAAGGTTATGTGACTGATTTCGTGAATATTAGCGATTATGATATCGTCATAACCTGTGGACCTGATGTCATGATGGAGAAAATCATCAGAGCATGCCAGGAAAAAAACGTAGTGGTCTATGCGTCTCTGGAAAAGAGAATGGCTTGTGGAGTGGGTGCTTGTCTGGGTTGTGTTGTTAACACAATCGATGGCAACAAACGAGTATGTAAGGAAGGCCCCGTGTTTAACGGCAGAGATCTGATGGTTTGATCCGATGACTAACATTGCTAAGGAGCGAAAATGGTTAATCTAAGAGTGGAATTTCTGGGAAAAGTCTTTAAGAATCCTGTTGTAGCAGCAAGTGGCACATTTGGATTTGGAGAGGAATATAATGAGATTTACGACGTGGGACTACTGGGCGGTATCAGTTCAAAAGGACTAACGTTAAATAGCAAGCAGGGTAACGCAGGCATAAGACTCTGGGAGACACCAATGGGTTTGATGAACAGTATAGGGCTCCAGAATCCAGGAGTAGAGAGTTTTATTTCCCGGGAAATAAATATAATGAAACAGTATAATACAAATGTGATTGTCAACCTCGGTGGAAATACCCTAGATGACTATTTGAGTGGGGTAATCCTTCTGAACGATTCGGATGTTGATATTATAGAGTTAAACATATCATGCCCGAATGTCAAAGCAGGCGGTATGGCTTTTGGAATAAAAGCTGATATTGCTTACGATACTGTAAAATCGGTAAGAAAAATCTGCAAGAAGCCTTTGATGGTAAAGCTTTCTCCAAATGCTGAAAACATACCTGAAATGGCAGCCGCTTGTGAAGAAGCAGGAGCTGAGGCACTGTCTCTTATAAACACCATCAATGCCATGGCAATAGACATATACACGAGAAAGCCGGTTTTTAACAATTATTACGCTGGACTTTCAGGTCCTGCAGTCAAGCCTATAGCGCTCAGGATGGTACACCAGGCCGCAAAAGCAGTTAAGATACCAATATGCGGAATGGGAGGTATTTCTTCAGGCAAGGAGGCTATAGAATTTATCATGGCTGGAGCATCAATCATTCAAGTAGGAACGGCAAACTTTGTAAAAACGGATATCTGCCTTGATATTATAAGAGATATGGAAGCGTTTCTAGATTCACAGGGTGTAAGAGATATAAAAGAGATAACGGGAATCATATAAGAAAAATATAAGATGAATAATAAAACAAAAAACAAAAGGAACCGTCCCTTTTGTTTTTTGCAGGGAGGATTAAGATGGAATTATTGGAATTATTCAAAAAAAGTGAGGCAGTACTTGAGGGTCATTTTTTGCTATCATCAGGAAAGCATAGTCAGAAGTATGTCCAATGCGAAAAGTTGATGCAGTATCCGGATCGCGCACAGAAAGTAGTTGCTACAGTTGCTGACAAAGTTAAAGAGCTTGGGATTGATGTGATTGTCGGTCCTGCAATGGGTGGTATAAGGGCTGCGTATGAGCTAGGAAGACAGCTAAACATCAGAACAATCTTCACCGAAAGAGTGGATAATATTATGACTTTAAGAAGGGGATTTGAAATCAAGAACGGTGAACGGGTCTTGATCATGGAAGATGTTGTCACAACAGGGAAATCATCCCTTGAAACAGCAGCGGTCATCGAATCTTACGGAGGCAAGGTTATAGGTATTGGATGTCTCGTAGACAGAAAAATCAGCGATATACATTTGCCAATGTACAGCGCTATCGAATTGTTTTTTGAAGCCTATGAACAGGAATACTGCCCGGAATGTAAAAATGGCACAATGGCCGTCAAACCAGGCAGTAGAAAGATGTAGATCAAATCAGCAGGTTAAGATTTAAGAGAATCAGACAAAAAGCTATGCTGACTATATTATATAAAATATCTGTGTATTTAAGTAATTTTAATTCACTTTTCATATTATCCACTATTAAATACACCAAGTGAGTCAGAGTTGCCATAACTATAAACCAGGAAGACATATTGATAAAGAAGATATAGTTCAAAATGGCATAGTTTAGAATCCCAATATAGATGGCCGTTCCTAGTCCAATTGTGGACAAGAGTTTAATGATTGCGGTTATACCGCTCAAACATGAAGTCGTCTTTTTTCTAAAGAAATACGTAAAGGAAATTACTGAATATAATAGGCTTAAGACTAAGAATAATATGGTGACACCGAGGGTCACACCTTCGTTCTCCAAACCATTTATTCTGGTGTAGGTCTGAGAAAAATCAGTCGCCAGGAAGGTTTTACCGTCCCTATCAAAAAATTTAACAGTTCCTATTGATGTCTCATACGCATTGCTACCTAGATGCGTAATTTTTTCGCCCTCTAGTTGATATCCTTGTGAAATTGATCCAGTCACTTCGATCATCTTTCCTGGAATGAAAAATCTAAGTAATTTTTCAGCGGTTTTAAAGCTCGACCAGGTGTTAACATAACAGCCATCTATATCTATATTGGCGCCGGCTACGGGAGTCGGCTTTTCTTTTTGTCCCATCAATAGATCTATTACTTTATTGATGATCTCTGTTATATCTTGATAACGGACAAAAGTATTGAATGAAAGAAATATACCACCATCAAATTCAGGGATACGCACCCCGCTCGAATAGAAATGAAGTGTCTCGCCTTTCTTCTCATAAAACGTGGGATAGTTTCTTGTTTTAATATTCCAA
>JAHRFV010000156.1 GCA_019084435.1 Dethiosulfatibacter sp.
ATCAATTCTTAAATATTCCAGTTGACTGCTGTTTCAATATCCTGACCTTCTATTATTGATTATATGAGATAAGCCAACGCTCCATCAGGTTATCTATCTGCTGGAGCGTTGGCTTATCTCATATCATCAATAATAGAAGGTCAGGATATTGAAACTGCAGTCAACTGGACTATTGAAGAATTGATGCAACATGATAATCATAAAGAATGCTCAGATTGTTTGAGGAAAGCATTAGAACTATCGAAAGGAACCATGTCTGATGCCGATGCTATATCTCAAATAGGAGAAGGCTGGGTTGGAGAAGAGGCATTGGGAATTGCCGTATATTGCGCATTAAAGTATCCGAGTGATTTTAAAAAAGCCGTGATTGCCGCCGTAAACCATGATGGTGATAGTGATAGCACCGGTTCGATTACCGGAAACATAATCGGTGCCTATTTAGGATTGAGTCAAATTCAAACTGAATGGATTGAGAGTGTTGAATTGAAAGAAATCATACTTCGAATTTCAGATGATATGATAGTTGAGTATAACGAGGATAATGTTGATGAGATTCGTTATCCTGGGTGTTAGGGGGGTATATGTTATTACAAAAATAAGTCATGATCTCAAAGTATTTTGAAGTCATAAAAGGAAGTGAATCTTGAAGAAAAAACTCATAATCACAGTTATTGTTGTTATAACAGTTCTAGCATACGGCGTATATTGGTCATTCTTTGACTTGGCAAGGCTGCCAATAGGCGAATTGATATCTGAAAAAATATCACCTGATGGAGTATATACAGTAAAAGCATATCTCACGAACGGAGGAGCCACTGTCGCATATGCAATAAGAGGTGAATTGAACTTTAACACAGCAAACAGGAAACCAAAAAACATCTATTGGAATTATCGGGAGGAAGACGCAACAATTGAGTGGATGGATGAAAATACTGTTATAATAAATGGGATTGAGTTGGATGTTCCCAACGAGAAATTTGATTTCCGGAGAGAATAGAAAAACTCTCAAAAACTCACTAAACATTTGAACACTCCCCATGCTTATTTTCAACAAATTTGGGTATAATAAAAACATATATATTCTCTTTAAACATGGAGGGTGGGAATGAAAAATAGAATAATTGCAATGATATTGATTGTATCCTTGATCTTACCTCTTGCGGCATGTGGTGGAAAAACCGCAGCAGCTCCTGTGATCAGCGAAAAAATGTTGGCTGAGGCTGTGCTGAATGAGGAGAATCTCGTTTTAGGCTCTGAGGGAGTGGAACTCAGGCTGGACCCGGTGATTGTCTCCTCAGATGTCAAAGCCATTATATCAGAGGTATCCAATGCGCCCGCACTGGATGATGAGGGGATCATTTCGCTCAAGGTGTATGACTTCAAGCTTGAGAATGTATCCCAGGTGGATGGGGTTATCCAGCTGGCAATACCACTGAAACTGGTCGAGGGAGAAATTCCCGGAGCGGCTTATCTGAATGAGTCGACAGGGGAGTGGGAGCCGGTGGCCTTTATGTATGACAAACCTTCTTCTTCTGTCATCATATTCACGGACCATCTTTCGAAGTATGGTGTGTTCTCAGTTACCAACGCGGGTAAAAGACATGCTAGAGTCGAATTTTTGGATCTTTATGGAGAAGGAACGGACGAGGACTTTCAGGCTGCTGTAGAGGAGTATGCCATCGGCGGAGTTCCGGCTACCCAGTGCTTTGATATTGGAGCGGGTGCTGCAGGGGATGCCATGCAGCTTGGTGGGGATTTTCTTGGCAACGTTGTACAGAGCGCAGGCTATCTGGCTTATGGTGATGATGTGCTTTCCACCTTGGGAGATCATCTTGGCAGTATAGGGTTGATGCTATCTGTGGTACAGATCGGTACTAATATCTATCGAGGAAATATAAACGACGCTGTAGTGGCAAGTCTTAAAACCTCGTTAACATACGTACTAGGGAAGGCTGCATCTAAGCTTAGCAGTTCGGTTATGTCTGCCAGCATGGCCTCCATAGCCATTGTGGACTATGCCATCAACAAATTCGGAACCACAGCTATTGAGGGACGTGCTGATATCTATAGGGATGCCTATTCCATCTACTATTCTAAGGGAGAGGACGGCTTCAAAGGATCAGATTACTGGTACAAGACATTCTATCCTATGTTCAGTGATCCGACCATGACAGAGGAATCCCTCAAGACAGAAATAGATAAGATTGTGACGACTCATTGCAATGAGTTCTGGACCGGAACAAACAAGTCGGGAGTCGACTATTATGTAAGTGAAGCCAGGGAGAAGATGGCATGGACCGGAGGCGGTGCAGGGCTTAACCAGGGTCTGCAGGACAGCATCAGCCAAGAAAGAAGGTCCGTTTTATACAATGACGTATTGCCTGGGGTTTTCAGACAGATTGCCCTAAAGATCAACATGGATAACGAGACAAAGCTAAGAGCTGAGTACAAGGCCCTTTCGGACTATCTAAATAAGACAATTGCTTTCAGCGTTACCGATACCAAAAAGACTTATGCCAAGCATCTGGTCAGGTTTTCACCCCTAAATGACAAGGCAGAAATAGATAACTGGACTGGCAAATTCAAGGACGATGGCACCCTCAATACAGCCTTTACCCTATATGGGCATATGGTTGCCGGATCTCCAAACAAGCTGGATATCTACGCGCCTGATGCGGATATGGAAAAGGATGAGCCTGTCAAATCCATTGAATTCAAGGTCACACCGCCGGCTGTTGAGTTAGTGATATCTGAAGAAGCTGGTAGACTGACAACGCTTATCACACAGCGATCATCTGGGGATATTGTTTCAAACTTTTTAGTAGAAGATGAGTACAAGTCATATTTTCCGGAAGAGCTTTATCCATTGCCTTTGGAACATATGTTGAGTCAACAGCCCATATCAATTCCAAAGGACAATATCATCAGCACAAGCCTCAGTGGAAGCTGGGACGCTGGTACTGAAAGCGGGAAAAACAGCCGAGGTGACGAGTGGAGCACGTCTTACAGATACGATGTCCACAATTTTGATCTGAACCTTACTTTGAAAACCAATATGGAGTTGCCAGTTATAGGAACTGACAAAAAAGGACTTTTGTTGGATGGTGCAGGGACCTACAGCTATACTGTGACAATAACCACCGTAACCACTGGATATCAAGAGACTGTGGCGCTGTTTGAGAAAGCTTGGTCAGAAGGTTCTGTAACGAGAAGCATTACCTTTACTTCAACAGGGAATGTGGCGCTGTATACGTCAAGCAGGGCAATCGACAGCTCTAAAGGGGTTGTGGTATACCCCGAGGGGATTGATAATCTAGAAACCTTAGGCGTAATCCTTGAGTTTGAAAACCCAATTAATAACATCAGTGGAAAAGCGACAAGCTATACTAAAATCACATGGGAAGATGAGACTGAAAAGGAAGAAAGCAGCACATACACTATCGACAATCTTGACCCTAATGTCATAATGCTTGATGCATCTAAGATTTACTTCAAATATCCAACTAACTAGTTTCTACTAAGAGTTTATAAAAATCCCCTGATTCTTTTTAAGAACCAGGGGGATTTTTTAATAACACCAAAATCCTATTCTATTCAAAATACTCATAAGTATATTTGATACCCCCAACTCTTCCCTGGTTGCTGACGACAACAAACAACACCTTCTGCTCCTGGTTTTTTCCTTCTCCAAAAGTCCCGGTAACCTCCATTGTTGCAGAAGGCACAATGATCTTACCTCCGCTAATGGTTGCCCGGCAGACAGATGCGCCATCAATGCTTTCCAGGATGCCTGATGTCGCATTGCCAAATGGGGTTTTTTCGTTGCCTATATACGCCCAAACAGCGACTCCATTTTCATTGGTTCCTGTTCCCCCAGATTCTGCAGCTGTAAGTCTTTGGAAGTGGTCAATAGTTGCGTTTAGATTAATCTTTACTTTTTCTTCCGGCAGATAGGCATCATCGTCAATCACCATGGACCAGCCGCCACTGGTATCGATCAGCTCAGTCAGGTATGTTTTTTTTATGCCGTCATATACAACTCGGGTGTAATTGCATCCTATGGATCCTTCCGAATACTCAAATGTGTATTTTCTGCTATCCTTGTCATCTCCAGTTGAATATTCAGAGGGGATAACTTCTTCGGTTTTTACCAGTTCCCAGTATCCTTTAAGCACAGGTTGAGATGGGTTTGTTGTAGTCTCCTCAGTTGAAGAAGTGGTGGGCTGAGTTGGTTGTGAAGTCTCTGATGGAAGTGTGGTAGGTTGAGTTTGCTGAGTTGGCTGTGGTGTTTCTGGGACTGTAGCAACATCTACTCCTAGTGCAGCTACTAGTCGGATGAGGTCATCCCTGTTGAAATTGAATTCATTGAAATTCTCAGTGTTTTTCTTCCAATCATCAAATATGTCAATTAGAACATCAGCCTGTAGCGAAGTTATCTGGCGTATAAAATCACCCTTCTGATCGCGTAGTATTTCTATTAAATCATTGTTGATGAGACTGCTTATGTTTTCAATCTTTTCGTTGTCCAGTCCATTGCTTTTTCCTTCAGTTAGAATGGTGTTGATCATTTCAATCATCAACGAATAACGAATGTCATCGCCCAAAAATGAGATTTCATCCAATGCATTTTGTCCAAGACTGATACGGTCGATTATGGCCTGCCTATCCAACCTGGGATTTGCAGCGTTTTCCATGGAAGCAACTTGCTCCTTAATTCTGTTTACATTTTCTGACTTTTCTTCTTCCGGTACCTCTTCACTTTGGATGCTTTGAACAAATCTGCGTTGGATTTCAGGGTTGATATAGGCTTCACTACGGTTTTCGTAGATTAATCTAATTCTTTCAGTTAGTTTGGTATTTAGCAATAAATCTTCTAAAAAAATATTCTGCACTGACCAATCCCACTCACGATCGGTTATTCTTCCTTGAACCTCCCATAACAACTGCATAGCAATAGCATTTGTGTAATAATCATCAAAACCATCTGAGGTGTCATTTGTTGGTGTTAAAGTGGTGAGTGTAGCCTTTATCTGAGGGGATTGAACAGCCATGCTGATATCATCAGATGGATCAATAATAACTGGCGGTCTTCTATCTGCTTCTAGAACCTCATAATATTGGTCAATGATGTCTTTCAATGATTCTTTTCTCTGTGAATCAAGGAGCTCCAACCGATGTCCGATCTGGTTAAGGTAATACTCACCTACGTGATAATCAGCTGAGAGGATATAGGTATATATTTCTGCCGTTTGATGGTATTCTTTCAACAGTTGTTTATAAGGATCGGCGATATCTCTTGAAAAGATGTTTATGGCCGACTCTAAAAATTCGTTGGCCTTATCAGGGTCAGTCTCCTCTAGCATAGCGTGGATTATTTCGGTACTGCCTATCAGCCAGGACAGGTAATCTCCCTGATTGTTGACAAGCTGAGATACAATTTCCAGCATATACAAATCTATGGCTGCCTTACTGACTTCGTTCTCAGGCTTCTTAGTAGTAGTAAGGAGTCTTTTAAATTGAACCTCATAAGAGTTTAAGGCGGTCTTGTAGGTTAGTATGCCCTTAGTGATTTCAAAAATAATGTTGTTTGGATCTGAGCTGATGGCGTCCATGGATTCCATCAATAGATTCCTATACGCTTCAAGGCTTTGTGTGACTATAAAAGCATTTGTAGCAGTATGAAAAATAGAGTCGTTAAACAAATGGATTGAGTCTTTTCGAATTTCCGAGAACTCGAGATTTTGAGGATCACTACTATTAATAGTATAAAAAATGCCGCCCAAAATTCTGCTGACAAACTCCTGCTCAATATTATGATTGATCTCTTCCATTGGAGTACTTGAGCTTGGCTCTTCAGAGGATTTTGTCGGCTCATCGGGTTCTGAAGCTTTTAAAGCAGGACTACAACCGCTCAAAAAAATTATAATTATTAACAAAACCGCTAAAATTCTCATGCCTGATCTTTTCATAACAGTACTCCCTCTCTAATATGGATTTTTCTATATAAGTTAACCCGATTTCATCATACACTTCAGTAATATTTTATCACATTAAGTCTTGAATTATCAATCGCTGGGGATGTTGTTTTTTCAGATTTCTATGCACTTCAATAGTAAGTTACAATA
>JAHRFV010000270.1 GCA_019084435.1 Dethiosulfatibacter sp.
CTTGCTTTCAAGGAAGAAATATTAAATAAATGTTGCATTATTTGTGACTAATCTAATAACAAGGAGCATAATGATATGTTTATATTTACATGGTTAAATAACCAGCTGTTGAAAATGGAGTGGCTTTACGAATTAGTAAGAATGCTGGTTGAGGATGTTTTTGGAATGGACATTACAGAAAGACTTGGCGGTAGCATCCATTTCTTTGTGTACGATGTCATTAAAATCTTTATTTTATTATCCGTACTTATATTTGTGATTTCATATGTGCAAAGCTTTTTCCCACCGGAAAGGACTCGAAGGATACTGGGGAGATTTACTGGTCTTTCTGCCAATATCCTAGGTGCTTTGCTGGGAACTATAACACCATTTTGCTCATGCTCCTCTATCCCTTTGTTCATAGGGTTCACAAGTGCTGGGTTGCCCATTGGTGTCACCTTTTCATTTTTAATTTCTTCTCCTCTGGTTGATCTTGCTTCAGTTATACTGCTGGCTAGCATATTCAACTGGAAAATAGCCTTCGCTTACGTGGTTGTTGGATTGATACTAGCTGTTATCGGTGGGACTATCATCAGTAAAGCAAAACTTGAAAACTACGTGGAGTCATTTGTTTTCAATAATAAAATGGTAGAAACCGAACAGGAAGAATTGACGAGAAAAGAAAGAGTGACCTTTGCAGTGGACCAGGTGAAGGAAATAGCTGAAAGAGTATGGCTCTATATAATCATTGGCGTCGGTATCGGTGCCGCAATCCATAACTGGATACCAGAAAGTGTCATTACAGCGGTGTTAGGCCAGGATAAATGGTATTCTGTATTGCTTGCCACTCTAGTAGGGATACCAATGTATGCAGATATATTCGGTACGCTTCCCATAGCAGAGGCTTTGGTACTAAAAGGTGTTGGCATAGGAACAGCTTTATCGTTTATGATGGCTGTAACGGCGCTGTCATTGCCGTCTATCATCATGTTGAAAAAGGTAGTAAAAAATAGACTGCTTTTCGTTTTTGTGGGAATCGTTGCAATTGGGATTCTAATTATAGGATACACATTCAATGCTTTTAGTTACTTGTTGCTGTAGGGCAGTTGGGGAAAGATATTAATTATGTATAATGGAGGATATACTATGATTATTAAAGTTTTAGGTTCAGGTTGTTCTAATTGTAAGAAGTTAGAAGCAAATGCAAAAGTAGCAGTTGAAGAATTAGGGATTCAAGCAACAATCGAGAAAGTTGAAAAGCTGGAAGATATCATAGCATATGGGGTCATGAAGACACCAGCTTTGGTAGTTGACGAACAAGTCAAAGTGATGGGAAGAATTCTTTCAGTTGAAGATATCAAAAAATATCTGTCCGATGACTAACAGTGCTAAGACTCCCACTTCTATAAGTGGGAGATAAGCACTGTAAAGTCCCTGGATAACGGTTTCTAAGGTTCAGATGGCGTATGAAACGCCAACTGAATCCAAGAACCCTGTTGATAATCAATGGTGGTGAAGAATCGCTCATGCTTGTCATTAAAAAAACTGAGTGATTCTTTGAACTTATTTATAAAAAGTATTGATTGTTGCACTTGTTTCTGATAGTATATGAGTATAATCGAATATAAACATATAATTAAATAATGAGGTGATATGGTTGTTGGAAATATTCAAAGCTTTAAGTGATGAAAACAGATTGCGCATACTTAATATACTGATGCATTATGAGCTGTGTGTATGTGAACTGGAGATAGTTCTTGACTTAAATCAGTCAAATGTGTCCAGACATCTGGCAAAACTAAGACAATCAGGAATTATAAGTGCTTCGAAGGATGCTCAGTGGATTCACTATAAGGTAAGTGATAGGTTTTTAAAAGACCATCAGTACCTTGTGTCATACCTGAAGCAAATGTATTTAGCTGGAGAAACTTATATCCATGATTTGAGCCGATGCATCATTTATAAAAACAGTCCCTATAATTGTCAAAATATAACCAATGACAGGCAAACAGTTATTGGTTATATAAATCATACAAAGTAATTATACATACTTTTTAGGAGGAATAAATTTTGAAAAAAGAAAAACTTCAAGGAATAGGCTTTTTTGAAAAATATTTAACTGTCTGGGTGGCCTTATGTATGGTGGCAGGTATACTGATAGGCAGATATCTCCCTGGAATACCTGAGTTTTTAGGTAGATTCGAATATGCCAATGTATCTGTACCGATAGCAATCCTGATTTGGATCATGATATATCCCATGATGATGAAGGTTGATTTCCAAAGTGTCAGGGGCATCAGACAAAACCCCAGAGGATTATATATCACTTGGATAGTTAACTGGTTGATCAAACCATTTACCATGTTTGGCATAGCCTCATTTTTCTTTTATGTGGTTTTCAAATCGATTATACCGGCTGATCTGGCACAATGGTATTTGGCTGGAGCGGTTCTTCTGGGTGCTGCGCCTTGTACAGCAATGGTTTTTGTCTGGAGTCATTTGACTAAAGGGAATGCGGCCTACACAGTGGTACAGGTGGCTACCAATGACTTGATTATATTAGTACTATTTACACCTATCGTCGCATTTCTACTGGGCGTTAGCGGGGTGGAAGTCCCTTGGGACACTTTGATTTTATCAGTTGTTCTGTTTGTCGTGATACCACTTACAGCAGGCGCATTGACCCGTAAATCCGTCATAGACAAGCATGGTATCGATTATTTCAACAATACATTCATAAAGAAATTCAGCAATGTTACAGTGGCAGGATTGCTTCTGACCCTGATTATCATTTTCTCATTCCAGGGAAGAGTAATACTAGAAAATCCATTGCATATATTTTTAATTGCTATACCGTTGACGATACAGACATTTTTAATTTTTTTCATTGCATACTTTTGGGCAAAAGCCTGGAAATTGCCACACGATGTTGCAGCTCCCGCAGGGATGATAGGGGCATCCAATTTCTTTGAGCTTGCTGTCGCTGTTGCTATCGCTTTGTTTGGTGCCACTTCACCAGTAGCCCTCGCAACTATTGTAGGTGTTTTGGTTGAAGTGCCGGTAATGCTGACATTAGTCAAGATAGCAAACAATACAACCCATTGGTTCAAACCGGACCCAAAATCAGTTTGATGATATAAATAGGAGGATTAACTATGAGTAGGAAACCTAAAGTAGCATTTATATGTGTGCACAATTCATGCAGAAGCCAAATGGCAGAAGCATTAGGCAAGCATTTTGCAGGTGATGTATTTGAAAGCTATTCAGCAGGTACTGAAGAGAGAACTCAGATCAATCAGGACGCGGTCAGATTGATAAAGGAAATTTATTCCATAAATATGGAGGAAACCCAGCATCCAAAGCTTCTGCCGGCTATTCCAGAGGTTGACATAGTTGTAAAGATGGGATGCAATGTCATTTGTCCATTTCTGCCTAGCCAGTATGAAGAAGACTGGGGATTGGACGACCCATCAGGTAAGAGCGATGAAGAGTTTAAAAACATTATTGACAAGATTGAAGAAAACATTAAAGAATTATCTGAGAAAATCACCAATGGCAGTATTGTCTTGCAGTAGCATGACATCTATTAACTTGATATATAATTTAGAATATACGGATAAACCATAAATGCCAGAATTATCTCTGGCATTTATTTTTTTAGTGTGCCCAGCATGGGCACAATCTTAAGGGTTAAAGTCCCAAGTCTGCCCTAGTAGTGGGAAAGACATAGCCAAAGGCAAGGGTGTCGTGAGTGATTGCGAATCTGAAGGAAGCCGGAAGGCAAATCTCTGGTCTGACA
>JAHRFV010000173.1 GCA_019084435.1 Dethiosulfatibacter sp.
TTACAATGGGCTATCATTTAACAAAAGAACAACTGGATGAGGCCTTTAGGAAGTTCAAGGATATAGCAGACAAGAAAAAAGAGGTCTATGATAGAGATATTGATGCCCTTGTTTCAAGGCAAAACATTGATGTTCCTAAAGAGTTATCTCTTGAAAGATTTGTGATCAATAGCGGCAATACCATAACTTCTACAGCCTCAGTCAGGATTAAAATGAAAAATGAAACAAGGGAAGAAGTAGCGACAGGTGATGGTCCTATAGACGCAGCGTTTAAGGCCATAGAAAAAATTGTCGGTAAAAGGTTGAAGCTTGAAGATTATTCATTGAATTCTGTAACAGAGGGTGAAGATGCACTAGGTGATGCGACTGTCAAGCTTAGAGAAAATGGACATGTGTATATCGGAAGGGGTTTATCAACAGACGTTGTTGAGGCTAGTGTCAAGGCGTATATCAATGCTGTGAATAAAATGATTTACGATCAGGAACAAAACAAGGAGGCAGTCTAATGGGGATGACAATGACTCAAAAAATTCTTGCTGCCCATTGTGGGCAAGAGACAGTAAAAGCTGGAGAGTTTGTGGAGATTGACCTGGATATGGTTCTGGGAAATGATATAACAACCCCTGTTGCTATCCGGGAATTTGACAAAATGGGTGCGAAGAGAGTATTTGACAATAAAAAAATAGCGATTGTATTGGACCATTTCACACCAAACAAAGATATCAAGTCTGCAGAACAGTCTAAAGAGTGCAGGATTTTCTCAAATGACCATGAAATTAAACATTTTTATGACGTTGGACAAATGGGTATAGAACACGCTCTATTACCAGAAAAAGGAATTGTTGTTGCAGGAGACACAGTAATAGGTGCAGATTCTCATACATGTACTTACGGCGCTCTAGGGGCCTTCTCCACCGGCATCGGAAGTACGGACATGGCTGCAGGCATGGCAAGGGGAAAAGTATGGATAAAAATCCCATCAGCCATTCAGGTGAGATTGACAGGTAAACCCTCACATTATGTCAGTGGAAAAGATGTAATCCTACACCTGATAGGCACCATAGGTGTAGACGGTGCATTGTACAAGTCTCTTGAATTCACTGGTGAGGGTGTAAGTGCCTTGACGATGGATGATCGATTCACCATAGCCAATATGGTAATAGAAGCCGGGGCGAAAAACGGAATTTTCCCTGTTGATAGCAAGACAATAGAATATATGTCGGGGAGAGCGGAAAGAGAATGGACTATCTACGAGGCGGATAGCGATGCGGAGTACGATGAAATCATTGAAATCGACCTTTCAAAACTACAATTAACTGTTGCTTTCCCTCATCTTCCTGAAAACATCAGAACGATCGATAACGTGGGCGATATCAATATCGATCAGGTCGTAATCGGCTCATGCACAAATGGAAGGATAGATGATATGCGTGTGGCAGCAGAGATTTTAAAAGGCAAAAAGGTGCATAAATCTGTCAGAACTATCATCATCCCGGCAACACAGGAAATCTATCTGCAATGCATAAGGGAAGGATTGACTGAGATATTTGTTGAGGCTGGAGCCATAGTCAGCACGCCAACCTGCGGTCCTTGCCTAGGCGGTTACATGGGCATACTGGCAGCAGGAGAGAGAGTGGTGTCGACAACAAATAGAAATTTTGTCGGTAGAATGGGGCATACAGAATCAGAAATTTATCTGGCATCACCGGCAGTCGCAGCAGCTTCCGCTATAACAGGCAAAATTTCCAATCCGCAAAAAACAAAAGGGACGGTTCCTTCTGTTTTTTGAACAGAATAATAAAGGAGAATCAGATAGATGATAGTCAAAGGTAAAGTATTCAAATATGGTGATAATGTTGATACGGATGTAATAATCCCGGCAAGATACCTCAATACAGCCGATCCTAAAGAATTGGCCAAGTATTGTATGGAAGATATTGATAGGAGCTTTGTGAATAATGTCAGAGAAGGGGATATAATTGTAGCCGGCAAGAATTTTGGGTGCGGCTCATCAAGAGAGCATGCCCCGATAGCTATAAAAGCGTCAGGTATTTCATGTGTGATAGCTAGCAGCTATGCCAGAATTTTCTACAGGAACTCATTCAATATTGGGCTTCCAATTATGGAATGTGAGGAGGCTTCTGAAAAGATAGAGGCGAATGATGAGGTTTCAGTAAATTTTGAAACTGGAGAAATTAATAATCTGACAAAAAATGAATCGTATCAAGCACAACCATTTCCGGAATTCATACAAAAAATCATAAAAGCTGGCGGATTAGTGGGATATGTCAGAGAGGAATTGGAATCAAAGTAAAAACAAAAACGAGTAGCAGGAGGCTTTATGACTTATAATATTGCATTGATTAAGGGCGATGGTATTGGGCCTGAAATAATGAATGAGACGGTAAGGGTATTGTATGCTGTTGGTGAAAAATTTGGGCATAAATTTGAAATAAAAGAAGTATTGGCGGGTGGAATCGCAATTGATGAGACTGGCAGCAATCTACCTGAGGTTACGATGGAGGTCTGTAAGAATAGTGATGCAGTGCTTCTTGGTGCAGTAGGTGGACCCAAATGGGATCATCTTCAGGGCAGTAAAAGACCGGAGATGGCTCTGCTGAGCTTAAGAAAAGAGCTTGGTCTTTTTGCTAATATCAGGCCTGCTGTTATGTTTGAAGCGTTAAAAGATGCCTGCCCCTTAAAATCAGAAATCGTGGAAGGCGGGCTTGATATTGTGATTGTACGAGAGCTTACAGGTGGGATATATTTTGGAAAGAGAGAGACCTCTCAAACCTATGCATGCGACTGTATGGAGTACTGGGAATATGAAATAGCGAGAATTGCTGAAAAAGCATTTCAAATCTCAATGAAGAGAGACAAAAAACTCACCAGTGTTGATAAAGCAAATGTATTGGACACTTCACGACTATGGCGGAAAACTGTAGACAAGATTAGCAAAAAGTATCCTGAGGTACAAGTATCACATATGTATGTAGATAATGCCGCAATGCAGCTTGTAATCAATCCTAAGCAGTTTGATGTCATTTTGACAGAGAACATGTTCGGAGATATATTGTCAGATGAAGCTAGTATGATTACCGGCTCTATCGGTATGCTTCCCTCCGCATCCTTAGGTGACAAGCGATTTGGAATGTATGAGCCAATACATGGTTCTGCACCGGATATTGCCGGTAAGAATATAGCTAATCCAATTGCAAGCATATTGTCAGCAGCGATGATGTTCCGACACACATTTTTTATGGAAGAAGAAGCCAGAGCCATTGAAAAATCGGTAGAAAGCATTTTGGATCAGGGCTACAGAACCTTAGATATCGCAAACGGTAAAGACTATTTGGGAACAAAAGAAATAACAGATAAAATCATAGAAATGCTATAAAATAACAAGAATCTATTGATATTATATCCAATAGATTCTTGTTATTTAATGTGACTTTCCATTCATTACCTCCTTATGCTTATTTTGATGTCGCGTACTGCCCACAACCAAAATAATTGACGCCGTCTTCTGATGCCCACAACATGGCAAGTTCAAATTCCTCTTCGGTTGAGTTTCTTTTATCTTCCATCTGCTTACTTCTCCACTCTAGGCTTTAAATCGGTTCAAAGCCAGTATTTCTCCAAATTTTAGCAGACTTTATAAAGCGTGTCAATAGTTTTGGGGTTAAATTGTATTAAAATATACACTAATTGTATTTTGTATTCATTACACAAACACAATTTAAAATTAAAACATCAAAAAAGCCATCGGTTTCTTTGTCCGATGGCTTAACTTTCTAAACTACTATTTAACTATTCTTGACTTCGTCAACAAGAGGGAAGTCTTCTTTTGCAGTTTTTGATATTTCTGTCAGTGATGATACCAAACCGGCAATAGCTTGAATCTCTGATGGGATGATGATTTTTGTTGCTCTTCCATCAGCTGCGGCGACAAAAGCTTCCAGACTCTTCAAAGACAATACTTCCTTGCTTGGTTTCGATTCATTGATTCTTCTGATACCTTCTGCTGTGGCTGTTTGAATAGTAACGATCGCCTCTGCTTGTCCCTCTGCCCTTCTGATAGCTGCTTCTTTATCTGCTTCTGCTTCGAGGATAAGAGATTCTTTTTTACCTTCAGCTACGAGGATTGCAGAACGTTTTTCACCCTCAGCTCTAAGGATAGACTCTCTTCTTTGTCTCTCTGCTTTCATTTGTTTTTCCATGGCATCTTGGATTTCAGATGGTGGCATGATGTTTTTGAGCTCTACTCTGTTCACCTTAATACCCCATGGGTCAGTAGCTTCATCTAAAATCACTCTCATTCTCGTGTTGATGACTTCTCTCGAGGTAAGAGATTCATCCAGCTCTAGGTCACCAATAATATTTCTAAGTGTTGTAGCTGTAAGGTTTTCTATTGCAGATAATGGCCTTTCAACACCATATGTAAAGGATTTTGGGTCAGTAATTTGAAAAAACACAACTGTATCAATCTGCATGGTAACATTGTCTTCTGTAATTACCGGTTGTGGTGGAAAATCTACAACCTGTTCCTTTAAAGACACTCTTCTTGATATTCTGTCAAGGAAAGGCATTTTAAGATGCAAACCAGTTTCCCAGGTTGTGTGGTATGCGCCAAGTCTTTCAATTACGAAAGCATTTGCCTGCGGAACAATTTTTATATTTGCAACAACAATCACGATTAGAATAGCCAATATAATTAAAAAAGGGATATATTCTATCATTTAGCAACCTCCATTTTATTTACTATTAGTTTAACGCCGTCGATTCTTTCGACTCTTACCAAGGCGTCCATTGGTATGATTGTTTCATCCAGAGAGCGGGCTGTCCAGATTTGATTTGAAATCTTTACCAATCCTTTGGCATTTAGGTTGTCAATCTCTTCAATTACTTTTCCGACATCTCCAACTAGCTTGTCTGCATTTGTACGTGTTTTGCCTACCTTTAAATATTTCATGACCAGAGGTCTAGTGAAATAAATCAGAATAGCTGAAGTGACGAGAAAAATCGCGATCTGACTGATTGGAGAAAAACCAAGCAATTGAGCAACTAAAGCTATAACTGAAGCGATAGCAAACCAAATGGTTGTGATACCCGCTGTAGCAGCTTCAATGATAACAAAAACGATAATCAGGGCAATCCAGAAAATACTGGCAGGTTCCATGATATTCCTCCTTTGACAGGTTCAACGTCTGTAAAGATTTATTATAGTACATTGTATCATTAAATTTATCAAATGAACATTAAATTAATATTAATTTGATGTCTATCACTATTCTATGAGATCATATGATTTCCCTTTTTGCCATATGGTTTTGATCTGACAGAGAAGATCATCAGAGCTGTTTACCATGTGGACGATTTCTGTCTTGTCCTCGAATTCATAGGCTTTGGTAAGGATTTTGACCTGATGACCATATTTGATTTCTTTTCTGTATATGATATCAATATGTGATAGATCGCATCTGGTAATAATTTCATAGGGAACTGTCTCAATGGCCCAAGCGAGATACTTTGTGTTGTTGACGTGCAGGTTATTGTCGATATCCATATATCTTATATCAAAGCTTTTCTCAAAATCTCCCTCTGTCAATTTTGGGATGTTGTTGAAGCTAATTTTCTCTGAGAACCTATCTTTTGTAGTGAAGCCATAAGCTTTGGTCAAATCTTTTGTGATCCGGCACAACTTCTTTGATTCAATATCAACTATTGTCCAGGTTGAATATGCAAAAGCAATAAGATTTTCTTTTTCATCATACATCTCAAACTTTCGATACACATAAAATCTTTCGTAATACATTGGGAAAGTAACGATTTTGACTCTCTCTCTAAACTCTGGCATTCTGTTGATGTGGATATTATATTTTAACAGAACCCAAATAAGGTTATTGGAAACCATGTAATCATGTCCTACACCGAGAAATGAAGATTGATTGGTTGCAGCATCCTGGAAAAGTCCAATCAAAGATTGTGGAGAAAGCTTATCTTTATAATCCGTGTAAAAGCATAATATTTCATAAGGTTTGGTCGTTTTCATTAATGGCATATTTTGGCTCCTTATATACATTATTGATAATATTATACCACAACTCTAAAAGTTTCTCTTTACCCACTTTAATAATATCCATATAATATAACTCAAAGGACGGGGAGCAATGGAAAATTATACAGGCATAATCGATGAAATTATATATTATAACGAAGAGAATGGATATACGGTCGGCATTCTTGAAACAGAAGATGATGTAATCACTTTTACCGGAACATTTTCGAACCCGACTCAGGGAGAAAATCTCAAGATTAAAGGTAATTGGACTTTTCACAGAAGATACGGAAAGCAGTTTGAGGTAGAAAGCTTTGAACTGATCCGTCCGGATACCCTTGACGGTATAAGGAAGTATTTGTCATCCGGTCTGATAAAGGGTATAGGAAAATCAACAGCGAGTAAAATTGTTGAACTTTTTGGAGATGAGACTTTAGAAATAATGCAGTATCAACCTCAGAGAATTACTGAGGTAGAAGGGATTGGAGAAAAGAAGGCCGATATTATTATCGAGAGCTATAGAGAGCAGATCGAACTGAAAGAGATTATGATCTACCTTCAGAAATTCTCTGAGGTTGATACTGCATTATTTCTAAAGTCTCATCTCCAAAA
>JAHRFV010000191.1 GCA_019084435.1 Dethiosulfatibacter sp.
ACACTCTGGTCACAAGAGGGCTCAAATGTATTGAGAGGCAATCTGCTGGTCATACCAATAGAACAATCTCTACTCTATGTTGAACCTATCTATCTTCAATCCAGTGGGGAAAATGCTTTACCCGAAATGCAAAGGGTAATAGTTGCATATGAAGATACCATTGTCATGGAAAGAACATTAGCAGGTGCTCTTAACAGAATATTCGGTGATGTCATTGAGGATCCTGATGGTGGCGAAACGGGTGATATCGATGATAAAACGATCATTGAGTTAATTGCAGAAGCCAATAGTTTGTTCAATAGATCTCAGGATGCATTGAAAGATGGTGAATGGACTACATATGGTCAATTGATTGAGCAGTTGAGAATAGTCCTTGAGAGACTTGATACATTACAGGAATAACCAAAAGATGAGAAAAATAATAATGCTGAATTGGTAAAATACCAATTCAGCATTTGTTTTCCGATGACTAACAGTGCTAAGACTCCCACAAACTCCACCTGAAACCAAGAACCCTGTTGATTACTGGCTTATTAGAAATTCTATGAACTCATCATTTGATAATTTATTGAAATACGCTCCAATATTGGTTGAGGATAGCTTTAATTCCAGATCCTCTTTTTTTAGCTTAACACCGACCAATAATCTTTCGAGCTTATCTAGGTCTTCAGAAGTGAAGAAATCACCAAAAATCTTTAAATCTTGTATATAACCCTTTTCAATATTCATCTTAACGTTGATAATCCCACATTCAAATTTGGCTGTCTTTTCAGATTCGTATTTGGGGGAATTTCCCCAATTCCAGTCCCAGGTGCTGAAATGGCTCAAGGCTCTTTTCTCTATTCTTTTTATTACATCGTTATCCAACACCATTTCTTCAATATTACCCGTCTGTCTCAAGTAGTCCAATAGATGGTTTTTGAAGGCGTATATATCCATAGGTGTATCCATATAATCAATGAGATTGGTTACCCTGCTACGAACAGATTTGATGCCTTTTGATTGAATTTTAAGATCCTTGACTTTCAGTGCTCTAATCAGATAATTCATGTCTGCATTATAAAGCAGAGTGCCGTGATGCAACAGTCTGTTGTTTTTATAGCATTGCGCATTTCCTGATATTTTTTTGTCTTCAACCACAATATCATTTCTTCCCGACAGCATGGCATTGATTCCAAGATTGTTCAAAGCACCAATGACAGGTTGTGTAAATTTTGCAAAATTGTGAACGTCATTTTTACCCGCGGAATGGACAAAAGAAAAATTCAGATTACCGCTATCGTGATAGACAGCACCACCACCAGACAATCTTCTTGCAACAAGAATGTTTTCGCTGTCGACAAAATCCTTATTCACTTCCTCAATAGTATTTTGAAACTTTCCGACAATGATGGATGGGATGTGGATATAAAAGAACACATAATCATCCTCAGGAGCTTCGGTCAAAAGATACTCTTCCAGTGCAAAGTTGTAGAATGGAACACTATAATCGATGTTTATATATTTCATATCAATTTCCTCCATAATTCATTATATTGGCATAAATAATTTTTTTCAATCAATTCCTCTAAAAAGTCTGATTATCTTGACAAAACTAGCTGATTATATTAGTATAAATTAAATTAAAAATCAAAACTGTGAAGGAAAGCAGTAGACAGTCCTGTTTTTAAAGAGAGCTTTTGGAAGGTGTAAAAAAGCAAAGCAAACTGTTGAATCCGTTCCGGAGTATACAAGAGTAGCAACTTGTACGTTATGGGCGTTAACCATTTGAGAGATTGCATTCAGTTGTAATAATTAGGGTGGTATCGCGGAAGTTATCAGTACTCTCGTCCCTTTGTCAGGGATGAGAGTTTTTATTTTATAAAAAACAGGAGGTTATCATGTTAGATATCAAGAGAATCAGAAAAAATCCACAAGAAATGAATGAGCTGCTAAAGAGAAGGAATCCCGAACTATCAATAGACCACGTACTGTTCCTCGATGAAAAGAGAAGAGAACTCCTGCAGAATGTTGAGGAAATGAAAGCGGAGCAAAACAGAGTGTCAAAAGAGGTGCCATTGCTCAAAAAAGCAGGAAAAAATGTTACGAACACACTAGAGGAGATGAAAGAACTATCTGTTAAAATTAAAGAACTAGATGTGTTGGTTAATGAAGTAGAAGAAGAGATAAAAACTGAACTACTAGGTATTCCTAATGCGCCTAATCCACAGGTTAAGACTGGCTTTTCAGAAGATGATAACACTGAAATCAGAAAGTGGGGCGTACCGAGACAGTTTGATTTTGAGATAAAGGCACATTGGGACCTCGGAACAGCATTGGATATTCTGGATTTTGAAAGGGCTGCAAAGATTACCGGGGCAAGATTCTCCATGTTTAAAGGAAAAGGAGCCAAGCTTGAGAGGGTATTGATTACTTTTATGCTGGATGTTCATACTGAGGAGCATGGATTTACAGAAATCATGCCGCCATTCATGGTCAATAGAGATAGTATGGTTGGCACAGGTCAGTTGCCAAAATTTGAAGAGGATATGTTCAAGGTGCCTCAAAAGGACTTCTACCTGATTCCAACTGCAGAAGTACCGGTGACAAACGTTTATAGAGATGAAATTTTAGAGGAAAAGGATCTTCCTTATTATATGGCTGCTTATACGCCATGCTTTAGAGCTGAAGCAGGATCTGCGGGAAGAGACACAAGAGGCTTGATTCGGAACCACCAATTTGATAAAGTAGAGATGGTAATGTTATCAAGACCTGAAAACTCATATGCAGAACTGGAAAAATTGACCGGTTTCGCAGAGAGTATTCTTCAGAAGCTGGGATTGCCTTACAGGGTTATTGAGCTTTGCACAGGTGACACAGGAGCTGCTTCAGCCAAGACTTATGATCTTGAGGTATGGATGCCAAGCTATGGCAGATATGTTGAAATATCTTCATGTTCAAATTTTGAGGATTATCAGGCAAGAAGAGCCAATCTGCGATACAGACGTGAGGGTGGAAAACCTGAATATCTTCATACTTTAAACGGTTCAGGTTTAGCAGTAGGAAGAACCTTTGCAGCTTTGCTTGAAAACTACCAGAACGCAGATGGTACCGTTACATTGCCAGATGTGTTAAGGCCATATTTTGGAGGATTGGAGAAAATTGAATTCTAATAAAAA
>JAHRFV010000260.1 GCA_019084435.1 Dethiosulfatibacter sp.
GAGATTAGCTCAGAGGAGGTTATCTATACTGTCTATGCTCAGAATGATATTGCAATCAAGGGTGATCAAACAAAGACGATACATATTGATGTCTTTATAGATTATAACAATCTGCAGACCATTAGCGGCGACGGGGTCATCATATCAACACCTATGGGAAGCTCAGCATACAACTATTCAGCAGGTGGAAGTCTGGTATATCCAGCACTCAACACTCTCCAGGTAACGCCTATAGCACCCCTGAATTCGAATGCTTATAGAAGTCTGGCTTCAAGTGTGATAGTCCCACCTGATTTGCACATCATCATCGTACCAGAATACAAATATATTGAGAAGGTTGTGTTTAGCCTTGATGGTGAACAGATGAATTTTGAGAAAGTTACACATGCTAATTTTTTTGTGTCTAAAAAATTTGTTAATATGATTTCAATGGGAACCTTTAACTATTGGAAGGTCATTAAAGAAAAATTCCTTTAAAAATAAGCTGCATTTCTGCAGCTTATTTTAATTGTTCCTTAACCGATATATCCTTCAGCTATCTCATAGCTATTAAACTTTCTGTTTTCAAGGAATTCCTTTGCAATTTGCGGAAACAGAACATAAGACAACACATCTTCCATCGATTCATACAATTCAGGAATTTCAGCTTTTGCTTTTTCCAATTCATCCTCTAATAAGTCTGCAGGTCTTACGGTGATGACTTCATCATCTCCGATGATCAGTTTTTTGATATCATCTGATATAGGCCCTGGTGATTTCCCGTAAAATCCCTTGACATAGCTCTTAATCTCATTTGGTACCATTTTGTATCTTGTACCTGTTATAACATTAAAAACAGCTTGTGTTCCAACCATCTGACTTAATGGGGTTACCAAAGGTGGAAATCCCAAATCTTCTCTGACTTTAGGAATCTCTCTTAAAACCTCCTCAAATTTATCCTCAGCATTCAGTGATTTAAGCTGGGATACAAGATTCGACAGCATACCACCAGGTACCTGATATAGGAGTGTTCTCGGTTCAACAAATAAGACTTTGGGGCTCAAAGTTCCTTCTGCTAAATATTTGTCCCTTATTACTTTGAAGTGATCAGCGATTTGATCAAGAACTAAAATATCCAGCCCTGTCTCGAACTCCGTATCTCTTAAAGCTTCTACAATGGTCTCAGTGGGTGGCTGGCTGGTTCCTGATGAAAATGGTGATATGGCAGTGTCAACAATATCAACTCCTGCCTCTATCGCTTTAAGCATTGTCATTGAAGCAACTCCGCCTGTACAGTGATTATGGAGTTCTATGGGCAAATCAGAAACTTTTTTGATTTCCTTTATGAAATGATAAGCATCATATGGTTTTAAGATACCAGACATATCCTTTATGCATATGGAGTCTGCTCCCATCAACTCAAGCTCTTTAATCAGATTGACAAAGTACTCTGTATTATGGACTCTACTTGTTGCATAGGATATGGCACATTGACAGTGAGCACCTTCTGATTTGATCACGTCTATGGATTTCTTCATGTTTCTAGGATCGTTGAGAGCATCAAATACCCTGACAATATCAATCCCATTTTTAATGGCTTTCTTAACAAATTCCTGAACTGTATCATCTGCATAATGTCTATATCCCACAAGGTTTTGACCCCTTAGCAGCATCTGTAGCTTTGTGTTTTTAACATATTTTCTGATTGTTCTTAATCTTTCCCATGGGTCTTCATTCAAAAATCTAAGACATGAATCAAACGTTGCTCCTCCCCAGACTTCAATGGCATGATAACCCACTTGATCCATTTTTTCCAGAATCGGTATCATTTCTTCAGTGGTCATTCTAGTTGCAATGAGAGATTGGTGTCCATCCCTTAATGATGTTTCAGTGATTTTGAGTGGTTTCATTTTTTCCATCCTTTTTATATTGTTAGATACCTGAATCATTCATAATAATTTAAGCGTTTTTTATCAATTGAATTATTATTATTAATATAATGATTGATTAACTTAAATTTATTATGTTATAATTTGTTGAGAATTTGATTTAATCGTATCATTTACTTGTTTTTTTGTAAATGCATAACATAAGGATTTAATGACTTTTTTACTTACTATTTATATTATATTGAATAGTTAACTTATTAAAACGAGGTGAAATATGGACCACACAGATTTAAAAATAATAGAAATCATGCAGGTTAATGGCAGAATATCTATGAAGGATTTAGCCAAAATTGTTGCTTTAAGTCCCCCGGCAACGGCCGAAAGAGTACGTCGACTTGAGGATAGCGGTACCA
Source organism: Dethiosulfatibacter sp. (assembly GCA_019084435.1). The sequence goes on from JAHRFV010000260.1 coordinate 2,282, forward strand.
TTGAGCGATATCAAGCCATCATCAACACCGTAAAGATAGGAAAACCTATCAGGGTATTTATAAACGTAGCTATGAAATCTGACAAATTGAAAGAGTTCATTGCATTTGCTTTAGCAGCTGAAGAAATTGTTGAATGCTATCATGTTACCGGACCCTACAGCATGATTTTAAAAGCAAACCTGAGAGAGATGTCTGATCTAGAAGTATTAGTTGGCAAAGTCCAAGTTTATGGCAACACAGAGACCCATATCATCATGTCGAGTCCGGTGGAAAATAAACCAATATAAAAAAATCACCTCAGGGTGATTTTTTAGTTTCCTCTTGTATGAACCATCCAAAACCAATCAATAAAAATATGTCTCCAATACTTATGGTTTTGTTAAAAGGATATGGGTCGTTTAAAATGATAATGTCTGCTAAGAATTTCAATCTGGTGTCCTTTGTCAGAGCTGTATGAATTAAGTCTTTACCATAGGCTAGATAACTGTAGTTTTCCCATGAAAAAGGATACTCCGGAGGTATCCTAACGGGCATTTTCATCCCGTTAAACAAAATTACTGTGAAATTCATCAATGTACCTATCAAAAATAGCTTCATATAGTTTTTTTCTATATTTAATACTATTCCAATTAAAATCAACTGATAAGATAAGCTGTGAATGTAAGGAAAGAAGGTATAGATAAATTGACCGATTGTAGTGGCATAATAGTTCTTTACTATTAGCCCACTTATGAACTGAAGCAAAAAACTTGCCACAAATAGCGGCAATCCTTTAATTTCTATATCAATCAAATTGCTGATTTTTCTCTTTCTAAGTACTACAATAAGCAGGGATATAAAGATAGTTATAATAAGTTCATGAATCATTTAAGCTATTCCTTCAATGTTGTTTTGAACACTATCTAGGCCGTGTGTGTCGATTTTTCTCAACGTTTCAATGGCTTTATCTATTATTTCAGGATTGAACTGAGTCCCTGAGTATTTTAATAGCTCTTTAATGGCCTCTTCAGAACTCAATGCTTTTCTGTAAGGTCGATCAGTTGTCATGGCATCATAAGAATCTGATATGGTTAGAATCGTAGTTTCAATAGGTATTTCAGACCCCTTCAAACCCATCGGATAACCACTTCCATCCCACTTCTCATGATGGTGCTTAACTATATTCATCACGTCTTTCAAAAATCCTATATCCTTGATAATATCATAACCGATTGATGGATGATTCCTGATGACCTCCAGCTCCAAATCGGACAATCTTTCCTGCTTGTTAAGAATCCTATCATCTATGCCTATCTTGCCGATATCATGTAAGAGTGCGGCGTTCTTTATAATCTCAATCTGTTTTGGACTGAGATTTATTTCTTGGGCGATTGCAACAGAATACTCTCCAACCCTATTCGCATGTCCGCTTGTGTATGGATCCTTTGCCTCTATTGCATTGATAAGTGCTTTGACTGTGTCATAGTAGTTCTTTCTCATGTCGACGTATAGCTTGAATGAATAACGTGACAACATCAATGGTATGAAAAATAGTACAACTGCACCGGCCCCATAGTTGTCATAGGCTAATGCCACTATGACTCCCAGTAATCCTACAGCCATTACATTGACGATAGTGCCCCTAAAATTATCTGACCAAATATAGAAAAATTTCCCTCCAGATAAAGTGATAATCAGAAAGGTCATAATCAGAGTGTTGACCAAAAGGAAAGTCATGATTGAACCTGTTATAGATACAGGATCGAGCTCTCCCAAAAAAAAGAACCTACTGTGAAGTACCAGGTAAACCAAAGCTGCCAATCCAGTATAAAGGATGTTTTGAGCTACATTAAAAATTGTCTTATAAACTGGCGTATTAAAAATATGGACATAACCTCTTCCTTCAACGTAAGGCTTACTAAATACGATACCACATACACTTACAATAATAGCTGATAGCGGTCCTCCGAGTATAATAGCTGCCAATGTAATGGCAAACGAGACCGATATGGCGCCGACTCCTGGAATTTGAACCAGAAACGTCTCCGCGATTATTGTGAACAGGCTGAACAATGCTACCATGCTCCAGTTATCTACATTAAATGATAACATGATGACAACAAGAAACAATAATGCCATTAAACCTAATGCAAATATGAAATTCCTTGTTTTATGCGGTATCCCAGACATAAATACCCTCCAAATATATAAAAGACCGGCTTAAATCTATTTCGCTTATTCTATAACCATCTGTATCCAGCGCCGCTTGCTAAAACTAAAGCAAGTATTGAAACTAAAACAGCTACTATTTTTCTCATGATATAGCCTCCTTGGAGTGCTCTGCTCATCCGCTATAAAAGCAGGCTATATCCGCTTCGCTAAACTATTGATTGAAACGCCGGTCTTTTAAATCTAATTAACTGAACTATGTTTTGCCACACGTCTGTTTATTGCACAGAGTGTTGCTTTGACAGCAGCTTCTGATTTTGAGTGTTCCACAAAGCTATTGCCACAAAGCACGATTTCTTTTCCACCATACATAAAATTTACAGCGCAGTTTATCATTTCCTTGTTTGCAAAAACTTTGCTTTCGATATCTTCCAAGAGAAGACAATCATCAAACCCCAGGGCCTTCTCAACTGCTTTGAGTGTAGCCGTCGAGCTTAGTCGCATCAAGTTTCTTTCAGTTTTGAGACCGGTTTCAGTGGCTTCAAAAGTAGATTCATCAAACTGCAACACCACTTTAACACTGACAGAATTCTGTCTATTCTCTAAATGCAGAGAATTAATTTTCAACCGATAGTCGCCATTAAAAGCAAAGCTATCATTGACTTGTGCTATGCTGATTTTTTTGTAATCAACATCTATTTGATATCGGGATATAAGAACAGATTGTACATCTCTACAAATTTGTTTGACGTTCCTAGATGAATCTGCAAGTATATGAATTTCCTGGATGCTACCTTTGCTATCGTCAATTATTCTGCAAGACATAACTGATTTGAGATTAGATAAGAATTCTTCTATGTCTTTATAGTTCATATTTCCCTCCAAAACCAATATTCTCTATTATTCTACAACATTTCTAATCGTTTGTGAAATTATATTTCAAAAAAATAAGTAAATCCATATTAATGATTTACCCATTTTTATTAAAATTATTCATTTTTAGGCTTAAATAAACAGTGTAGAGTCTGATCTTTCTGATGCGGCAAGGAAAGAAGCAACCCCGCCAAGTTCAGCTCCCTCAATCAGTTCCTCTTGTTTAATGCCCATCAAATCCATAGACATAGCGCAAGCAACAAGCTTCACACCATTATTCAGAGCATTGTTGATCAAGGTTTCCAACGTATCTACGTTTTTTTGCTTCATGATATATTTGATCATTCCTGTGCCCATTCCTAACATATTCATATTAGATAAAGTCAATTTACCCGAACCTCTAGGCATCATGAATCCAAACATTTTTTCCAAGACAGTTTTTTTGACACTTATTTTCTCCGGCTTTCTAAGCACATTCAGTCCCCAGAATGTAAAGAAAATAGTTACATTTCTACCCATAGCTGCTGCTCCATTGGCAATGATGAATGCTGCCAGAGCCTTGTCAAGATCACCACTGAAAAGTACCATCGCTTTGTCCGTCTTTTCACTAGAATCTTCGGCAACAACATCCTCCTTCAGACCCTTCATGATTGTCACTGCTATAGCTTTATTTTCTGATTTGATATCGACCAATGTATTACCTGTTCTTTTGCACCATTCAGATATATCTGAGGCGAAGCCAAGGTCTGTTGCAGTAACCTCCAATAAATCGCCATGATTCATGGTTTTTATGGTTTCAAAGACCCTCATAATTGGGCCGGGACACTGTAATCCTGAACAATTTATCGCTATTTTTTCCACATCTATGCTATTAATCCTTTTCATCTTTTCATCACCGCTATCTCCTGATTTTTCTTTACTCAAAATATTCTTAAGAAGCATGCTGTTGGATTTATAGTTTGCAAAATCATCTGTCGCAATGCCACCACTTATGTTTTTCACTTCAGTAAAACCGGATTGTGTCAATATCCTGGCAGCAATATAGCCCCTCAAACCGACTGCGCAATAGACCATAATAGATTTACTCTTATCAAGTTCATTCAGTCTATTTCTCAAATTGCCAAGAGGAATATGGATTGCTCCCGGATATAATCCAGTTACCACTTCATCTGCGTCTCTAACATCTAAAATTGTATACTCTTTGTCATTTAGAGAGTTTAACTGGTTCCAATGAATAGTTTCAATAGATCCCTTTAACATGTTTTCAGCCACATATCCCAACATATTCACAGGATCTTTAGCCGATCCAAATGGCGGTGCATAAGCTAGCTCCAGCTCAGTCAGATCATGAACAGTTCCGCCAAACCTGATTGCGGTAGCCAACACATCTATTCTCTTTTCCACCCCTTCAAATCCGACAGCCTGTGCTCCCATCACCTTTCCATCTGATGGAGAGAATATGAGTTTCATGCTGATTTTTGAGGCGTCAGGATAGTATTCAGCATGATTATTCGCATGAATGTAGGTTGTCAGATAATCATCACCATATTTCTTACCTAATGATTTAAGTGTTTTTTCATTTGTGCCGGTTGTCGACACCATCATGTCAAACACTTTGGCAACAGAAGTGCCTTGAGTTCCTTTATATGCCATTTCTTTGCCCGCTATATTGTCGGCTGCTATTCTACCTTGTTTATTCGCAGGACCAGCTAGGGGGATCATCGTTGATACCTGATTCACAAGATCGATAACCTCTATGGCATCACCTACAGCGTATATGTTATCATCAGAGGTTTTAAGATATTGGTCAACAATTATCCCCCCTCTATTATTGACGGTCAAGCCAGAATTTCTTGCCAACTCTCCATTTGGTTTTATGCCTATCGCGAGTATTACAAGATCAGCATCGACGTTATTTAAACTATTCAGTGTAATAATCGTCTTCCCTTTCACGTTTTCAAAGCGCTTCACACCGTCCTTCAAAAATAACTCGACACCCTTCATGTTAATATGTTGATGCAGAATTTGAGCCATTTCAAAATCCAGGGGTGCCATTACCTGATCCGCTAGTTCAATAATTGAAACCTCCAACCCTAACTCAAACAGATTCTCTGCCATTTCAATTCCTATGAATCCACCGCCTATGATAGCTGCTTTCTTGATATTCCCACTTTTCAAATGATTTTTGATGGCATCGATATCAGGTATGTTCCATACCGTATATATATTAGGACCGTCGATTCCCGGAATAGGTGGTTTGAGAGGTGTAGATCCCGGCGATAACAAGAGTTTGTCATATGATTCCTCATATAATTCACCAGAAACCAAGTTCTTGACAGATACTTTTTTGTTTTCTCTATCAATGCTCAAAACCTCGCTGTTGACTCTAACATCAATATTAAACCTAGCTTTCATTTCTTCAGGTGTCTGAACAAGCAAACTGTCTCTTTCCGCAATTACATCACCAATATAATAAGGCAATCCACAATTTGCGAAAGAAATATATCCACCTCTTTCAAACATTATAATTTCGGCATTTTCATCATTTCTTCTAAATCTGGCAGCGGCACTTGCCCCACCAGCTACGCCACCAACAATAATTACTCTCATATTAAGCATTCTCCTTTTCCTAATTGATTTAACAAGTCTTTGATAATACTTCTAACCTGACTATTTGAAACCCTATAGATTATTTCTGTACCTTTTCTTTCTCCCATTATAAGCCCTGCAGATTTAAGCTTAGCCAAATGTTGTGAGACTGTTGATTGTGGCTCGCACAAGCAGTTCTGCATGTTTGATACATTACTTTCCTTTTGCACCATCAGATTCACTAGAATACATAACCTGGATGGATGTCCCATTTGTTTGAATATTTCACTGTATTCATGAAGTGTGCTATTTTCTAAAACACCATGCTCCGTCATAAAACCACCTTTTGTTAATTTATTGTCAAATTATTATATCTATATATTACAATATTTAGATATAATAGTCAATACTTTCCAAAATAAAAAAATACCTCGTCTAAACGAGGCATGATTTGAGTTGGAAGCTTAGATATTTAACTCTTCTTTGACTTCTTTAAAAGCATTTATGGCAAAATCCAGATCATATATGCTGTGGGCTGCTGAAATCTGAGTTCTGATTCTTGCCTTTCCTTTTGGAACAACAGGAAAATAGAAGCCTATTACATAGACACCTTTTTCAAGCAGTTTTTCTGCCATTTTTTGAGACAAGACAGCATCTCCCAACATAATGGGTACGATTGGATGAGTCCCTTCAACAATCTCATATCCTATTGCTTTGATACGTTCTCTAAAATACATCGTGTTTTGTTCTAGCTTATCCCTTAAGGATGTGCTCTCTATCAACATCTCAAGAACCTTCAAAGATGCTGTAGCTATTGCCGGTGCTAGGGTATTGGAAAACAAATAAGGTCTTGATCTTTGCCTCAGCAACGAGATAATTTCTTTTCTTCCACTGGTATATCCTCCACTAGCTCCACCCAAGGCTTTGCCTAGTGTTCCTGTTATAATATCGACTCTATCCATCACATCATTGAATTCATGGGTGCCTCGTCCTTTTTTTCCAACAAATCCAACTGCATGGCTATCATCCACCATTACAAGGGCATTATACTGATCTGCCAGATCGCAAATTCCTTTAAGGTTGGCAATTATCCCATCCATAGAGAACACACCGTCAGTTGCTATTATTTTTAATCTCACTCCATCCTGATCAGCTAGTATCAGCTGTTGTTCCAAGTCTGTCATGTCATTATTCTTATACTTGTATCTTTTTGCCTTGCTCAATCGAACACCATCAATAATGCTAGCATGATTCAGTTCGTCGCTTATGATAGCATCTTCTTCCGATGTAATAGTTTCAAATAGCCCACCATTGGCATCAAAGCAAGATGAGTAAAGTATCGTATCTTCTGTTCCTAGAAACTCAGATAATTTTTCTTCCAAAGATTTGTGAATAGTCTGTGTACCACAAATAAAACGGACAGAGGATAATCCATATCCCCATTGATCGTAGCTGTTCTTAGCCGCTTCTCTCACCAATTCATTGTTTGAGAGCCCTAGGTAATTGTTTGCACACAGATTCAAAGCATTTTCAATTTGTGTTGTGTCAATTCTACTACTCTGAGGGGTTGTAATTATTCTTTCGTTTTTCCATAGACCACTTTCTTTAATCTCAGTTAGTTGATTTTCATAAATACTCTTATACTTACTGTACATAAAATCCCCCTATAACCATTCTAATATGACTTTTCCGGAATTCCCAGATTTCATCACTTCAAAAGCTTTTTCGAAATCCTTATAGTGAAAATGGTGGGTAATTACCGGTGACACGTCAAGTCCAGATTGCAACATCGCATTCATTTTATACCAGGTCTCATACATTTCTCTTCCGTAGATTCCCTTTAGTTGGAGGCCATTAAAGACAATCTTGTTCCAGTCGATACAAGTTTCTTTTGTTTGGATTCCTAATATAGCCACTTTTCCACCATGAACCATCAAATCGATCATGTCGCTGAAGGCTTTTCCATTGCCCGACATTTCCATACCGACGTCGAATCCTTCCTTCATCTTTAATTCCTTGACCACGTCAATCAGATTTTCATGGGTAACATTCACAACCTTGTCAGCGCCAAGTTTTTTTGCCAATTCAAGTCTGTAATCATTGATGTCAGTCACAACAACAAATCTAGCACCTGCATGCCTGGCGATAGCTACCGCCATCAAACCAATGGGTCCGGCGCCTGTAATTAGGACATCCTCACCCAAAACATCAAATGAGAGAGCTGTATGTACTGCGTTTCCTAAAGGGTCAAAGATGCTGATGATATCCAACGGTAAGTTCCCCATTGGCACCCAAATATTAGAAGCAGGTAATGCTACATATTCTGAAAAGATGCCGGTTCTATTCACTCCGACTCCCTTTGTATCCTTACAGAGATGCCTTCTACCAGCAAGGCAATTCCTGCATTTGCCACAAACAATATGTCCTTCACCAGATACAATATCACCAATTTTCAGGTCAATGACTCCCTCTCCCAGTTTTACTATCTCACCTACAAACTCATGTCCAATTGTCATTGGAACGGGAATTGTTTCCTGAGACCACTTGTCCCAGTTGTAGATATGCAAATCGGTGCCACAAATAGCAGTCTTATGGATTTTGACCAGCACTTCACCATATTTCAAACCGGGTATGTCGACCTCATCCAACCAAAGCCCTGGTTCAGCGTATTTTTTTACAAGCGCATTCATTTTGCCGTTCAAGAACATCCCTCCTAACACTAATATATTTTCATCTATATCATATAATATAATTGTCCATGTTTCAAGAACAATGTAAGCTTTTTGTTGTCAAATTGTAGCATTAAAAAAGCACAGCCTTACGGCTATGCTTTTAAAGATTCAGTTGTTTTCTCAATACTTCTCTTTATAATATCAGGAGCTTTCAGACATTTTTCTTCCGAAACTGAACAGACAGCAAATCGGAGTCCTTTCGCTAAAGGAACTACAAACAGATTCTCTTCCATTAGTGCTTTACTAACCTCGAATGGTTTTTCGCATGGAATACTGATGAAAAATCCATCTCTGTAAGGCACCATCTTCAATTCTATTTCATCAGCTCGTTTTACAAAAGCATTAGCTCTTCTTCTCAACATATTATTGTTAAATGTTTTCTCTTCTATATATCTTTCATATTTATCCTTATCCTCAATAATATCAGCTACAGTCAGCATCGCACCTCGGGTTCCATTTGACCAAGTGGCTCTTCCCGAGTGCAAGCAAGCAGAGTAAAACTCATCCACAATTTCTTGAGATGATGAAATCCCTATTGCAGCGCCATTTCTGAGACCGTACATTGTAAAGCCTTTTGATGCGCTGAAGGCTGCTATTATAAAAATATTTTCAGGTAGATCTGAGAACTTTTTCAAGAACTCTCTTCTTTCGTCCGATACTCCTGCAAAATCAATGTAGGCAGCATCCACTAAGACAATTATTCTATTTTCAATATCCTTGGCCTCCTCTTTCAGGAATCCAATAATATCGTCCCATTCTTCATTTGCTATACTATAACCTGTAGGATTATGTGCAGGTGTATTGATAATAGTCAAAAGCCTTTTTTGTTTGTCAATAATCTCCTTAAATCTTTTTTTGAAGTCGGAGACATTATAATTTCCTTTAGAATCAAACAGTTCATAAGTTGCTATATTTCTACCGCCTTCTTCAGCTATTGTCTGGTAAGGGGTCCAGTACCAATCTGAAGTCAGTATTTCATCTCCGGGATTGGTGTAGTTCCACACAGCATGCTTTACAGCTCCCGTGCCGCCTGGAGTAGCAATGGTTCTGATAAAGGCTTTCGGTCTAGATTCTTTGAAAAAAGATTTTTCTACCGCTTCCAAAAATCTAGGCATTCCGGGGATTGCCGAGTAGGCAGCCAGCTCTTCATCTGGTTGATTCTTAAACACATCATATACTGATTTGAATGCGACAAGTTTGCCTTGATCATCCATCAAAGCGCCCAATGTCGAATTAATGACATTCTCCACGCCAAATTGTTTTTCAGCTACCTGCGCCTTGCCTGCAATTGTAAATATCGGGTCGTCCTTTGCTGGCCATCTAGCGTGGTCAGCTACCATATTTACAATTGCAGGCAAGGCGCAGGTAGCTGAAAAACAATTTGGCGTGGAGAATGTCATTAATTCGACATTGGGCGCTTTGATGGATGATC
>JAHRFV010000315.1 GCA_019084435.1 Dethiosulfatibacter sp.
GAAATCATATGTTGCCTTATATGACCTGTCATATCCATACCTTGAAAGCGCGGTTTTTATCAAAGTTAAAAGTCCTGTCCACCAATTTGATCGCATTGGCTTTGGTTCTTACTAGCTTCAGAAGATCTTCCCTAATTCTCTCTAAAGACAGCTTTCTGACTCCCTCTTCACTTGATGACAAACAAAAGCTGCAATTGAAGGGGCAACCCCTGGTGGTTTCGTAGTAAATATACTGATTTGAAAAATCCTCGCTTTCAAGGTATGGATATGACAGGTCATCTAAGGCAACATATGATTTCTGGTCATCATTGTCCACAATTGAGTTGTTAACTCTGTGTGTCAATCCCGGTATATCCTCTACTGATTCTTGTCTATCCATAGCAACTATCAGGTTGTGCAAGGGCAGTTCTCCCTCTCCCCTAATAATGTAGTCAATAAACGGATAATTTTCCATAGTCTGCAGAGACTCAAAGGATACCTCCGGTCCACCCAGAATAATACTAATATCGCTATTATCAATTTTTATGGTTTCAGCAATCTGCAAAACCAGTTGAATGTTCCATATATAGCAGGAAAATCCGATTACACTTGGTTTGTTTTCAAGAATCTTCGCAAGCATGTAATCAACATCCTGATTGATGGTCAACTCCAGAAACGAAGCATTGATTTGTGCATTTCTTTTTAGATAATCACTTAAATATCTTACAGCCAAATTACTGTGAGAAAATTTGCTGTTGATTGCCACCAGTATAGTATTCATCTCTTCCTCTTAGTTGTTGAATTTATAACACCCATATTTTGTGTTGATAATGATTGTTTTTCCTGCTTCGTTCTTTTTATTGACTAAAACAACAGTATCTCCGAAATTTTCATGCTTCATTACATTGCCAGGTTTCTGATTATATAATTTAGAATCGATCTTATTATAACTGATAGCCTTGACCTGACCCTTTCCCATCCCTGTCAGATAGTTGTATAAGGACTCGAGCAGTTGAAGCCACTCCCTGTTATTATCCAACATAGTAGATGAATCTGCAGCATCGCACCAGACTCCGGTTGCACAGAGATACTTCCAATAGTCCTCTATTGATCTTGAGAATTGAAGAATCCTAGCTTTTTCAAAAGCAATTTTCCTGCTTTTATCCGCATCCTCGAAAACGTCAGTATAAGAGAATTCAATCAAATGCTTTTTAGCCTTGTCATAAATGTCATCAATACTCGGTTCAGAATTGCTTGCCTTTATGAAATAAGCATACTGCAAGAGCTCTGGCATCTTATCAACCTTGATAGAGAAAAAATCTAAATACTGCCTAATTGTCCTGTTAAGATCATCTGTCTTTTGATTGGCCATAGCAAGAGGAATAAGACCAAAATACAGTAGCTTCTCATCATTAGTCTTACCGTTGACATAATAGGCCCACAAACGTAATTCGTCTTTCAGCCTTTCGGTGTTAATCACAACTCCCGATCCTTCACAATATGTTAGACATTTCATGATAATAATAAGAAATTGCATACTGTCTTTATAGCAATAAAAGGGCTGATTAATATGCATCCCTTCGATTTCTTCATATCTACTAAGCCTTTGTTCTATCAATAATTGATAAAGATTTTTTTTGAATCTCTCCACAGTTGTCTCCTAATCAACAAAGTTATCGGACAAAAAAATATAGCTGACGCGTCAGCTATATTATATATGCTTTTTTATTGATTATCAAACCCATATTTGTAAGTGGATGCAAAGTCATAAATCATAAGCGAGTAATCACTCACCTCAGGGTTGACATGAGAACTTCTGGATGCGATGTATTTCTCCAAGCCATACTGCCCTCTGTTGTAAGCCGTCAAAGTTTTATGAAAATCTCCGCCATAAAAATCAGATAGATACTTGAATTGTGTAGTGAATAGCAGGATATTGTATTCCGGCTCAAAAAGTCTATCCGGATCATGGTCTATGCCAAGTCTTGCAGCCACTGGTTCTGCAGTATTAGCCATAAGTTGTCCTAAACCTCTTTCTCCCAAAGCACCTACTGTGTGGGGGTTAAAGTTGCTTTCCACTCTGATTATGGCCAAAATAATGAAAGGATCCAATCCCAACTCTTCAGATTGCTTAATCAAGTAGGTAGCAGTGTCTTTTCCCAATCCTGTCAGTTCATCGATGTATTCCACCAAACTCGCTTGTCCGGTTTCCTGTTCCACTCTCAACTGATCAGCCATTTCATGCGTTTGTTTTGTGACTGCTATCATTCTCAGTTTAATAATCAGTTCATGCATCTGATCATCATTTATAGTGTGAACCAATGTCATATCCGAATCTGGCTCATCTGGGTCTTCAGTTGTTAATTGATTATCGCTATTCTGCAGCATATCCGCAGAAGTAGCCGTCTGTGCAGATATTACTACTATCACACAGATCAATAATGTCGATATAATTCTAACTTGCTTTTTCATATAAATAATTCCTCACTTTACCTTTCGAATCAACATACTTGCACTGTAAAATCCGAATAATTTGACATCAAAAAGATTGTCATACAGTTTCATAAATATTTTAAATTTATGAGTAGTGTGTATTATAATTCAGTCTTATTTATTGGGAAAATTATGCGTATTTTAAAGGCAAATTATTTTGATTCTAATGTTAAATTTAGTATTA
>JAHRFV010000205.1 GCA_019084435.1 Dethiosulfatibacter sp.
CCATATTGCTGTGATCCATATTGCTGTGATCCATATTGCTGTGATCCATCTTACTCTGATCCATCTTACTGTGGACCATATTTCCATCTTTAAGATTGTTATCTTTTTTATTCATTATTGGCCTCCTTGTAAAATCATACATTCCGTGAACTTGAAAGACTGTTGAGCGCCTCTATACTTCAATGAGATAACTATAAACTATTTGGTTTCAAATAACAATAGAATGTTTAGAAATAGACAAAACCCGCACCTCAAGAAAAAGAGGTACGGGTGATTTTATGTCAAGGATTATTGGTCGATTTGGATTTCAATCCCAGATTTAAACTCGACTATATAATGATCATCATAGACCGTGATTTTGTCGATGTGTGTCCTGGTATACTGCTCATCGTATTCGTTAAGCTCGCTTGGCAGACAGTCGAGGAAAGTCATCATTTCATCTATTCGTAACTTCAGGTCCTGATGTGATGATGCTTCAGCCCGGAGGGCTTGCTTTTCATTACGCAATCTTCTGACCTCCATGCCAAGGTCATCACCCGGGTTCTTCATATCAGTTGTTGCTAAAAGCTCGTGCTGGATCACCTTTATCTGCTCATCAAGCGCCGCCATTTGATCCGTTACATCCTCTGTCAGACTGCTTTCGATGTTTTCTCGTAAAAGAGGCAGGATGTTTTCTTTTTCCCGAAAGGCTTCGTTTATCGCCTTTACCACCACTTCATGAAGGTGTTCTTCTCGTACAGTTCTTGCAGAACAATCTGTTTTGAGATGAGGGTATAGCTATCAAAACTGCCGTTTCAACCCCTGTTGTTATCGGGAACATATCCACGCTCGTACATGGAAACATATCCAATATTGGCTCTTGTTTACGGGAACTTATCAATCATTTAATGCCAAGCCTTTATCGATTGCCTCCTGAATAATTTTATGGCAACAAGTCCCTAGAGGGTTTTTTTCCTTGCAGTTGGAATTTTTCATAGCACCAGTTATGGCATTCACTTCTTTTACACTTTTCGCTCCATGTTTTAATACTGCATCAATAACCTGATCCTCTGTAACTTTGCTACAATAGCATGCGTACTTTGGATTTGCATCTTTCTTAAACCAGATAGGTACCCTAACCTGGTCTTTTAAGAATTTCTTTTCGTTATCAACACTATAGTAGACTACATTACAGTACTCATTCATGCAAATCTTATATTGCTCTCCGTCAACGGCATTATGATAATCATCTGACACTAGATGTTCAACCGTTACTTTACTTACGGAAATTCCTTCATTATTACATACAGGACAATTGTCTTTAATTTGATCTATTTTTTGTGTATTGCACTCACGGCAACATTCATTAACATTGTTCATTATATATCCTGCTCGTCTTTGCTTCGCATTAAAAGAAGATGCACACCGCCTGCTATCAAAATTCGCCGATTAAGATAAATTCTACTCCCAATCGGCGATAAAAAAACTATATTTTTGTAATACTACAGATTTTTAACATTAAGTGCTCTAAAAGCATTTAATGCTGCGATAATAGTTACACCTACATCTGCAAATATAGCTGCCCACATAGTAGCTATTCCAAAAGCACTCAAAATAAGAACAATTATTTTTATTCCAATTGAAAATACTGTGTTTTGATGAGCAATTCTTAATGTTTTCTTAGAAACTTTTATTGCTGTGGCAATTTTTGAAGGTTCGTCGGTCATAATTACAATATCCGCAGCTTCAATTGCCGCATCAGAACCTAAACCACCCATTGCTATACCAATATCTGCACGGGCTAAAACAGGAGCATCATTGATTCCGTCACCTACAAAGGCAAGTTTACCCTTTGCAGATTTCTGTGCTAATAATTCCTCTACCTTTTCAACCTTATCTCCTGGTAATAACTCGGAGTATACCTTATCTAATCCAAGCTGCTTAGCAACCTTTGATGCAACATTTTTTGTATCACCTGTTAGCATAACAGTTTGCTTAATTTTAGCTTCCTTAAGTTCCTTAATTGCCCGAGCTGAATCTTCTTTCGCTTCATCTGCAATAACGATATAACCTGCATACTTTTCATCAATCCCAATGTGTACAACAGTTCCAATAACTTCACCTTCATAGCAAGGTATATTCAACTTTTTCATAAGTTTAATATTACCTGCTGCAACCTTTTTACCATCCACTGTTGCAATAACACCATGCCCTGATACTTCTTCTACATCTGAAATACGTCCATTGTCAATTTCCTTGCCATAGGCTTGTTTTAATGAACTGGAAATTGGATGGTTTGAATAACTTTCCGCATATGCAGTTAATTCTAATAACTCTTCCTTAGAAACTCCTTCCGGATGAACTTCCTGTACATTAAACACACCCTTTGTAAGTGTTCCAGTTTTATCAAATACTATGATTTCAGCTTCTGCTAATGCCTCTAAATAATTACTACCTTTGACTAAAATACCCTTTCTAGATGCTCCACCTATTCCACCGAAGAAACTTAAAGGAATAGAAACTACAAGAGCACATGGGCAAGAAACTACTAAGAACGTTAATGCTCTATATATCCAGTCACTAAATGTTGCCCCATCTATAACAAGAGGCGGAATAATAGCAAGGAAAACTGCAATAATTACAACAATTGGAGTATAGTATCTTGCAAATTTCGTAATGAATTGTTCTGATTGGGACTTTTTACTACTTGCATTTTCAACTAAATCAAGAATCTTACTTACAGTAGATTCTCCATATTCTTTAGTAACTTCTGCAGTAATAACTCCATTAATATTAATGCATCCACTTAAAATTTCATGTCCCACTTCTACCTCACGTGGAACAGACTCACCTGTAAGTGCTGATGTATCAACCATTGAATTTCCCTCAATTACCTTACCATCAAGCGGAACTCTCTCCCCTGGTTTAATTACAATAATATCACCAATTTGTACTTCATCAGGGTCAATTTTTATAACTTCATCGCCCCTTTTAACATTTGCATAATCTGGTCGTATGTCCATAGCATCTGCGATTGACCTTCTTGACTTATCAACTGCGTAACTTTGGAATAGCTCTCCAACTTGATAAAATAGCATAACTGCAATACCTTCTGGATACTCACCGATTAAAAATGCTCCAATTGTGGCGACGCTCATTAAAAAATTCTCATCAAAAACTTTACCTCTAAGAATATTTGTAACAGCTCTTTTTACAATATCTCCACCTGCAATAATATAACTGATTACAAACATAGCAATCTGCAACCATTCAATATTATTAATTAGCAGTGCTACAATAAATACTAATGCAGCAATAATTATTCTCCATAAACGTTTTTTCATGCTACCTCAACTCCTTTAACCCTTTTTCATAGTTGTATCAGGTTCAATTTTTTAACTATTCTTTCTGCTTCTTGTATAATTGTAGGCATTCTTTCATCTTTGCCTTCAATAACAAGCTTTTGTGTCGTATTAATTTATGGGAAAACACTCCTTCGTTTGACGGTTATCATAATCCTGCCTAACGGAAAAATAAGGCTCCTTCTAAAAAAAATAAGGCTCTCTATCTTCTTATGTTGGGCTTAGGTAGAACGCAGCAAACGGAGTCCGTTTAATATTACAACGAGTGTACTTCCTTCATGTATTATGACACTGATTGCAATATCCGACAGTCCCAAGAAACTAACGACTACTAAAAAGGCAACAACAGCCATGGAAAAAATTATATTCTGCCAAATGACGCGATTCATTTTAGATGAAATCTTATGTGCTTGGATTAGAATTGATAAGTTGTTCTGCATTAATACTAAATCAGATACCTCTACCGCAACATCAGTGCCATCTCCCATAGCGATTCCCACATCAGCATTCACAAGAGCCGGTGCATCGTTAACACCATCTCCTACCATTGCTGTTACACCGTATTTTCCTTTTTGCTCATCTATAATTCGAGATTTATCTTCAGGCATGACATTCCCAATTACTTCATCTATTCCTATCTGTTCAGCAACCGCCTTTCCCGTCATTTCTGAGTCACCAGTGATTAAGGTAGTGTGTATACCTAGATTCTTAAAATAATCAATAGTCTCTTTCGCATGTTCACTTGGAATGTCCATTAACCCAATCAGGCCAATGACCTCTTCATCTTCTGCTACATATACAACTGTCTTGCCTTCTGATGCCCACTCACTATTTAGGCGAATATATTTATCTGAAACTCCGTCAAAAGAAGTTGGCTTTCCTATTCGATATTTTTTACCATTGTAATCTCCTGTCAACCCTCTACCAATTTGATTTTCTACTTCAATAGTTAGTTTGTTTTTTGGTGCAAATTTTCTTAGAATGGCATCTGCGAGGGGGTGGTTGGATTCTTTTTCAAGAGCTACAACGATATCAATAATATTCTCTTCATCGATAGAATCAGCAAAATAATAATTTGTCACTTCAGGTTTTCCTTTTGTTAAGGTTCCTGTTTTATCAAAAGCAATGGCTTGAATATTGGCCAATTGAGATAAATAGGAACTTCCTTTTGAAATCATGCCTCTTTTGGCTAGATTCGAAGTGGCTGACAAAGTTACAGATACGGTAGCAGCAGCTAGAGCACACGGAGAAGCTGCTACTAAAAGAACTATTCCTCTATAAATACTTTGGGACCAAGACCAATCTAAAATCATGGGTGCGAGTAAAATGAAAAGTGGAATTGCAATTAAAACAACTGTCACATATTTCGGTTCAAACTTTTGGATAATACTTGCCGCTTTGGTTTGATTATTTTGATTTTGATTGACTAATTGCAAAATCTTAGAAAAGACAGTATCTTTATTTTCTTTTGTGACTTCCATTGTGAAAGTACCAGTTCCATTAATCTTACTACCAAAAACCACGTCTCCTTGAGATTTTTCTTTAGGGATACTTTCTCCATTGATGAATCATCTATCAATGGA
>JAHRFV010000281.1 GCA_019084435.1 Dethiosulfatibacter sp.
CCAGATACGATTCCTCTTGGGTCTCCAATACTGTCAACCACAAGAATATAGTCCACATACTCCTGGGTAATCTCAATTGGGCAAGCAGGATAAGCAACCAAATTGTCTGTGACCGCAATGACTTTATCGGAGCTCCAACCTGTGATCCCATGGGAAATATCAACGGAACAGAAGGTCAATCAGCATGTGGGTCACTGGGTTATGCCAATTCAGATGCCCTATATGCCGATAAAGTCATTGCGGTCACAGACAATTTGGTTGCTTATCCTGCTTGCCCAATTGAGATTACCCAGGAGTATGTGGACTATATTCTTGTGGTTGACAGTATTGGAGACCCAAGAGGAATCGTATCTGGAACAACACAGATTACCAAGGATCCTGTGGGTCTAAAAATCGCAAAGGACACCATCAAAGTAATAGAGGCATCAGGTCTTTTGAAGGAAGGCATGTCATTTCAGACAGGCGCTGGAGGAACTTCTCTGGCAGTAGCATCTTATCTTAAGGACATGATGAAAGAGAAAAGGATTACAGGTAGCTTTATGTCAGGCGGCATCACCGGATATCTGGTGGATATGCTAGACGAGGGTTTGTTCAAGTGCATCATGGATGTTAAATGCTTTGATTTAAGCGCCATAGATTCACTGAAGAGAAACAAGAATCACCAGATCATGTCGGCTAGTATGTACGGCAATCCACACAACAAAGGGGCTCTGGTCAATGCCCTGGACATCGTCATACTGGGAGCAACAGAAATCGATCTCAACTTCAATGTCAACGTGACAACGGACTCAAACGGCTTTATCATGGGAGGATCCGGAGGACATAGCGACACAGCAGCAGGCTCTAAGCTGTCTATTGTGGTGTCTCAGTTGTTCAAGGGAAGACTTCCAGCCGTAGTGGATAAAGTGACTACTGTCAGCACGCCTGGTGAGACTGTGGATGTCCTGGTAACAGAGAGGGGAATTGCCGTCAATCCATTGAGACAGGACCTAATTGATAAACTAAGGAAACATAATGTTCCGGTTATGACTATCCAAGAGCTTCAGAAAGCAGCTGAGAAAATGATTGGCAAACCGGAGAAAATTGAGAGATTAGACAAAATTGTCTCTGTTGTTGAATACAGGGACGGTACTATTATAGATGTGGTGTATCAGGTAAAGGGTTAATTAGATGTATGAAATAGTCGTTCACAAAATAGATGTTAATAGTCATATGAGAGAAAAGGTTGAACTGTTTCTGGCATCCTTTGGTCTTGCATTGGATGATGATGTCCAGCATACAATCATAGCCCGAATAGATAATCGGATCATCGGCACCTGCTCATATGCGGGAAAGGTTATCAAATGCTTTGCTGTAGCAAAGGAATATCAGAGCATAGGCGTATCTGAGAGACTTCTGACTGAAATAACAAACGTTATGTTTGATCAAGGAATTCAGGACTCTTTTATTTTTACAAGACCGGAAAACAAGGTCCTATTTGAGGGCTTTGGGTATAAAGAGATACATACAACAGATAATATTACACTTCTGGAATCAGGATCTAGAGACATCAGGCGTTACATAGATAGAATGTTTAGAAATTCAGTTTTAGACGATGGCGAAAGGGCTGCATTGGTAGTCAATTGCAATCCATTTACCCTTGGTCATCGTTACCTGATACAAAAGGCATCCGAAGAGAATCGACAAGTGATTGTGTTTGTGGTGGAAGAGGATTTGTCTCTCTTTCCATTCAATGTTAGAATAAAACTGATCAGAGAAGGACTCAAGGATCTGGAAAATGTGACGATATTGCCGGGCGGAGAGTATATTATCTCATCGGGAACCTTTCCCACCTATTTTTTGAGGGAGGACGAGGAGAAGGATAAGGCCTATCAATCTCTGGATGCAGGCATTTTCGGCAAATACATCGCTCCTGTTTTTAATATAAAGAAACGATACTTGGGAACAGAGCCCTATTCCAAAACTACTGATGAGTATAACCAGGCAATGATTGATATACTGCCAAAATACGGCGTTGAAATTGTGCTGGTTGACAGGCTTGAAGTTGAATCAAAAGTAGTTAGCGCATCCACTGTCAGAAAGCTGATTAAAGAGGACAGTTGGTCTGAAATCAAGGCTATGGTACCGAATTCCACATACAACTATCTAATATCAGATGAAGCTAAACAAGTCATAGAAAATATAAAGAAAAGCAATTCGAGACACTAAAGAGGTAACTATGCAAAAAATCCATATCAAACTTCAAACAAAAATCACGATTTTGGTCATCATCATCGTATTCCTGTCCATTGCAACAGCTACACTGTTTACTAGCAGATGGTACCTTAACAATATCAGATTGGAAGTGGAGAAGAACGTCATGAACACCGGTCAGCTTCTCTCCAGATCACCCATTGTCATTGAAAGGCTTCAAAATCCATCTGGAGTCAATGAACTTCAACCATTTGTTATGTCAGTGCTTGGTTCCACCAAGGATATTGATATCATCGTTGTGGCTGATATGGATGGCATCAGGCATGCCCATCCCGTCGAGGAAAGACTTGGTTTTCGGGTTGTTGGTGGAGATGATAATGATGTGCTTGAGCTTGGAAAAAGCTATACCTCTTATGCTACCGGTACACTTGGTTCCCAAGTTAGATCCTTTACACCTGTCTATGACAGTGATGGCAAACAACTAGGCTATGTTTTGGTAGGGGTGTTAACCACTACCCTTGATCTTGCACAAAGCCAAATCATGCGAACGGTCTGGCTGGCAGCACTGTTTGGATTGGTACTCGGCAGCACAGGCGCATTCTTTCTTGCCAGGAGCATAAAAAAGGTTCTTCTAGGACAGGAACCTGAAGACATAGCCAAGTTGTATCTGGAAAAAGAGGGTATACTTGAGACCATACACGAGGGAATCATTGCAATAGATGAAAACAAGAGAATAACCCTTATCAACAACTCTGCTGTAGAGATGCTAGGCATCAAGAACACTGACAGCCTGGGAAAACTGATAGATGATGTTGTCCCCAATTCAAGGCTGAGGCATGTTTTGGAGTCAGGTATACCTGAATATGACAAGGAGCAGATTGTAAACGGAGCCGTCATTATTACCAACCGCGTACCGATATATGATGGGGAGAAGCTGGTAGGCGCACTGGCTACATTCAAGGATAAGACCGATGTCATCAATCTTGCAGAGGAGCTGACAGGCGTCAGACAGCTGGTTGATGGTCTTAGAGCTAACACACATGAGTTTATGAACAAGCTGCATGTCATTTTAGGTCTGATAGAACTAAATGAGTTGCAGGAAGCCAAAAAATATATCGTAAATGTAGATAGCATCCAGAGCCAGATCATTAACATGATTATCGGCAGGATAAAGGAACCCAAGGTAGCAGGATTGCTGATCGGAAAGCTTAGCAGAGCCAAGGAATTAGGTATTGATATGGTTGTGCAGGACGATACTTATCTTGGAAAAATGAAGGATGAGATTATGAGCAATCGTATGCTGACCATTATTGGCAATCTGTTAGAAAACGCCATGGATGCCCTAAACAGCAAAAGCAGTGATAATAAAAGCATCCATATCAGAATCAAGGAAGAGGAGAATGATATCAGAATCAATGTCAGGGACAACGGTGTGGGCATTGATGACAGCGATCTCGATAACATATTCAATAGAGGCTACTCCACCAAGGAAGGAAATAGGGGACTCGGGCTCACGCTGATTAAAGATAACTTGGATACGATTGGCGGCATGATCAATGTACAATCTGTAAAAGGCATGTTTACTGAGTTTGATGCAATCATGCCAAAGGAGGTATTAGATGATAAACCTACTCATAGTTGAAGATGATCCCATGGTGGCAGAGCTTAACAGAAGATATGTTTCCACAATAGATGGCTATCAGGTGATTGGAATCGCCAGAAATGGCGAAGAGGCCATGTCAATTCTCGAATCCTATAAAATTGACTTGCTGTTGCTTGATATGTATATGCCTAAAACCAATGGGCTTGAACTCCTGAAAGAAATCAGAAGCAAACTGATGATGGTTGATGTGATAATGGTAACTGCTGCCAAAGAGACGGACAGTATCGATGAGTTATTCAAGCTGGGTGTGGTGGACTATCTTATAAAGCCATTTGAGTATGAAAGGTTGAAAAATGCACTTGAAAACTATAAGAGCAGATTTCTGCTTCTAAACTCAAAAAAAGAGATAACACAAGAGGATATTGACAGGATTACTATAAGCCAGATTCAAGAATTATCTACTACCCTTCAAAAAGGTCTTCACAAGAACACCCTTGAAAGAATAAGAGCCTATATGCAATCCAGCCAGAATCAACAGGTAACATCAAATGAGCTGGCAGATTCCTTGCAGGTTTCAGCCGTGACCATCAGGCGCTATCTGGAATATCTCGTTTCAATCGGTGAGGTCAGACTAGAAATCGAATACGGATCTATTGGAAGGCCAAGCTATTTGTATAGATACAACGAATGATATACTTGTTTTAATAATTTTGAAAGACTGTTATAATAAACAAATACACGGAGAAGTACCCAAGCGGCTGAAGGGTCCGCACTCGAAATGCGACAGGTCGGCAAAACCGGCGCGAGGGTTCAAATCCCTCCTTCTCCGCCATAGTCTTTTGTCCGATGACTAACAGTGCTTGGATAACGGTTTCTAAGGTTCAGATGGCGTTTGAAACGCCACCTGAGCCCAAAGAACCCTGTTGATAATTTAAAGTCGATTGCAGTCGCAGTTGGCTTTTTATGTGTAAGAACAATAAACCAAGAACCCTGTTGATCGAAATGAAGGTGGATTTATGATTAGAATTGCAGTTTGCGATGACCAAAAACAAGAACTTGACCGCACATATAGTTTTCTTGCAACGTACATACAGGAGCACCCACAATATGAAATATCAATCCTTTCTTTCTCTGCGCCACTAGAGATGTTATTCTATGTTGAGGAGCATGGGGGATTTGACATATATTTATTGGATGTCTACATGGCTGGCATGCTTGGAACAGATGCTGCGCGTGAGTTGCGCCAACTTGGCGACAAGGGAGAAATTATTTTTCTGACCACCTCTAGAGCTCACGCTATTGAAGCTTTTGAAGTGGATGCGGCTCAATATCTGACAAAACCCTATACAGAGGGCACTTTTTTTGCGGCTTTGGACAAGGTCCTAAATCGATTGAATGTAGAACGGCGTCATATGATTACACTCAAGACATCAGAAGGTACCGTGCGTTTATTTACGAGGAATGTGATTTTTACTGAATCGGGCAGGAATAACTACCAGATCCTTTATACGATTCAAGGTGAAAAAATGGAGGTACGTATGACCGCGTCTGACCTTTTCGAACTGTTATCACCGGCCAAATCTTTTGTAAGATGCGGTGCTTCAATAAACTTGAATTTAAAATTCCTCTTTGAGTTTCTGATATGCACGGTAAGGATAAGTTAGATACTCACCAGAGTCGAAGATAATAGCATCCTTAGTGATTTGGCGAATGAATTTTAAATTCAAGTTTATTGAAGCACCGCATC
>JAHRFV010000086.1 GCA_019084435.1 Dethiosulfatibacter sp.
TGTATGTTATCATTCCTTGTAAGCATTGATTTCCTCCGCTTTTTGATACTTATATTATACCAAAAAACTGAAAAAGAATCCTCTTTTCCGAGAATTCTCTTTCTTACATTTTCGTAATTTTTGACTTTGTCAGCAGTCTGATACAGCCTTTTACAGGCTGTATTTGATTAAGGGGTTTATCCCACCAATATTTTTGCCAAGAATATTAAACCGACTATGTAGGTGAATATGCTTAAATTTTTGCCTTTGCCAGTTAAAACCTTCAGTATAATATAAGAAAGCATACCGAAAACAATACCTTCAGAAATACTGTAAGTCAAAGGCATGAAAATGATTGTAATAAAAGCAGGAATCGATTCTGTGTAATCCTCCAAATCGATTTCTTTTATTGGAGACATCATGAACAGACCCACCAATATTAGAGCAGGTGCTGTTGCCGCTGCAGGTATAATTAGAAACACATTTGAGAAGAAAAGTGCAATTGCGAACATTGCCGCAGTCGCTAGCGAGGTGAGACCGGTTCTTCCACCTTCGGCTACTCCAGCAGAACTTTCGACATATGTCGTTACAGTACTTGTACCAAACATGGCA
This sequence comes from Dethiosulfatibacter sp., assembly GCA_019084435.1. Next base: position 592 of record JAHRFV010000086.1, read on the forward strand.
CCGACTGTTGTTCCAATGGCATCTGCTAACAAGGCTTGCTTAGCATTAGGAACCTTACCATCTTCTGTCAGCATTCCCGCTTTAGTGGATACGCCGATTAGTGTACCAACGGTATCAAACATATCAACCATTAGGAATGTAAATAAAACAACAAACATATCAAATGTGAAAATTTCGGTAAATTCAAACTTCATGAATGTCTCAGCCATTGATGGAGGAGCAGAAAGCACCTTGAAGCCTTCTGAAATGGTTGTGATTCCCATAGGGAATCCAATTGCTGTTGTTGCAAGTATTCCAATCAATAATGCACCTTTTACATTTTTAGCGAGTAATACGCCAGTGATAATCAATCCAATAAGTGCCAGAAGAGGTACTCCTTCTGTTATATTGCCTAATTCTACTATGGTGGAGTAATCTTGGTGGATAATAATCTCAGAATTGACTAATCCTATAAAAGCAATGAACAAACCGATACCGACTGAGATAGCTTTTTTTACATTCATCGGGATACTATCGATGATAGCCTCTCTGACATTCAAAAATGTTAAAATAATGAAAATAATACCTTCCAAAAATACAGCGGTTAAAGCAAACTGCCAGCTTTTTCCCATGCCTAGGACGACTGCATAGGTGAAGAAAGCGTTTAGTCCCATACCAGGGGCTAGTGCAAAAGGCAGATTGGCATATAAAGCCATGACTAAAGTAGCAATAAGAGATGATAAAGCGGTGGCCGTGAATACAGCACCGAATGGCATCCCCGCATCCATAAGCATTAATGGGTTTACAATCAAAATATAAGCCATTGTCATGAATGTTGTGATACCGGCAAGGATTTCTGTTTTTACTGTGGTGTTGTGTTCTTTTAATTTGAAAAACTTTTCCATTGTTCTCTCCTCAATTAGATTTTTAAATATAATAAATTCTTTTATATTTTACAATTAAAAAAGCAGATAGTCAATAATGAATGCAAAGAAAAGAATATCGTTCGTATAATAACAAATTATAAAATTTAAAAAAACACCTTAAGTTCGTAAAAAAAACTGTTGCTTCCACAACGGATAAGAATTGCTTTTTCTATTCCCATATATTAAAATATCATTGCAACTAATCTTGAAAGGATAAAGATATGGCTATTAGAGAGTGTGCAATTACTTTTCCCAATATTACACATGCAATGAAATTTGAAAAAAAGATGAAAGAATCACATATAGATTTCAAAATAATACCGGTGCCAAGGAGTATAAGTTCAAGCTGTGGACTCTGCGGAAAATTTGATTGCGAGAGCAAAGATGAGATTGAAAAATTTTGCATTGAAAACCATATCAAGTTTGATGGCGTCTACAAAATTTACGATAATAATAAAAAATAGCAATCGAGCTTCTAGATTAGCGTTCCAGACGCAATACCTTGATTAAGGCAACTAAAAGCAGGGTAAACATTGGAATCATGAAATAATTGGTTATGATTCTGGTTGGTAGAAACACTAAAAAACCTCTTCCAAACATGATTGAGAGGAAATAAGTGTTTAGAATCAATGATGTTATAAGTTGTGTGGTGCTAACTGTGAAGTAAATCTTGTCAAATGAATAAACACTATTTTCAAATTGAGTTGCTTTGCTGAAATAAAAAGGCAAAGCCGCATAAATTATAACGCTAGACATGAATAGAATGATATAAGTTAGACCAATTGAACGGCCATTATAGAAAAGACCATTATCAAAAGTCAAGACCTCTTTAACATAAAATGAATACAGTAGTCCACCTGTAATAAACAGGATAAAAACAGCATTATAATAATTGAAATTCTGCTTAATCAGATTTTTATTCGACTTAAGAAGTTTATAAATGAGGCCGGGAATCATGCCTGTTAGCGCTGTGCTAAGCGTAAACCCAGGAAAGTAGGCGCCTCCCATTGGATTGATCATATAGCCAACAACATCAGATATAGCACCTGCCATAAATCCCGCGGTCGGGCCGTAGAAGATACCCACCATGATTAGTGGAACACTGGAAAAATTTATCTTTAGAGCCGGCAGACCGGCTATAGGAATGATAAGTCCTAATACTCTTGCAAGCACAATACTTATTGATAATAGTAAGCTCACAGTTACTAGTGACCGGGTTGTTAAAAAGCTTTTGCTTTTTAAAGTATTACTCTTCATACAAATCCTCCTGATTTGAGCAATACTCCCGCGAGAAAATAGGGTTTCTACTTTGACAGCGGAAGCAGAAAGATATCGCAGGTATTCCTTTCGTTCAAGGGCAACATCCCATCCCCCAACACTTAACGCATCTTTCCTACTCTGTTTTATTTAATCATAATACATTCAGGGGTAAAAGTCGATATAAACTCTAAATTATGAATCAATCAAGAAAATTTAAGTTTATTGAAAATAAATTCTAAATATTATATAATTCTTTAAGATGAATATTAGGAGGAACAAGGAAAATGAAAAAAGATATAAATTGGGAAGAATTAGCTTTTAACTACATTAAAACAGATAAAAGATATATTTCCGTCTGGAAAGATGGTCAATGGGATGAGGGAAAACTGGTAGAGGACAATATGCTGTCTATCAGCGAGGCTTCAACTGCATTGCATTATGGACAGCAGTGCTTTGAAGGATTAAAAGCATATAGAACAAAAGATGGCAAGATTCAATTGTTTAGACCCGATGAAAACGCTAAAAGGATGCAAAAAAGCTGCCAGAAAATCCTTATGCCGGAAGTATCCGTGGAAAAATTCATTGATGCCTGTGAGCAGGTGGTAAGGGCGAATGAACATTATGTGCCTCCATATGGATCCGGTGCTACCCTTTATATCAGACCATTTATAATTGGAACAGGCAATACAGTAGGTGTCAAACCAGCTCCTGAGTATATCTTTCGTGTGTTCTGCCTGCCGGTAGGAGCCTATTTCAAAGGTGGACTCAGCCCGGTGAATTTCATGACTACAGAGTACGACAGAGCCGCTCCTATGGGAACAGGAGCCGCTAAAGTAGGAGGTAACTATGCTGCAAGTATGCATCCTCATCAGGAGGCTGCTGAAGCCGGTTATGCTGATTGTATCTATCTGGATGCCGCCACACATACAAAAATTGAGGAACTTGGAGCCGCTAATTTCTTTGGTATCACTAAAGACGATGTATTTGTCACACCTGATTCACCTTCAATTTTACCGAGTATCACCAAGTATAGAAGTGAATACTTGGTGATACTCGGTAAAATTGAAGGTGAA
>JAHRFV010000039.1 GCA_019084435.1 Dethiosulfatibacter sp.
GGCAAGTATGGCTATTTACAGATCACATGTTTTAGTTTGTGGAGGTACAGGATGTGCTTCATCTAAATCAGACTTGATAAAAAAGAGATTCGAAGAGAAAATCATCGAAATGAATCTTGATAAAGAAGTTCAAGTTATAAGTACCGGCTGTTTCGGACTATGCGAAGAGGGACCAATAGTGGTTGTATACCCTGAGGGATCCTTTTATGCAAAAATGCAAATCAATCGGGTTGATAGGATTGTAGAGGAGCATTTATATAAAGGAAGAATCGTAAGAGAATTCCTATATGAGGAAAGCATTGCAGATGAGAGATTGAAATCACTTAATCAGATTGACTTTTACAGTAAGCAGAAAAGGGTCGCTCTGAGAAATTGTGGTCTCATTAACCCTGAAAATATTGAGGAATATATTGCAAGAGATGGATATGAAGCTTTGGGGAAAGCTTTGACCGAAATGACACCGGAAGAGGTTATTAAAGTTGTGAAGGATTCTAACCTCAGGGGCAGAGGGGGCGGAGGTTTTCCAACTGGAGCAAAATGGAGTTTTGCTGCACCTAATAAAGCGGATCAGAAGTATATTATCTGTAATGCTGATGAAGGAGATCCAGGTGCTTTTATGGATAGAAGTGTTCTAGAAGGTGACCCACACGCTGTTTTGGAAGCCATGGCTATAGCTGGTTATGCCATAGGCGCAACAAAGGGATTTGTTTATGTAAGGGCTGAATATCCTATAGCAGTTAAAAGACTTGAGATAGCAATTAGTCAAGCAAAGACTATGGGATTGCTTGGAAAGAATATATTTGAATCAGGATTCGATTTTGATGTTGAGATAAGACTAGGCGCTGGTGCATTTGTCTGTGGAGAAGAAACTGCTCTTATGGCTTCAATAGAGGGAAAAAGAGGAATGTCAAGAAATAAGCCTCCATTTCCTGCAGTTAGTGGATTATTTGGGAAACCGACCATAATCAACAACGTTGAAACACTGGCAAACATACCTCAAATCATCATAAACGGCTCTAAATGGTTTAAATCATTTGGTACTGAAAAATCACCGGGTACCAAGGTCTTTGCACTTGGTGGTAAAATAAACAACACAGGTTTGGTTGAAATACCAATGGGTACATCTCTGAGAGAAGTTATCTATGATATAGGTGGCGGCTGTCCTAACGGAAAGGCATTCAAAGCTGTTCAGACTGGCGGACCTTCTGGTGGTTGCATTACAGCTGATTATATAGATACAAAAATCGATTTCGATACATTGACAGACCTTGGATCCATGATGGGTTCAGGTGGAATGATTGTTATGGATGAAGATAACTGTATGGTAGATATAGCCAGGTTTTTCCTTGAGTTCACAGTTGAGGAATCCTGTGGCAAATGTACACCATGCCGTGAAGGAACCAAGAGGATGTTGGAAATATTGGAAGATATTACACAGGGAAAAGCAGTCATGTCTGATCTAGATAAGCTTGAAAAACTGGCAAATAATATCAGGAGCACCTCACTTTGCGGTCTTGGACAAACAGCACCAAACCCTGTTCTATCTACAATGAGATATTTCAGGAAGGAGTATGAAGCACATGTACTTCATAAAAAGTGTCCAGCAGGAACCTGTTCAGCACTATTGAACTATTCTATCACGGACAATTGCAGAGGCTGTACGAAATGTGTAAGACAATGTCCGGTAGGATGTATAACAGGAAAAGTTAAGGAACTACATGTTATAGATCAGGAAAAATGCATTAAGTGTGGCGCATGTATGGAAGCATGTCCATTTGATGCAATAATAAAAAAGTAGAAGGAGGGTGTCAGTGTGGATAATGTAAAAGTAACAATTAACGGCATGGAAGTATCTGTCCCAGCGGATTATACTGTTTTAATGGCAGCCAGAGAGGCAAATATTGACATACCGACATTATGTTATTTAAAGGATATAAATGAGATTGCAGCTTGCAGATTATGTGTAGTTGAAGCGGATATAGATGGTAGACCATTAAGAAATCTTCCAGCTTCTTGTGTGCTGAAGGTTGAAAATGGCATGAATGTAAGAACTAACACAACAAGGGTAAGAGAAGCAGTAAGAACAAATCTTGAGTTAATCCTAGCTAATCATAACAGGGAGTGTTTAACATGCTTCAGAAATGGAACCTGTGAACTACAAAAGCTATGCGATGAAATGGGTATAGGAGATATTCCTTATCAAGGACATAAGAGAAAAGCGATTTTGGATAATGTTTCTAGCTCAATTGTTAGAGATTCAAGCAAATGCATCCTGTGTGGTAGATGTATCAGCGTCTGTAAAGATGTTCAAGGCATTGGAATTTTAGACTTCACCAAGAGGGGATTTGAGACCGAAGTGGCTCCTGCATTTGATTATTCTATGGCAGATGCGCCTTGCGTATATTGTGGACAGTGTATACAAGCATGTCCAGTAGCGGCTTTAAGAGAAAGAACCAACATCGATGATGTATGGGAAGCTCTTGATGATCCGGATAAATATGTAATCGTTCAGACAGCGCCAGCCGTTAGAGCATCACTTGGAGAGGAATTTGGCATGCCTGTTGGAACTAGAGTAACCGGTAAAATGGTTGATGCCCTAAGAAGATTAGGATTTAATAATGTATTTGATACAGATTTCACAGCAGACCTTACAATTCTTGAAGAAGGAACAGAATTGTTGGGTAGGATTAAGAATGGTGGAAAATTACCCATGATTACCTCCTGTTCTCCTGGCTGGATTAGATACTGTGAGATATTCTATCCGGAGTTTGTCGAAAATCTTTCTTCATGCAAGTCACCTCAACAGATGTTCGGTGCCATTGCCAAATCATATTATGCTGATAAAATGGGATTGGATCCGAAAAAGATGGTAGTCATTTCAATTATGCCATGTACATCAAAAAAATCTGAAGCAGCAAGACCTGAAATGGAAGTTGATGGCATAAGAGACGTTGATTTCTCACTGACGACCAGAGAGTTGGGAAATATGATCAAGCAGGCAAGAATTGACTTCAAGAGATTACCGGATGAAGACTTTGATAAGGTTCTGGGAGAATACACAGGAGCAGGCGTTATATTCGGAGCGACTGGCGGAGTCATGGAGGCTGCGTTGAGAACTGTAGCAGACATACTGACAGGAGAAGACCTTGAGAACATTGAATATCAAGCAGTCAGAGGCATTGAGGGCGTAAAGGAAGCAACCTTGAGGCTTCCTATTGGTGGCGTAGAGACTGATGTCAATGTTGCAGTAGCACACGGTACTAAGAATGCTGCGTTAGTACTGGAAGCCATTAAAGCAGGAAAGAAAAACTATCACTTTATCGAAGTGATGGCATGTCCGGGAGGGTGTGTACATGGCGGTGGACAATCACATGTGTCTTCAAAAGATAGATTAGATGTCAATCCTAAAATAAATAGAGCAAATGCTCTTTATGCAGAAGATGTGATTATGGCTAACCGAAAATCACACAAAAACCCAGAGGTCGTCAAGCTGTATGCAGACTATCTGACAGAACCAAACAGTCATCTGTCTCACAAACTTCTTCACACACATTATACTGCGAAAAAGCAGTACGTGATTGAGAACCAGGCAGACTTTGACGATTTAATCTAAGGTAAACTGAAGCCGGGCTTAGAAATCCCGGCTTTTTTGTCGTTTTTGGAACTGTTCAAATCTATTTACTTAGGCTTGGTAATTATATATAATGTTTTAAATGCAAAAATTAATTCAAATCTAATACATGTCATAAAGTGATGTGTTATAATAAATTAGGTGATATACATGATTAAAAAAATACTTGTATTGCTTCTTTTGATGTCGATTGTCTTATTATTCGTGGTTTATTACGCTGGTGGATTGGAAGTGATTGATAAATACCTGAACAGAGACACTGTTTTCTTATCGGATACAGAGGAGGTGAATATTGACCTTAAAAGCTCAAAAATATTTCTGGAAAAAGGTTTTTTTTATAAACTCACAGAAAATAATCTGGCTGCTTATGACTATGAAGGAATCCTATTAAGCAATAAAGAGTTTGAAACATTTATTGAAAAAGTTTTTATAAATAGCGATACTATAATAATGACAGAGGATGGGGTTCTTCACATACTTAACAGCGACTTAAATTTAGAGATTGATCTGACTCAGAAAAATCTTTTAAATATTCTGGAAGACTCCGCGATATACGCGTTGACTTCAGATCTGGATTATAATAATAATTATATTGAAATATTTGATCAAAACTATGTTTCAACGGGCGTAATCAATAAGAACTCCAAGAGAATATTGAGTGTGAGAAAGTCTTTAAACTCAAACGCTTTATTGGTCAGTGCATTTGATTATGACGGAAATGTTATTATCAGTACTATCAGTGAGTATTTGATTAAAGACTACTATCAGATTTGGGAAACAGAGTTTGTTAATGAACTCATAATTTTTCTGGAACCGGGAAATGACGGAACTTATCTGGCAACTAACAGAAACATCTATAAACTGAACACTCAAGGCGCTGTATTGTGGCAATATGGTGGATATGACAACCTTAAAGACATGAAATTTGTTAATGGAGAACTGTACGTTCTTGAAGGGGAGAATAATACTAACCTTCACATTATCAGCAAAGATGGTAAGTTGCTGAATAAAATGACTTCTCAACACCAATATAGCAAATTGGATTTTCATGAGGGATTTTTATTACTGACTGGTAATCAATATATTTCATATATGAAAGAGGACAAAGTTAACCTTCTTTACAACTCACAATCAACAATCAATGCAACATTATTAGACGGAAATATAATCAGAATATTTACAGCTGACGGTATTAAGTCAATGAATATAAATATAAAGTAGGTGTAAAAAATGGGATACAATTTTGTTGATATAATCATAGTGGTTTTACTAGCAGTATCATTTTTTTATGGTTTCAAGAGAGGTCTAATTATGGGCCTTTTCGAATTGATTGGAATCATACTATCTTTTTTCATTTCTTATAATTACTCATACATAATCCATGATGTCATTATGAGAGTAACAGGCATATTTGGATTTATAAAAGATGATGTTTCAGACAAACTAACTGATCTATTTGAGAGCCAGGTTGTCAATGATTTGGGAGGCGTCTTCAAGGGCTTCGAAAAACTACCTTTCGATATTCAGAGACTGTTGAATGACTATGTATTCAAAGATGCTATGAATGAGAATATAAGCAATTATATAGAAAACCTAGCAGATCGAATTGCCGCAATTTTCGTTTATATCATAAGTTTTGCAATCACTTTCCTTGTTGTTTATTTTGTGCTGATGATAGCAGCCAATATACTGAATACTATGTTCAAGGCACCTGTTTTAAGCACCTTTAATAGATTGTTTGGTGGAGGACTAGGCCTCATTAAGGCGATTATAATTATCTGCATTTTTTTCGCAATAGCATCACCATTTATTTCCATGTCAAAACCAGATAACGGTCTGACATCAACAATACTGGAATCCAGATCGAGTGAGTATTTCTACGAAAACAATATTATATTAAATTACCTGACATACAAAGGAATATTAAACCAATAGGAGGTTGACAGAAGATGAAAAACATTGACGCTAGAGGTTTAGCGTGTCCACAACCAGTTATTCTTACAAAAAAAGCGCTGGATGATCATGAGAATGTTACAATAATTATTGATAATGAGATTGCCAAATTAAATCTTATGAAGCTGGCTAAGAGCCTTGGTTGCGAGATGGCTGTAAAAGAAGATTCAACGCAAATCGAGATCTCTTTCTATAAAAAGGCAGATGAGAAACTTGAAGATATAAAAGAACAACAAAACACCAATGAAATGGTATATATAATTGGCAGCAATTTTTTGGGTAAAGGTTCAGATGAGTTGGGCAAGATACTGATGAAAGGGTTCATATATACACTGACACAAATGGATTATCCACCTTCGAAAATTGTTTTCTTGAATACAGGAATCTATCTGACATGTGTTGGTTCTGAGTCTTTAGATGATTTAGAACAGCTAATGGCAAAGGGTACAGAGATTGTTTCATGTGGAACATGTTTGAATTTCTTTGCTTTATCTGACAAATTAGCTGTGGGAGAAGTATCCAACATGTATGAAATAGTTGATATTATTACAGCAGGCCGAAACACAGTAATGGTATAAAGGTGGTTCTTAATGACTGAGAAAATAGATATAGGTGATATCATTAAATTAAAAAAGCAACATCCCTGTGGAGGCTATGATTGGGAGGTCCTAAGAGTGGGAACGGATTTCCGGATAAAGTGTACCACTTGCGACAGACAGGTTTGGTTGCCAAGAAGAGAAGTTTTGCGAAGAATGAAAAAAATAGTGTCGAGAAAAGAAGAGCAGGATGTTTAGCGAAACCCTGCTCTTTTCTAATAAGTAAAACCTATTGTTTTTTAGATACAAGTTGATTTATAATGGTATCAACAGGGTCTAGGGTTCTGGTGGTGTTTCAAATGCCATCTGAACCTTAGAAACCGTTATCCAGGGACTCTACAGTGCTTATCTCCCACTACTATAAGTGTGAGTCTAGCACTGTTAGTCATCGGATAGAAGTGGGAGTCTTAGCATTGTTAGTCATCGGATAAAATGTTTTTAGGAAAGGACCTTTATGAAAAAGATAGCATTAATCGGAATGATGGGAAGTGGAAAAACAACGTTGGCAAAAATGATATCTGAAAAGATGAGTCTAAACTATTATTGCACTGACGAGTTTATAGAAGAGAAACAAGGCAGGTCTATAAATCAGATATTTGATACAGACGGGGAAGAATTTTTCAGAAATCTTGAGGCGGAAGCGATTAAGGAAATAGTTGGCTTTGGAGACATGGTTCTGTCGACTGGGGGCGGGATTGTTTTAAATGGCGAAAACATCAGAAATCTTAAAGATAATGGTTTTGTGATTGTTTTACTAAACAGAAGCATTGACAATATATTAAACAGTATTGACAGTTCAAATCGACCTCTACTTAAGGAAGACATCAGGACGATAGAAAAAATATATAGAGAAAGAGAGTTTTTATATAAGCAGAATAGTGATATTATTATAAACAATAATGACGACATAGATGAAACATTGAATACACTTTTAAATGTATTGATTAATGGTGGAGAGTAGAATGAAGAGAATATTTTCAATTAAAGAAAAAGAGTTCGGAGCAGGTAGGTTTTTGATTTGCATACCTATTATTTCCTCAGAAAAACAAACTATTATTGAAGATTTCAAAGATGCGGTTGATTTGAACCCTGATCTTGTAGAATGGCGAGTGGACTATTTTGAAGACAATGGAGACGTAGAGAAAATAAAAGACGTTCTTTATCAAATAAAAGAACTAACTCAAAATATACCTGTAATATTCACCTGTAGACATCAGTCAGAAGGAGGAGAATGCAGTCTGAATCCTGAAATCAGGTACAACATGTTTAGAGAAGCGTTAGAAACTGGTGTGGTGGATTTCCTGGATATTGAAATGCTAAATGGTGAAGGCTACATCAATAGTATCAGGAAGTTAAAAGACCAGTATGGCAAAAAACTGATACTATCATATCACAATTTTCAAACAACACCGGATGAACAATTAATTGTCGACAAATTACTAGAAGGACAGTCATTAGGGGCAGATATTGTAAAGGTTGCTTTGATGCCAAATACACCGGTTGACGTTATGACACTGCTGTCGGCGACCGGAAAAGCTTGGGAAAATATCGATATACCAATGATTACAATGGCAATGGGGGATTTGGGTAGAGTATCAAGAGTGTGGGGAAATGCATTTGGATCTGAAATCACATTTGCCTCAATGAGGCAGTCTTCAGCCCCAGGCCAGATAGAGTTTGGTGATTTGAAAAGAATTATCGAATTATTTTCTAAGGACGGTGCGCAACTATGATTGATATCAATACAAGATTAGTAGGTTTATTGGGTTATCCTCTGGGACATAGCTTGTCACCGCTGATGCACAACAGAGCATTCGAATTGACTGGACTGAACTGCTTGTATCTGCCTATTGAAGTTGAAAATATTGATTATAGAGTATTGCTAGCAGGCATGAAAAAAATGAATTTCGTTGGGTTTAATATCACGATACCTGGTAAAGTCGATATTATTCAGCATTTGGACACTATTGATCCTCTGGCTGAAAAGATAGGATCTGTTAATACTGTTAAAATCGAGAATGGTAGATTGACAGGCTATAACACTGATGGCGAGGGGTTTGTTTCTTCTTTAAACAGTGAGACGGAATGTGTTGTTTCGGATAGCAGCTTTATGATTCTGGGCGCAGGCGGAGCATGTAGAGCTATAGCGATGACCCTTGCGGATAGAAAAGCTAAAAAAATAGTCATTGCCAATCGAACATTCAGCAAGGCCAAAGAGTTGTGTCATGACATAAACAACCATATCCGAGATTGCTGCACGCCTGTTGAATTATCTACAGAAGCCTTGATTCAACATATGCCTTCAATGAATGTACTGGTTAATACGACAAATATTGGCCTATATCCCAATGCGGATAACACACCTATAGATTCTAAGCTATTAAGAAAAGACCTTCTGGTAGCGGATATTGTATATAATCCCATCAGGACTAAAATTTTGATAGAGGCGGAGAAAATCGGTTGTTTGACTTTATCAGGTGTTGGTATGTTTATTAATCAAGGGGCAGAGGCCTTTAAAATATGGACAGGAAAAGACGCTCCTATATGGGAAATGAGAGAAATTGTTCAGCAATTTCTTCTAGATCAACAACAAGAATAATAAAAGGTGGAGGCTTATGACCAAGATAATAGGGCACAGAGGTGCTATGGGATATCGACCTGAAAACACAATGTCATCATTTCTAAAAGCAATCAATGTTGGAGCCCATGGTATCGAGTTTGATGTTCATTTGACAAGGGACAACGTTCCTGTCGTCATTCATGATGAAAGGGTAGATAGAACCACAGATAAGATTGGGGAAGTGAAAGACTATACATTTGGTCAAATCAGAAAACTTGATGCAGGTACTTGGTTTTCAAGGGATTTTTATAATGAGAGGATTCCATCTCTTAAGGATGTGTTGTCGCTGGATGTGACAGAGGATTTTGTTTTCAACATCGAATTAAAAGCAGGCTCTTATTATTATCCCGGTATTGAAAGAATAACCCTAGAGCAGATACAAGACTGTCATCGTGAGAAGCAAGTCATCATATCTTCCTTTGACCACAGTGCTTTGCTCGAAGTTAAAAGATTATGTCCAGCAATAAAAACAGGCGCATTGTTTTGCGCCAGATTATACGAGCCATGGGCATATCTAAAAAGCCTGAAATGTGACTATTATCATCCTGATTATAGAACCATAGATAGTGAAATCATAAAGAATGCAAATAGGCATAATCTGCCGGTCAATACCTATACTATCAATAATGAGAGTGTTATGACTGATTTGATTCATGCTGATGTCAACATGATCATAACAAACTACCCTGATCTTGGAATCAGGATATTAAATTATTGAGCCATTTTTTGCTAAGCACTCTCGAGTAGATGACAACAAACTTCAAAGCCTCTTCTGTAAATACAGCGACTAAAACCAGGTATATAGGCCATTTGAACACCAAGACGCTGATAAAGGCCAATGGGATACCGATCAACCATACAAAAATCGAATCAGCTACCATGCAGAATTTTGTGTCTCCGCCGCTTCTCAAAATACCAACAATAATCAAATATGATTGCATCTTTGGTGCTAGAAATATAGCCGAGACTATCAACGATCTATTCAACATTAGATTGGTACTTTCCTTAAAATCATAGAATCCTATGATAGGACCCCTGATAAGATACATTAGGATAGATACAA
>JAHRFV010000301.1 GCA_019084435.1 Dethiosulfatibacter sp.
ATAGTCGGTAAAAATGAAAAGGGCGAAGAAATTGAGATACACTCTAAAGATGACGAGCCATTTGCCGCTTTGGCATTTAAGATTATGACAGATCCATTTGTCGGCAAGCTTACTTTTTTCAGAGTTTACTCAGGTGTTCTGGACTCAGGTAGTTATATTAACAACTCCACTAAAAACAAAAGAGAAAGAGTTGGAAGAATCCTACAGATGCACGCGAACAAAAGAGAAGAAATCGCTAAAGTTTACTCTGGTGATATAGCTGCTGCAGTTGGCTTTAAAAATACAACAACAGGAGATACGTTATGTGATCCTAGCAGGATTGTTATATTGGAATCTATGGTGTTCCCAGAACCGGTTATTGAAGTGGCCATTGAGCCAAAAACAAAAGCTGGTCAGGATAAAATGGGCATCGGACTACAAAAGCTTGCAGAAGAGGATCCAACATTTAAGACGTATACAAATACCGATACCGGACAGACTATAATCGCCGGAATGGGTGAATTGCATCTAGAGATTATCGTTGACAGACTTATGAGAGAATTTAAAGTAGAAGCTAATGTTGGTAAACCTCAGGTTTCTTACAAAGAGACTATTGAAGGAACAGCAGATGTTGAATGTAAATACTCAAGACAATCAGGTGGTAAAGGTCAATATGGACATGTTAAGATTATTCTTGAGCCTCAAGAGCCAGGAATGGGAATAACATTCGTAAATGCAATTACTGGTGGTGCAATTCCTAGAGAATACATACCAGCAGTTGAACACGGAATCAGAGAAGCATCAGAAAATGGTGTTTTAGCTGGATATCCGACACTTGATTTTAAAGTGACATTATATGATGGAACGTATCATGATGTGGATTCAAGCGAGATGGCATTTAAAATAGCTGGATCAATGGCATTTAAAGACGCAGCAAAAAAATCATCACCAAGATTACTTGAACCATATATGAAAGTTGAGGTTCTAACACCAGATGAGTATCTAGGTGACGTAATGGGAGATATCAACTCCAGAAGAGGTAGGATAGAAGGCTTTGTCGACAGAAGTGGAATCAAGGTTGTAGATGCATTTGTACCGTTATCTGAAATGTTTGGATATGCGACAGTTTTGAGATCCTTATCACAAGGAAGAGCAAACTATTCAATGCAGTTTGACCACTATGAGAAAGTACCTGCTAAAATGGTAGAAGATATTATAAAGTAGAAAAATTAATTAAATGAATATTTTGAAGGAGGAACAAACATGGCAAAAGCTAAGTTTGAAAGAAACAAGCCCCACGTAAACATAGGAACGATAGGACACGTAGACCACGGTAAAACGACATTGACAGCAGCGATCA
>JAHRFV010000276.1 GCA_019084435.1 Dethiosulfatibacter sp.
GACGAGCCAAGCATAGGACTTCATCAGAAAGATAACGCCAGACTGATAAAGACTCTTAGAGATTTGACGGATTTGGGAAATACTTTGATTGTAGTCGAGCATGATGAGGAAACAATCTATTCTGCTGATCATATATTGGATATCGGCCCCGGTGCGGGCATCCACGGTGGTGAAGTAGTTGCACAAGGAAGTGTAGAAGACATCATAAACAGCAGAGAATCAATCACTGGCAAATATTTGACAGGGGAGCTAAAGATTGAAATACCAAGGTCGAGAAGAAAAGGCAATGGGAGTTTAATCAGTATCTTAGGAGCAAAAGAGAATAATCTGAAAAACATCGATGTCGATATACCGATTGGTATTTTAACTTGCGTTACAGGCGTTTCTGGGTCTGGCAAAAGCTCATTGATTAATGAAATACTATATAAAGGTGTGCATAGAAAATTTCACAAGACTAGAATTCCACCCGGAAACCATAAAGATATCTTAGGTGTTGAGTATTTGGACAAAATTATCAATATTGATCAATCACCTATAGGTAGAACCCCAAGATCAAATCCTGCTACTTACACAAAGGTTTTTGACCAGATAAGGGATCTTTTTGCCATGACCAATGAAGCCAAAGCAAGGGGCTATAAAAAAGGCAGGTTTTCATTTAATGTCAAAGGTGGAAGATGTGAGGCATGTAAAGGGGATGGCATCGTCAGAATAGAGATGCACTTTTTACCGGATGTCTATGTTCAATGCGAGGTATGTAAAGGCAAGCGATATAATAGAGAAACGCTGGAAGTTAAGTATAAGAACAGAAACATTCACGATGTTTTGGACATGACTATTGAAGAATCATTAGATTTTTTTGAAAATATTCCAAGCATATACAATAAGCTTAAGACAATGTTTGAGGTAGGGTTAGGCTATATCAAACTGGGTCAGCCATCCACCCAATTATCAGGTGGAGAAGCTCAGCGAATAAAACTGTCATCTGAGTTAAGCAAAAGAAGCACGGGGAAAACACTTTATATACTGGATGAACCGACAACAGGGTTGCACATGGCAGATGTGCATAAGCTTGTAATTGTTCTGAATGAATTGGTCGAAGGAGGCAATACCGTCGTTGTGATCGAACATAATCTTGATGTCATAAAAACTGCCGATTATGTGATTGACTTGGGTCCTGGCGGAGGCGATAAGGGTGGAAGCGTAATTGCCACAGGAACGCCAGA
Organism: Dethiosulfatibacter sp.; assembly: GCA_019084435.1. The sequence goes on from JAHRFV010000276.1 coordinate 1,224, forward strand.
GGAGTTAGTAAAAATAGAGCATTCCTATACTGGAAACTACTTAAAAAAAATGATTTCCGGTTGAATAAATTTTCTCTACATTGTATAATCAACATTAATCAGTGGTACCATACTGAAGTGATTTTCTATTTTTTGTGAATAAAATTAAAGGATGGAATGCATGATAAATATTGATGAAAGCATCATCGACATTATACCAGTCGGGATTATAAAAGGGCAGTTTGAATTTGAAAAATCTCAAGCACCAGACGATTTCAAAGTATTTTATGCGAACAGATATATGGAGTCCTTATCAGGATTCAAAAGATCCGAGCTAGAAGGGAAAATGCTGAAGGAACTATACCCTGACTCTATAGGTTCGATGGGAGACTTAATCAAAATGATTGGAGATGCCGTTAAAGAAAAGGAACACAGGCACGTCAATCAATACGTTGAAATATTCAACAAGCATCTCGTGATGGATATCATAGGACAAGAAGATGGTAGCTTTTATCTGATTTTAAATGATAATACAGAGAAATTACAGCATAGAAGAGCAATCATGGAAAAAGAGAGCGAGATTGATTATGTTAATTCTGAGCTTAGAAAGAAAGCCAATATGGACATAATGACATCAACCTATAACTATCAATTCATTTTAAAACTATTAAAAGAAGAGATTGATTCAGCAAAAACCCAAAACACAAAGCTATCAGTTGCGTTATTGGATATTGATGGCTTCACAGTAATCAACAGAAAATATGGAACAGATATTGGAAATGCAGTTCTGATTGAAACAGCTGCAGTATTAAGAAATTGTATCAGAAAAATAGATTACTTGGGGAGAACAGGTGCAGATGAATTTATGCTTATCCTGACTAACGTTGACATGGATATAGCAAAGATTATTATTAACAGAATTCAAACTCAGTTGTTTCTGAACATACAGAATGCCGAGGACTTGGAAGTCACAATCAGTGGGGCTGTAATAGAGTATTCTGGCGAAAACAACGAGGAATTTTATTATAAGATTAGAGAAAAATTGAACAATGCTAAAAATATGGGTAAAAACATGATTGTTTTTCAAAGCTAGGCTCTGACTGAATTGGAGAGAAAATGTTTGATATAAAAAACGAGTTGTCTAACGCACCTGATTTGCCGGGTATATATATGATGAAGGATGACGGGGGTCAAATCATATATATTGGCAAGGCCAAGAACCTAAAGAAAAGAATTAAACAATACTTTCAGTCCAAAAATCATGCCTTTAAGATTCAAAAGATGATACAAAACATATTTTCTTTTGAATATATAATCACCGATTCTGAAATAGAAGCCTTGATGCTGGAATCAAATCTGATCAAAAAGCACAAACCAAAGTATAACACAAGGCTTACTGATGACAAATCTTATCCCTACATAAAAGTGACCATTAAGGACAAATTCCCTAGAGTATTTAAAGTAAGAGAAATCAAACATGACGGTAACAAATATTTCGGTCCATATACCAGTGCATTAGCGGTTAAGCAAACTATTGAGAGTATAAGAAATATTTTTAAAATAAGAGACTGCAATCTGAAAATTATCACCGGAAAAGAGAATTCCAGGCCTTGCTTGAATTATTATATAAACAGATGCAACGGACCCTGTATTGGCAAAATATCAAGCGCTCAGTACATGGAATCCATCCATAAGGTCTTGGATCTATTAAATGGAAAAGAAGAAGAATTGATAAGAGAGCTTGAGAAAAGAATGGTTGAAGCCTCCGATAACCTTCTATTTGAGCACGCCGCTACATATAGAGACCAGATTGAAGCAATCAGGAATCTTGGTGAAAAACAAAAGGTTTCAAAAGCTAGTTTTAAAGATATTGATATTATAGGAGTAGCAAGCGGTGAAAGTGATGCTATTGCTCAGATCTTTTTTGTCAGAAGTGGGAAGATAACAGGTAGAGAAGACTATTTGTTGAGTGTGAATCTGGAAGACTCTCCTGCTGAAATCATAGGATCCTTTATCAAACAATACTACACAGGAACAGTTTACATTCCAAAAGAGATATTTGTAGAATGTGAGCTAGAGGACATGGAACTGATTACCAGCTGGCTAAGCAATCTGAGAGGTAACCGAGTCTTTATTAAAATCCCTAAAAAAGGCGAAAACAGCATGCTCATGAAAATGGTCAGAAAGAATGCTGAGGAAAAACTGAATAAAGATGTCAATAAAATCAAAATCCAGAAAGAGGAAAATCTTATGGCTGCCAGCGAGTTAGCTAACCTTATTGGATTAGATACTGTTCCTTTGAGGATAGAAGCATTCGATATATCCAGCATTCAGGGCTTGGAAAATGTTGGATCAATGGTTGTGTATGAAGAAGGCGGACCTAAGAAGCGCGATTATAGAAGATTTAAAATAAGAAATGTTTACGGCCAAAATGATTACAAGAGCATGGAAGAGATAATCGACAGAAGAATAAGTCGTGGATTGATCGAAAATAGTCTTGACGGGAAACGAAAAACATTCAATCAAATGCCAGATTTGATTCTAGTGGATGGCGGGAAAGGACATGTTAGTGTGGCTGAAGAAACCTTAAAAAATTACGGATTAACGATTCCAGTCTGTGGTATGGTTAAAGATGATAAGCATATTACCAGAGGATTGATTTATAAAAAGAAGGAAGTAATGTTGCTGCGAAACTCGAAACTGTATAGATTAATCAGCTCCATACAAAATGAGGCCCATCGATTTGCAATCAGTTATCATCGTGATTTAAGGAAAAAGAATGTGCTTAAAACAATACTGGATGATATAATAGGTATTGGAGAAAAGAGAAAACTATCGTTGTTGAATACTTTTGGATCAGTGGAAGGAATTGCCAACGCAACAAAAGAGGAATTGCAGAAGGCACCGTCGATGAATAAACTATCCGCTTTAAAAGTATATGAGTTTTTCGAAAAAAACAGAGGTTAATCCTATGAAATCAATATCAATCAATAAGATTATCACCGAAATGAAACTGGAAGTAATCCATATACCTGAAAATACTGAAATAGAGCTTTATAATAGCGAGTTATCAAGACCTGGCCTGCAATTAGCGGGTTTCTTTGATACCTTCGCATATGAAAGAATTCAAATCATTGGTAAAACCGAGACCCATTTCATTGAAACAATGACAGGTGATACGAAGGCTAACAGATTAGATAAGCTATTTGCTTATCCTTTACCAGCAGTCATTGTGACGACAGGGTTAGACATAGATCCTGTATTGGTCTATTGTGCAAAAAAACACGGTAGAGTGCTTCTTAGAACGCAAGATAAATCAACCAAGCTTATCAGTAATCTAATGAATTATCTAGAAGAAATGCTGGCACCTGAAAAAACTATCCACGGTGTCGTAATGGAAGTTTATGGTGTAGGTGTACTGTTAAGAGGCCAAAGTGGTATCGGAAAAAGCGAGACAGCCTTAGAGTTGATTAAAAGAGGACACAGACTAGTTGCTGACGATGCCGTCGTCATCAGCAAGATTGATAATGACATATACTGTGCTTCAGAGCCTATCACCAGACACCTCCTCGAGATAAGAGGGATTGGGATAATAGATGTAAAGCATCTTTACGGAGTAGGGTCGGTGAAAATACGGCAAAGGCTTAGTCTTATAGTCGACTTGGAAGAATGGTCAGATAAAAAGTACTACGACAGATTAGGATTTGACGATGAGTATGAAGAAATTTTTGACATCAAAGTCAATAGAGTCAATATACCTGTCAGACCTGGAAGAAATATAGCCACTATTGTCGAGGTCGCCTCAATGAATTTGAGACAGAAACTTCTAGGTTACTCGATGGAAGAGGAGTTCAATAGGAGAGTGACTGACGATTTATCAGGATATAAGATTTAATTCATAGAAATTGTTTTTTTGTAGTACAACTGTAGTTAGTTTTTTTATCAAACCGAACATAATGCAGAAAATTATATAGCATCTTGAAAAATAGCCATAGTAGAGTCTTTAATCATTATATTTTTAACGAATATTGAAAATGATTGTGTTTTCTATTGACGATATAAGACTCACATATTATACTTAGATATAACAGTCTGCATATTGTATACAATTTAACCAAGGGGGTTATGTTTAATGTCAAAAATTATGAAAAGTATGGATGGAAATACGGCAGCAGCATATGTTGCTTATGCATTCACTGATGTAGCAGCCATTTATCCTATCACACCATCATCAACAATGGCGGAAGAGGTAGATGATTGGTCAGCTCATGGCAAAAAGAACATTTTTGGACAAGAAGTGAGAGTAACAGAATTGCAGTCAGAGGCAGGTGCTTCAGGTGCCGTGCATGGCTCTTTAGCTGCTGGTGCGCTTACAACAACCTTTACAGCATCACAGGGTTTGTTACTGATGATTCCGAACATGTATAAAATTGCCGGAGAATTGCTTCCGGGAGTATTCCATGTTTCAGCTCGTGCAGTAGCAGGGCATGCTTTATCAATATTTGGAGATCATTCAGATGTTATGGCAACAAGACAAACGGGTTTCGCATTGCTTGCATCCGGCAGTGTCCAAGAGGTAATGGATCTGGCGGCAGTTGCGCATTTAACAGCAATAGAATCCAGGGTTCCTTTTGTTCATTTCTTTGATGGCTTTAGAACTTCTCACGAAATTCAAAAGATAGAAGTTATCGAGTATGATCAATTTGCAAAGCTTGTAAACCACGACGCAATAAAGGCTTTCAGAGACAGATCATTGAATCCGGAGCATCCAGTCACCAGAGGTACAGCTCAGAATCCAGATATATTCTTTCAGGCTAAAGAAGCATCAAATGGTTTTTATGATAGACTACCAGAAATTGTCGTGAAGTATATGGACGATATCAGCAACATAACAGGAAGAACATATAAACCATTCAATTATTACGGAGCGCCAGATGCAGAAAAAATAATTGTTGCAATGGGTTCAGTGACGGAAACTATTGAAGAAACAATTGATTATCTAATGGCGAAAGGCGAAAAGGTCGGTGTTGTAAAAGTACATCTTTACAGACCATTTACCGAGAAATATTTCTTCGATGTTTTACCTAAAACTGCGAAAAGGATAGCAGTATTGGATAGAACCAAGGAACCAGGTTCAATCGGCGAACCTTTATATGTAGACATAAAGTCAATGTTTTACAATAAAACAGACAAACCATTGATTGTAGGTGGCAGATATGGACTTGGCTCTAAGGACACAACACCATCACAAATTGTTGCTGTTTTCGCAAATTTGGACATGAACGAACCTAAGGATGGCTTTACGATAGGTATCGTGGATGATGTAACATATAAGTCTCTTCCGCTTGATAGCAAGATAGAATCTTCTCAAACAGGCACAATAAGATGTAAGTTCTGGGGATTAGGATCTGATGGCACAGTAGGAGCCAATAAAAATGCAATTAAAATTATTGGTGATAAGACGGACTTGTATACGCAAGGTTATTTTTCATACGACTCCAAGAAATCCGGTGGGGTTACAATATCACATCTGAGATTCGGAGATAAGCCAATAAAATCAACATATTTGATCAGTGAAGCTGACTTTACATCATGCTCACAACAGTCTTATGTTGACAAATATGATTTGCTTAAAGGATTGAAAAAAGGTGGTACATTCCTACTCAATACATTATGGAATGCTGAGGAATTGGATAAATATCTACCTGGCGAAATGAAAAAATATATTGCTGACAATGAGATTAACTTCTATACCATTAATGCAACTGAGATTGCCGAAAAACTAGGACTTGAGAATAGAACGAACATGATTATGCAGTCTGCATTTTTTAAGTTGGCAGAAGTTATTCCATTAGACGATGCGGTCAGGTTTTCAAAAGAGGCTATATATGAGTCTTATGGTAATAAAGGTGATGATATAGTCAAAATGAATGAAGAGGCTGTCGATAAAGGTATCACAGAGTTAGTAAAAATTGAGATACCTTCAACTTGGTCAGGTTCATCTGCAAAGAGTGACAGTGATAATTCCGATAGACCTGATTTTATCAAAAATGTTTTAGAACCAATGAACAGACAAGAAGGCGATGCTCTTCCTGTTAGTACATTTGTGGGTAGAGAAGATGGTACTTTCCCGATGGGCACTTCAGCTTATGAAAAACGTGGCATTGCTGTCAATGTTCCGGAGTGGCAGAAAGAGAATTGCATTCAGTGTAATCAGTGTGCATTTGTTTGTCCTCATGCTGTTATCAGGCCGTTTTTAGTTAATGAAGCTGAGAAATCTGCAGCCCCTGACACTTTTGAAACCATTAAAGCAACAGGTAAGGGTTTTGACGGATTAGAGTATAGAATACAAATTTCTTCTCTAGATTGTACAGGGTGTGGTAATTGTGCTGATATATGTCCAGCAAAGCAAAAGGCACTGATTATGAAACCAATAGCTTCTCAAACAGAGATTCAGATTCCTAACTGGGATTATGCTATCAAACATATCAGTATAAAAGACAATCTAATGGATAAGAAGACCCTTAAAGGAAGTCAATTCGCATTCCCATATCTAGAATTTTCAGGCGCTTGCGCGGGTTGTGGTGAGACTCCTTATGCTAAAGTCATCACTCAGCTTTATGGTGATAGAATGATGATTGCCAACGCAACTGGCTGTTCATCCATATGGGGAGCTTCTGCACCATCAACAGTATATTGCCAAGATGCAAACGGCAAAGGTCCATCATGGGCGAACTCATTATTTGAAGATAATGCCGAGTATGGATATGGAATGACTATGGCTGTCAACCAAATTCGATCCAGCATCAAAGACAAGATGCAAACCCTGATAGGTAAAGATTGTGTGGATGATACAGTCAAAGAAGTACTAAAAACTTGGCTGCAAACAATGGATGATGGAGAGACTTCAAATGAAAACTCTGCAAAAGTTGTAGAGGCTCTGCAAGCTGTCAAATCTTGTGCAGGTTGTGAAAGTGAAGTAAAAGACATACTGGATAAAAAAGACTATCTAGTCAAAAAATCAGTTTGGATTGTTGGTGGAGATGGTTGGGCTTATGACATCGGATACGGTGGGCTTGATCATGTTCTTGCCAGCGGCGAGGATGTGAATGTCCTGGTATTTGACACGGAAGTCTATTCCAATACTGGTGGACAATCATCAAAAGCAACACCTACAGCAGCCACAGCAAAATTTGCTGCAGCAGGTAAACAAGTCAAGAAAAAAGATCTGGGATTGATTGCTACAACTTATGGTTACATATATGTAGCTCAGGTAGCCATGGGTTCCAATAAAAACCAGTTCATGAAGGCTATCGTAGAAGCAGAGAGCTACAAAGGTCCTTCACTGATTATAGCCTACGCACCATGTATCAATCACGGTATAATGGAAGGCATGGGTAGGACACAATATCAGGAAAAGAGAGCTGTTGATTCAGGATACTGGCATTTGTACAGATTTGATCCAAGACTAAAGGAAGAGGGCAAAAACCCATTTGTACTAGATTCCAAAGAACCAACAGAATCCTTCAGAGATTTTCTGATGAGTGAGGTCAGATATACGACACTGCAGAGACAATTCCCGGATGTTGCGGAAGAGTTGTTTATCAAAGCAGAAAAGGATGCGAAAGAAAGATACAATAGTTACAAACGAATGGTTGATATGAAATATTAAACATAAAGTCCCGGCTGAAAAGCCGGGACTTTTAATTGAACCAAATATCGATTTCTCTTTTTGCATCTATAGGATTAGCTGATCCATGAACCGCATTCATAGTGATATTAGTTCCAAAGGTTTTCCTGATAGATCCTAACGCAGCATCCTCAGGATTTGTTTTCCCATTAATAATACGTACCTTTTCGATTGCATTTTCTGCTGACAAGACCATGGCTACGACTCTGTCGCTTTTCATGAAAGCAATCAGATCCTGATAAAAATCCTTACTGTTATGTTCGTGGTAATGTCTAGACAAAATATCTTCATCAGGTATCAGTATCTTTATGGATTCGATATTCAATCGATTCTCCTCGTAGACAGATAATATTTTGCCAACCTGCTTGTTAGAGACAGCGTCAGGCTTTATTAATACTAGCGTTTTTTCCATACTTCACCACCTTATCTATAATGATGTTAGGGGAATGATCAGACCTAGAACAAACACAATAATAATGATAATTGATATATACTTTTTGATTTTGCTTGAATATAACATTTTTCCTCCAAAATATAATCTTACAAAAAATATAATAGTATCTTATAAAAGATTTGTCAAATTATGAAAATTGTTATCAATAAGCATAATAACCACTGACATGCTATATATGATGTGGTAAAATGTTATGAAGTCGCAAGTCAAAAGATACAGAGGGTAAAATGAAGATATATTGCTGGAACGTCAATGGTATTAGAGCAATCCAAAAAAAAGGATTTCTAAAATGGATTACTCAAGAGCAACCAGACATATTATGCTTGCAGGAGACAAAAGCACAAAAGGACCAGTTGGATGATGAATTAATTAACATACCCGGATATGATTCTTACTTTCACTCAGCAGAAAAGAAAGGGTACAGCGGTACGGCCATATATTCCAAGATAAGACCCTTGAAAGTGTGGACCGGACTTCCTGACGAGAGGTTTAATACGGAAGGCAGAACTATTATTGCAGAATATGAGGACTTTATCCTTATGAATATTTACTTCCCTAACGGAAAACAAAGGGAAGAGAGACTCCAGTTTAAAATGGATTTCTACAAGACCTTTGAGGAATACGCCATGGACTTAGTAAAACTAGGAAAGAATGTTATCGTTTGTGGCGATTATAATACAGCACATAAGGAAATAGACCTTACTAACCCTGAATCAAATACCAAGATATCTGGATTTTTACCGGAAGAAAGAGCTTGGATGGATAGCTTTTCTGAAAGTGGATTTGTCGATGTGTTTAGATATTTTTATCCGGATGAGATTAAGTACACGTGGTGGTCATATATGTTTAAGGCAAGAGAAAAGAATGTGGGGTGGAGAATCGACTATTTCTTCATTAACCATCATATGCTTGAAAAAATAGATAACGTCGAGATACACAACGAAGTTCTTGGATCCGATCACTGCCCGATTTCAATAACTTTAAAAAAATAGAAGCCTGGATTTCCAGACTTCTAAATATTGGTGCTCCCAATAGGACTCGAACCCATAACACCCGGTTCCGAAGACCGGTGCTCTATCCATTTGAGCTATGAGAGCAAATACAATAATAACATTATAAGATTTCAAATGGATTAAAGCAAGAAAAACTTGAGTGATTAATTTATTAATCTTAATTGAAATAGTAAACGCAAGAGCCGTATTGCATTTAGTCTGCCAAAAATAGTTTTGTGTCCATTTGCGTTTAGTCTAAGAAATCCATTGCTTTGTCTTTTATCTTTTCTATCTTGTTCCCCCATGGGGGAACGTC
>JAHRFV010000134.1 GCA_019084435.1 Dethiosulfatibacter sp.
ATGCAATAGCTCGCAGTTCTAAAACCAGAGCTGAGGTATTGGCATTTCTTGAAAGTTAACAGAAGGTTCAACACTACCTATTTTGAGTAATCGCTGATGGCGTTCTTATGTTGAGTAGGAAAAATATGAGAAGTTAGCATTCTTTTATTAGTGATGAGATTGTTGAAAACAATCAACTATTACTAACAAGTGGTGTTTGGGGGGTAGGTGATTTGTTTTATATTCCACCTGTGCCCTCATCAGACAAAGGTCAAGTTTGGATGAGAGGATTTAAGCCATTCCAAGTGGGCAGCATTGATATTCATTATTTTAAGGAATGCAGGAAGCATTTTACTGTTGAAGAATGGACGGACTTAATTGTCTCTAGCATGGGATTCAATCCTTCAATATATTCAAGACGTCAGAAGTTGATATTGATTACTAGACTTTTACCAATGGTTGAATCAAGGATTAATCTAGTGGAACTAGCTCCTAAAGGAACAGGAAAATCATTTGTATACGACAATGTATCAAGATATACAAGAGTCGTTGCTGGTGGGAAAGTCTCACCAGCTGTAATGTTTTACAATTTGACTTCTAACACACCTGGTCTAATAACTAGATATGATCTTGTAGTACTCGATGAGATACAAAGTATTCAAGGTGATAGTAGAGGGGAATTGATAGCTGGACTCAAAGTGTACCTTGAATCAGGAAAATTCAGCAGAGGAAATGCAGAAGCGACATCAGAAGCTGGATTTGTTATGTTGGGTAATATTACGCTCGATGAACATTTCAGACCAATATATCAAGATGAGGGTATTTTTAAAGAAATACCTAATTTTTTACAAGAAACAGCTTTTATTGATCGTATTCATGGCATAATCCCTGGATGGGAAATGCCGAGGATATCTGGAGACACACCATCTAGAACCTTAGGGTTTAAAGGAGATTTTTTTTCAGAAGTGTTGCACAATTTACGAAGTGAAGTAAACTATACTGACTATGTTAACTTAAACATGAGATTAGACAATTGCAAGGATTTAAGAGATCGAAAAGCAATAGTTAGGTTAGCAACAGCATATTTAAAAATATTTTTCCCAGATTTAGAAGTAACTAATCTTGACTTCATTGAATACTGTGTAAGACCAGCGGTGGAACTAAGACAGCGAGTAAGAGATGAATTATATAAAATGGATAAAGAATATGCCAAAGTTGATATTAAAATTGTAGATTAACATATTACATTCATCAAGTTAACAATTGGTCATAATATAAGATTGCTTCAGTGGTTAATTTAATAATCATATTTGAATGGGGGAAACTTGAAGTAATATGCATATATCACACAATTATCCTTTCTGCTTTGAACACATATAGCTTCGATATGCTTGAAAGCTTTCTAGTGGAAAGCTTTAAGAATTCAACCTACAGTAAATAATTAGTCAATAAACCTGTTGATAGGCATGAGGATCAGTTTCGAGAAGGTGATTAGTCGCCGCCAGGATATAATTGCACGTATAATTCAATGGAGGTTCAAAATATGAATTGCGCTTATCTGATTAATGAATTAAAAATTGACGAAAAAGTTTTAGATGGTAAGAAACAACAAACAAATTACAAGATTAAATACGTTATAGAATACATTAGACTATGGTTAATTATTAATTCTAGAAGAAAAGAAGTAGAAAATATAAATTTTATTGATTGTATGTGCAATGCAGGAATTTTTAAAGATGGTGACTTAGGAACGTCCGTAGAAGTATTTTTGCTATTTATAGATAATGCAAAATCATATCCTGATAAAATGTACAATCTTTTTTTAAATGATTATGATTCTAAACGAGTTAAAACAATAAAGCTATTGTTGAATTATTTTAGTAAAACCGAACAAGTTAAGAACATTAATTGTTTTATTTCAAACAAAGATGTAAACGAATATTTACAAGAGTATGGGGAATTTGACAAGTATTTGAAATACAATGCTGCTACCGTTTTATTTGTAGATCCGTATGATTTTGGAACAGTAAAAATCGACAATGTGCAAAGATTCATTAATAGATATTATTGCGAACTAATTTTCAATTTTTTTAGCAGTGATTACGTGAGAAATGGTTTGGATGTTAGAATACGCGAATGTATAGGAAATATAGACGTCAAGAATAAGGATGATTTGATAAAATATATCTGTGAGTGTTTTAGAATAGGGAGAATTCGACACGTTTTCTCTTATAAATTCAAAACTTTAACAAACACGGAAATTTACCAAATTATTTTTGCAACCCCTAGTGATAAAGGGCTCGACAAATTAAAGGAGTCATTATGGAAGGTCTTTAATGGAAAGTTTAATCATCGAAACTATAAAACTGATGGTGGTCAACTCTCGTTATTTACTGAGGAAGATGATAGAAAATGCCTTTTATCTATGCATTCTCTTGAAGCTAAAAAAATGTTATTAGAAAAATATGAAAATACTACTGTATCATATAATGATATAGAGAAATTTCTAACCGAAAAAACAATGATGATGACAACTCAATTCTTAAACCATGTCATTAAGCCTTTGATAAATGAAGGTTATATCAAAAAGTGCGGACTAGTGACGCATAAAAACAATTTTAAAAAGGACAGTTATACATTTTGTGAAGGGGTAAATAATTGATGAAATATATAACAAGAAAATCTATGCTATACAAAACGGGTGTGGAGTATGGAGATTATACGATGAATCATGTCGCAGGATGTTCCCACGGATGTAAGTATCCATGCTATGCATTTCTTATGGCGAAACGGTTTGGAAAAGTTAAAAGTTATAAAGAGTGGACTGAGCCTTTTATTGTATGTAATACTATTGAGCTTTTACAAAAAGAAATTCCAAGGTTAAAGAATAAAATTGAATCTGTACAGCTATGTTTTACAACTGATCCGTTTATGGTGGGACACTATGAGATAGAAGAAATGAGTCTTGCTGCAATTAAGCTTTTAAATTCCAATGGAATTAAATGTATAGTTCTTACAAAGGGAACACTACCAGAAGAATTAGTTGAAACGTCAAGCGAGAATGAATACGGTATAACTTTTATTTCACTTGATGAAGAGTACCGTAAAAAAACAGAACCAGGTGCAGCATCATATGGTGAACGACTTAAGGCTTTAAAATACTTGCATGATAAGGGTTGCAAAACGTGGGTTAGCATAGAACCTTATCCTACCCCAAATTTAATTGAACAAGACTTGAGAAAAATATTAAAAGAAGTCGCTTTCACTAACAAAATTATTTTTGGCAGAACAAATTACAACAAGGATATCTCTTCCTACAAAGAACATGTGCAATTCTATAATCAACAAGCTAAAATAGTAATTGATTTTTGCAAAGAGAGAAATATTGTCTTTCATATTAAAGAAGGCACGGTAAAGGATGAATAATAGATGATTGACTTATACATCATTATTCTTTAGAATTCTTAGGAATCAAAAATAGTTTTTGTTTCCTGAGCTTGAAAATCAGATGATTGATATATAAGTAAATTATCAAAATATGGTAAAGAATAGAGATGAAGATTAGGAGGTTCACCGTGGACAAAGAGACCGCAATCAAACTGTTTGAAGATAAGAGAGTCCGTGTACTATGGGATGAAGATCAAGAAAAATGGTTTTTCTCAATTGTTGACATTGTTGAAGTCTTGACCAAAACTGATCGGCCTCGAAAATATTGGAGTGACCTGAAATCAAAACTTACATCAGAAGGTAGTCAACTGTCCGAAAAAATCGGACGTTTGAAAATGAAAGCTGAAGATGGGAAAATGCGATTAACCGATGTTGCAGATACCGAAGAAATTTTACGACTCATTCAATCAATCCCATCACCCAAAGCAGAGCCATTTAAAATGTGGCTTGCTAAGGTAGGTAATGAAAGAATAAATGAAACTGCTGACCCAGAACTTTCTATAGAACGCGCTTTGGAAACTTATTTAAGAAAAGGGTATTCAAAAGAATGGATTAACCAAAGGTTGAAAACCATAGAAGTCAGAAATGAACTGACAGATGAGTGGGATAATCGAGGCGTTCAAAAGGGTGTTGAATATGCAATTCTAACTGATGAGATTACCAAAGCTTGGGCTGGTTTAAGTACAAAAGAATATAAAAATCTAAAAGGGCTAAAAAAAGAAAATTTAAGAGATAACATGACCGGTAATTGTCAAGATAGTTGTCCAAAAAACCTTCCAAAATAAAGTAGAGTTTCTGGGTTCATCGAACAACTGATCAATATATTTATTCACTCACAGCTCTTTTGAATAGAAGCAACACCTCCTGGAATACTGGTCTTTGA
>JAHRFV010000022.1 GCA_019084435.1 Dethiosulfatibacter sp.
ATTATGGTGAAGGTATTAGCAGGCAAATTTATGGATGCTACCGGACCTGTACAGGATTTGATAGTGGAATGTAATTATTTTGATATCTCCCTAAAAAAAGGTTCTGTTTTCAAATATAATGTAATAGATGAGAAAAAAGATGTTCTATACGTTTACGAAGGTAGTATTTTTATGCCTGAAGATGAAAAAGAAGTGGAGAGCTACCATGCTATGATTTTGGGTGAAGGAAACTTGGTTGAGATTGCTGGCAAATCAGACGCGAAAGTATTGCTGTTTTCCGGTGAACCGATTAATGAGCCGATTCATTGGGGAGGACCAATTGTAATGAGCACCAAGGAAGATCTCAGACAAGCTTTTGATGATTACAATAATGGGACGTTGATTAAAAATAAGAAATAAAAGGTGATAACATGAATAAAGCTTTAATTAGAATCAGGCATCTTGCATTTAAAGTGATAGTACGTCTCCTGCGTTTTCCTGAACCAGAAATATTATCTGGCAGAGGCCAATCATCTAATGTTTACAAACTGATGCTAAAAAATAACTGCAAAAAACCTCTGATTGTGAAGGATAGGATGTTGATCAAGATGAACATAATTGATCCACTGATAGAATCGCTGCGTGCCAACAAAATTGATTATGTCATTTTTAATGGTGTGCAATCCAATCCTACTATCAACAATATCGAGGAAGGTGTCAAATTTTATAGAGATAACAAATGCGATTCAGTCATTGCATTCGGTGGTGGATCGCCAATTGATTGTGCTAAAATTATAGCCGCCAGGATTATAAATAATAAAGATGTCTATAGCATGAAAGGCTTGTTTAAAATCAGAAGAAAACTGCCTTATCTCGTTGCCATTCCGACAACTGCAGGAACAGGATCAGAAGTTACAGTAGCCGCTGTAATCACTAATGAAAATACGCATGAAAAATTTGCGATTAATGACACGAAACTGATTCCCTCAGCATATTGTCTCGATCCGGAGCTTCTCATAGGTCTGCCTAAAGGTCTGACAGCCTCTACTGGTATGGATGCTTTGACGCATGCCATTGAAGCCTATATCGGCTGGAATGGGACGTCTTACACCGACAAATATGCTATTGATGCAGTTAAAATAATATTTGAAAGTCTTCAAAAGTCCTATGAAGACGGAAAAAATCTGGTGCTTAGGCAGGAAATGCTGCTGGCATCGAATTACGCCGGAAGAGCTTTCACCAGAGCTTCAATCGGCTATGTGCATGCTATTGCCCATAATCTGGGAGGGCTTTATGACTTACCCCATGGGTTGGCAAATGCTATAGTGCTTCCTTATATCCTTGAAACATCCAAGGGAAAAGCATATAAAAAATTGGCCAGACTTGCCAGAGAAACCGGAATAGTGGAAAACACACTCTCGGCCAAGGATCAGGCAGATGTTTTTATTGGGCGTATACGTCATATGAATATGAATTTGCGTATCCCTCAGAGTATTCCAGAAATAAGAGAAAGAGACATAGCATATTTGGCTGAGCGTATTGAGAAGGAAGGAAATCCAGCTTATCCGGTACCGAAGATATTCAACAAAAAAGATTTTGAGGAGATTCTCAGGACTATAAGAGGCGATGCTGATGAAAATCAAGGTATACCCACCACCCTTCATTAATGCTGGAAATGTGGACAAGGACAACTACATAGAGATTAATCAAGGCGATACGGTGAGACAAATTTATGAAAGATTGAAAATACCCTTGGTATTGAGTCCTTTGGTTTACTGCACAGTTAACTATAAAAAAGCAAAATTGAACACGTCGTTAAAAGAAGGCGATATCGTAAGTTTTATTTCATTTATGTCAGGGGGATAAGGAGAGAAAAAATGGCTAAAGGTTATATGGGAAAATTATTGATTGTTGATTTAACCAACAAAAGCTTTAAAGAAGAAAATATCAGCGAGGAAGTCTATCAATCGTATTTATCGGGGACAGGTCTGGGAGCATATTACCTTTATCATCATATTCCCCAGGATGCAGATCCCATGGGTCCAGATAATCTGTTAGGATTTATGAGTGGCTTGCTGACAGGTACTGGAAGCGTGATGACAGGAAGATGGTCTGCTGTCACTAAATCTCCATTGACAGGAGGTTGGGGTGATGCTAATTGCGGTGGAAATCTTTCTATTCAGATTAAAAAATGCGGCTATGATGGAATAATTATCGGAGGAAAATCTCCAAATCCTGTTTATCTTTTTATCCAAGATGGAGCAGTATCGTTTAACGATGCATCTCATTTATGGGGGATGGATGCCATTGAATCAGAAAGGATGCTACTGGAGGAAAACAAAGATAAGGGAAATGCAGCCGCTGCTGTTATTGGCCCTGCAGGCGAAAAGCTATCACTGATTTCGGGCATATCCAATGATTTGGGTAGATACGCAGCCAGATCAGGTGTAGGTGCTGTCATGGGTTCTAAGAATCTGAAAGGATTAGTTTTAAAAGGGACAAAAAAAATAGAAAGTAATGATCCTGAACAAATCAGGGCCATTTCTAAGGAATATATTGAAAAAATTAGAAACGCAAAACTACCTGGATTGGTCAAAGGAAGCATGTTGCCTCTAATGGGGCTTTTGACAGGAAAACAGAAAACCTATGGCCCTATGGATGGCATGATGACAGCATCCGCTATGAAAAAATGGGGAACAATAGCAAATAACACCATGGGAATCCCTAACGGTGATAATCCAATCAAGAATTGGAGCGGTTCAGTCAAAGACTATCCATGGCGTAGCTACAAATCAATCAATCCCGATCGTATAATCAACAGAGAAACGAAAAAATACAGCTGCCATTCCTGTGTCATCGGATGCGGTGGAATTTGTGATGTAAAGAACATTGATGCAATAAAAGGAGATGAATCACATAAACCGGAGTATGAGACCATCAATGCTTTTGGTCCGCTTCTATTGAACCAGAACCTGGAAAGTCTTTTTGTAATCAATGATATGTTGAACAGGGGCGGAATGGATAGTATTTCTGCAGGCAACACCATTGCCTTTGCTATTGAATGCTATGAAAATGGTCTGATTGACAAAGAGTACACCAGAGGACTGGAACTGCATTGGGGAAATGTACAGGCTATCATAGATCTTCTGAGTCAAATGATTGCAAGGGAAGGGGTTGGTGCTATCTTTGCAGATGGGGTCAAAAAAGCCGCTGATACGTTGGGCATTGAGTCAGAGGCTTATGCGATGCATGTTGGAGGACAGGAACCGGGAATGCATGACGCCAGAATGGATCCAATCCTAGGTATTCATTTTGCCGCAGACCCGACACCGGGAAGGCATACTGTCGGTGGTGGCATGTACTATAACATAATGCATTTGTGGGATTATGTTTCATGGGCGCCAAAAGTCAACAAAGGAAGTATCAAAGCAGATGACTATACAGTAAGCGATGAAATTGGCCTTAAATCAGCTGCCAATGCATGCATCAAGCAGGTTCTGGATGGCTCAGGAGGATGTTTCTTTGCACTGGCAACCGGTTTCAATCATTGGCGGTTGTTTGATTATCTGAATGCAGCAACCGGATGGAACATGACTCCGGACGAATATATGGAGACAGGTAGAAGAATACAGTCTCTAAGGCAAGCGTTCAATATCCGTGAGGGTATCATTCCAATGGACAATGCTTTAAATGATAGGATGGCAGGAAATCCACCTCTGAAAGAAGGCCCGTTAGCAGGCAATTCCATACCTATTAGAGAGATGATGAAAATGCACTTCAAGCATATGGGATGGGATGAAAATGGTGTGCCGGATAAAAAGCACATTAGGATTTAGTGACGGGATTTTTTGACGATCTATATTCCTTAGGTGTGCAAACTTCAATTTTTTTAAAGACCTTGGTAAAATAGCTTTGATCACTGAAACCGGATTGCAGGGATATGTCAATGATACTCATGTTTGTTTTCATTAGAAGATTTTTGGCCATGTTTATCCTAAGTGTATTTATATACTCAGTAAAAGACAAACCCATCTCTATTTTAAAAAGGTAGGATAGATAAGAGGTGTTGACATGTATTTGTCTTGCGATTTCCTCTAGGTTTATTTTGGTTGAAAAGTTGGCATTGATAATTTTCAGTGCCTTTTTTAGTGTAACTGACTCGCCATCATAGCTGTATAGGATAGCTTTATTGCAACAAAATTCGATAAATGAAGCACCAACTTGAAACAACTCATTAAAAGTCAATGCATGGTCAAGACGATGCATATCTTGATAATCCAGATCCATTGAATCGTGAAAAAGTGGATCCTGGTTGGCAATATTGCGTGCTAGAACAGCATAAATTCCTAAAAATTTAATTTTGATGGCATCCAACTCGCCTGATTCTAGTGCTGCAATGGTATCTAGAAGCTCTTTCAGTATTTCTATTGCAGCTTCAGTATCACCGATTTTTGTTTTCAAAATCAATTGGTTTTCAAGCTCAAAAGGATACTCCAATGGCTTACTTGTAGATTTTAATTTCTTGATGGCTTGACTGATTTGAAGCTGCTCCTTGTTCTGTTGGTTTTTCTCAGTATACTCCAGGCTGCTTCCAGTTGAAGATGATACGCAGCTCTTTAAAAGATTTGCAAGGTGATCTACTTCCGAAGGGTTGTGTATTGACATAGATTTGAGAAAAAGTATGATTTCCGTTAACTCTTTAGACTCAATGTGGTTTAACTCGACCATGCTATCAATCACACTTTCTCGCAAAGAACCCATAATCATCGGACCAGCAAAAAAACATCCCAAAGACCTTCCTTCAATAAAAAGAGGAACAGCTATATGAATCAAACCAATATGACAGGTGCAAATGTAAGGTTCAGCGAGCTTTAGTGCAAACCGAGCAGAAGAGGCGATATTTAACCTGCAAGTACTGGTGTTTGACGTATAATGCTTAAACAATCGACAAAATTTCAAATCTGACGAACTTTCCCATTGAATTTCTCCACTATTATCGTAAAAAGTAACCGGTATTTTAGTTATAATTGAGAACGACTCAATATTCTTTAGAAGACTTTTATCAAGAAGGTTTTTATCCATCTTATCACCACCTGATTTATTATATTTATACAATATCAAATAATCAATAAAATTACCATACCTAATTAAAATACCAAATATCACAAGATAAGTCATATATTTTACCAAATACAAACCATATAATGATAGATGAAAACAAGTTGTAGAGTTTTGAACAATTGGAAATAGGAGGATTTTAATGGGCAAGGATTTGGTATTTAAAGCGTTAAGACATGAAAAAACCGACGAAGTTCCATGGGTCCCTTTTGCAGGGGTGCATGCAGGTAAATTGAAAGGATATACAGCAGAAGAGGTTTTGACAGATGGAGACAAGCTGTTTGAATCACTTATGGAAGTCTATAAATTATACGTACCCGATGGTATGACCACATTATTTGATTTGCA
>JAHRFV010000177.1 GCA_019084435.1 Dethiosulfatibacter sp.
ACGCTCAAATCTGAGAATGACTATGCGACCTTCAAAATAACAGATAGTGGTATGGGTATGTCCCAAAGAGATACTGAGAGAATTTTTGACAGATTCTACCGAGCGGATAAAGCTAGACATAGGGAAAATGGTGGCACAGGATTGGGATTGAGCATAGCGAAATGGATATCAGATAATCATAAGGGAAGAATAGCCGTAGATAGTAAAATTGACGAAGGCACCACTTTTACAGTAGAATTTCCGATAAGCAAATAAAATATGATAAACATATAACAAAAATACACTTTTTGACACGTAAAAAATATGGTAGTATAAAGCAACTAAGCATGCAGGAGGAGAATAGTGGGTAGATTATTTGGAACTGATGGTGTTAGAGGAATTGCTAATAAGGAACTGACCGGGGAGCTGGCATATAAAATAGGAAGAGTCGGTGGATATCATGTCACAAAAGGCAAGAAGAAACCTAAAATAGTTATTGGAATGGATACTAGGATTTCCTGTGATATGTTAGAGGGGGCTGTAACAGCAGGCTTGTGTTCAGCAGGAGTGGACGTCTTATACGCTGGGGTTTTACCAACACCTGCCATATCCTGTCTGATCAGAGAGATGAACGCAGATGGCGGGATTATGATATCAGCATCACACAATCCCTATACTTATAATGGCATTAAGTTATTTGATGCATCTGGTTATAAGCTTTCGGATGAGCTTGAGGGAGAAATAGAGAATGTTATTTTAGATGGTATGGATATTCAGTATAGCCCAACTGAAGGTGCTATAGGAAGAAAAATATATTTAGAGAATCCAATGAAAATCTATATGGATTGCATTATGAGAACTACTAAATCTGATTTTTCCGGATTGAAGATTGCCATGGATTGTGCCAATGGTGCTGCTTATGGAGTTGCACCGGAAGCACTCAAAGCATTAGGGGCTCAGGTGTTTGTGATAAACAACAAGCCCAATGGCATTAATATTAATGTCAATTGTGGATCCACACACCCAGAAACATTACAGAATCTTGTAAAGGATACAGGTGCAGATATAGGACTATCCTTTGATGGTGATGCAGATAGACTCATAGCAGTGGATCATAACGGTAAAATAGTCGATGGCGACCATATAATGGCAATTTGCGGCAACTACAAGAAAAAAAGTGGCAATTTGAAAAATAATACCATAGTCGGTACTGTCATGAGCAATATGGGACTGGATATATGCTTGAAAGAAAGAGACATTGCAATTATTAAGACCCAGGTTGGGGATAGATATGTACTGGAAGAAATGAGAAGATGCGGTTATAATCTTGGAGGCGAGCAGTCGGGACACATCATATTCCTAGATTACAATACAACAGGGGATGGACTTTTGACAGCCGTCCAATTGATTTCGGCTCTGGTCGAGCAGGACAAAACACTGTCAGAGTTATCATCTATCATGTATGATTACCCTCAGGTACTGATAAATGCAAGAGTTAAGAATGAGAATAAAAAGCTGTATCTTGAAGATGTAATGATCAACCAGTCTATAATTGGGTTGGAATCAGAGTTTGAAGGAAAAGGAAGGGTATTGATTAGACCATCAGGTACGGAACCATTGGTAAGAGTAATGATTGAAGGCGAAAATGAGTTCGAAATCAGACAAAAGGCAATGGATCTAAGCAAATTGATCGAAAGTCGCTTAGGTTAGTCATTATAATATCTTGTTGACTCTTTTAACCCAGTAATCCTTTTCTGTTATACTACAGACAGGACATTTTTTCACACCGAGCTTTTTATCCCTCACAAATATAACCTTATTGGAACAATAAGGACACCATCTTTGCTTGCCGGATAGATGAATCTTATCCGGTATGCTTGTATCTGGGTGCTTGTTGAAATGCACCAATTTAAAAAGAGATAACTGCTCGTTTTCCATAATTTTCACCCTGATTCATTCTATAACAATGCTCCTGTAATAACAAGTACATTATTCGATACTGATATCAACGAATAATCCTTGAAAATATATGAGAAAAATGTATAATATAGGAAAACGGGAAAATAATTTATTATTTCGAAAAGAGGTTATTATGATAACGATTAAAGATGTTGCACGTATGTCCGGTGTGTCTATCTCTACAGTATCCAGAGTCATCAACGATTCAAAACCTGTTAGTCCGGAAGTTCGAAAGAAGGTGCTTGAAGTAATCGAGGAGACAGGCTACAGACCAAATGAAGTCGCCAGAAGTCTTGTGACAAGACGCTCATATCTGATCGGTGTTATAGTCAATGACCTATCTAATTCCTACATAGCTGAGATGGTAAAAGGCATAGAAGAAGTAGGAAGAATGTATAATTATGACATACTTCTTTGTGGCTCCTATTATGACAGGGAAGCTCAGATGAACCATCTATCGTTACTTAACAGGAAGCAGGCAGAAGGCATCATATTAATAGGATATCATTTTGATGATGAGTTGATTGAAGCTGTCAAGAAGAATACCAAGCATTCTATGTATTTTACCAGAGACATCAAGAATGATACAATTGATTATACCAGTATAAACAGTTATCTCGCATCCGCTGAGATGACGAAATATCTTATAGGACAAGGCCATACCAGAATTGCTTTTCTGTCTGATTTTGGCGAAAGTTCCACTCATGAACACGATAAGATCAGGGGCTATAAAGAAATGCTGAAAGAGAACAACATAGATTTTTCAAAGGTATATGTGGCAGAGGGCAGAAGATACAATGACGGGTATGCAATGGCAACTGAGGTGATTAAGGATCTAGGCAACTTTACAGCCGTTTTCTGTGCCAATGATGAACTAGCTATTGGACTGATCAACCATCTGTTTGATGAAGGCTACAAGGTTCCTGAGGATATTTCTGTAGTTGGTTATGGAGATTACAAGGAGAGTCAACACGTCAGACCAACTCTCACAACAATTTCTGAACCATTCTATGATGTTGGAGCTGTAACAGTCAGAACCATAATTAAAAAAATCGAAGGAGACAAAAACGCTGAGTCAAAAATAGAGCTACCTTATAGCTTTATAGAGAGAAATAGCGTTAAACCCTTAAAGTAAAATGAGACTATTCATTGCTTACGATTTTGACGAGAGTACTATCAAAAAAATTTCTGATATACAGAATATTCTAAAGAAAAATGCTGAAAAAGGAAGATGGCCCTATTATAGGAATATACACCTGACTATTAAATTTATCGGAGAAGTTGATCCTCAGTATATTCCGGAGATCGAGAATACACTTGACGAAACCTTTGAAGGGCTGAATATCAAGCCAATGACTTTTCAGTTTGATAAGCTGGAGTTTTTCAGGGGAAAGGGTAATATTCGCGTTGCATGGGTTGGTTTGAGAGGAGAAACCCAATTTTTAGAATTGATTCATAAAACCATAGACGATAGATTGACTGCAATTGGAATAAAAAAGGAAAGCAAGACTTATATTCCCCATATTACCATTGGAAGGGATATTTTCTTCGATAGTTCTTTGTTTCAATTGAATGAAGCATTAAAGAGTCATTTTGAACATCAGCTGAGGATTGGTTCAGCTACTCTTTTTCAGAGTATTCAGACAGGCGGAAAAAGGGTTTATGAACCATTGAAAACATATACTTTTTTTAACAAGAGGTGAAACATGTTATCACAGGAAAAAATAGAGAGAATAAATTATCTTGCAAAAAAAGCTAAGATAGAGGAACTTTCTGAAGAAGAAAAACAGGAGCAGAAACAACTAAGAGAGTCGTATCTTAAAAACCTCAGATCATCGCTTAGAAATCAGCTTGACAACATAGAAATTGTCGATTAAAGAGACGCGTAAGCGTCTCTGGTTATTTTATGGAGAGTTCATTTAAATACAATTCTTGATACTGATGGATTACTATTATATAATGATATGTGCACTATCCGATGACTAACAGTGCTAAGACTCCCACTTCAGTGGGAGATAAGCACTGTAGAGTCCCTGGATAACGGTTTCTAAGGTTCAAATAGCGTTTCAAACGCCACCTGAACCCAAGAACCCTGTTAATGCTTACAAGAGAAACAAACTAATTAATTTGGAGGAACAGATGAATATAAGAGTCAGATTTGCACCGAGTCCCACAGGATACGTGCATATCGGTAGTTTGAGAACCGCATTATACAATTTTCTTTTTGCCAGAAAAAACAAGGGACAGTTTGTTTTGAGAATAGAGGATACTGATAGAACCAGATTGGTGGAAGGTGCTATTGAGAATTTGCTGGATTCACTGAAATGGGCAGGTATCAGCCATGATGAGGGTGTTTTTATAGAAAATGGTAAGATAGTGCAGAAAGGTGAATTCGGACCTTATATCCAGTCTGAGAGACTAGATATCTATCAGTCTTATATCCATGAATTGATAGATAAAGGATTCGCCTATTATTGCTTTTGCTCGAAAGAAAGACTGGAGGAAGTTAGAGACAAACAAAAATCTGAAGGAAAAACACCAATGTATGATAGGCATTGCTTGAATCTTGCTAAGGAAGAGGCTGAGAACAGAATCAAAGCCGGAGAAGAATATGTGGTTAGATTAAAAGTGCCTGACAATGAGGAAATCAAATTTCATGATATGGTAAGAGGCGACGTAATGATACATGCCAGTGAGATAGACGATCAGGTTCTGATCAAGTCTGATGGCTACCCTACATATCATTTTGCTGTGGTAATAGATGATTATCTTATGAAGATAAGCCACATAGTCAGAGGGGAAGAGTGGTTGACGTCAACACCTAAGCAGGTTGTACTGTACAATTATTATGGTTGGAAAGTTCCAGATTTTGTACATCTTCCCACGGTCTTGAATAAGGATAAGAAAAAACTTAGCAAAAGACAAGGTGATGTTTCTGTGACAGATTTCTTGAACAAAGGATATCTGCCGGAGGCATTGGTCAATTATCTCGCTTTAGTCGGATGGAGTCCGAAGGATAACAAGGAGCTTTTCACTATGGACGAGCTGATAGAAGAGTTTTCCTTTGATAGAGTGTCAAACGCCGGTGGTGTTTTTGATGTCGACAAGCTAAACTGGATCAACAGTCATTATATCAGACAGTCGGACAACGAAGATCTTTTCGAGTTGGCAATACATCATATCTCAGAAGCAGGTAGAGATACAGAAGAAAATATACGACGAGATAAAGACCGCTACATCAAGATAATCGATCTGGTGAAAGAGAAGCTGGACAACATGTCGCAAATCAATAAGCATTTGGATGTTTTTTTCGGAAATGAGGTTTCATTCGAAAACGAAGAAGTTGTCGATACTTTACAGCAGGAGCATGTTAAAAGACTCCTGAATGCATTCATGGTGAAACTCAACGAGACAGAGACCGTTGATGAGGAGTTCTCAGCCAATATTTTCAATGTTCTAAAAAGCGAGACGGGAGCAAAAGGAAAAGGATTGTTCATGCCTATCAGAGCGGCTGTAACTGGACAACTTCATGGGCCGGACATGGGCAAAACCTTTATTATACTGGGCAAGTCTTTGCTGATCAGGAGAATAGAGTTTGTTTTAGATGCTTTGAACAATTAGGAAGGTGAATGTTACTTGAAGCTATATAATACATTAACTAGACAAAAAGAAGATTTTATACCTCTTACACCTAAAAAAGTGAAGATGTATGTTTGCGGACCAACAGTCTATAATTACATCCATGTAGGGAATGCCAGACCCGCCGTTATTTTCGATACTCTGAGACGGTATTTCAAATACAAGGGATATGAGGTGACTTATGTTGTCAACTTTACAGATATTGACGACAAGCTTATCAACAAAGCAATAGAGGAAAACACAACCGTTAAGGAACTGGCAGAAAAATATATACGTGAATATCTTATCGATGTGAGAGCATTGAATATTTTGGTGGATGAAACCATCAATCCGAGAGCCACCGAGCATATCGGAGGAATCATCAAATTTATAAAGACGTTGGAAGAGAAGGGATATGCATACAACATCGATGGCAATGTATACTTTGACACAACTAAGATCAAGGATTACGGGAAGCTGTCCAAAAAGAACCCGGATGATCTGATTTCAGGTGCTAGAGTGGATGTCAACGATGAGAAGCAATCACCGTCAGATTTTGTATTGTGGAAAAAGGAGAAGCCTGGAGAACCTTCATGGGGCAGCCCGTGGGGTAAAGGCAGGCCTGGATGGCATATAGAGTGTTCAGTCATGACCCGGGATATTCTTGGCGATACCATTGACATACATGCAGGTGGAGAAGATCTGCAATTTCCACATCACGAGAATGAAATAGCTCAAAGCGAAGCGTTGACAGGAAAACCCTTTGCAAACTACTGGCTCCATAACGGCATGATCAATGTAAATGATGAAAAAATGAGTAAATCACTAAACAATTTCTTTACAGTCAGGGATGTCAGCAAAGAATATGATCTGGAAATCCTTAGGTTTTTTATTGTCTCAGGACACTACAGAAAACCGATAAGTTACAGCAGAGAGACAATCCATCAGGCAGAAGCATCTCTGCAGAGATTATACAACTCAAAGACAAAGCTGCAATCGCTGCTTGAGAAGAACCCATCCGGAGAAGTGGACGATGCAATACGATCGAAGTCATTATCCTTCTTAAATGATTTTGAAAAGGCGATGGATGATGATATCAATACAGCAGATGCTGTCACAGCCATGTTTGAAGCAGCAAAATATGTCAATACTTATTTTGACGAACTTACAACCAGAGAATCAGCTCAACTCATGCTTGATGCTTATATGGATATGGCCAATGTTTTAGGTATACTTTATAAAGAACAGGATGATGAAATATCTGATGACGCAAAACAAATCATTGAACAAAGGAATAAAGCTAGAAGGAATAAGGATTTCAAGCTGGCAGATGAACTAAGAAATCAGCTGTTGGATATGGGTATTGAAATTGAAGATACTAGAGATGGCGTAAAATGGAAGAAAATAAATTGATTAAGGATCCAAGACTGATGTCGCCACTCCAATTGGCCTATATAGGCGATGCCGTTTATGAACTGCTGGTCAGATCTTATTTAATCGAGAAACATGACATGAATGTGAACGATCTGCATAAAAACGCGATTCTGTTCGTGAAAGCCGAAGCACAAGCAGAGGCTTTCAGATGCATCGAGAATGATTTGTCAGAGGAAGAACTGAGATTTGTCAAAAGAGGAAGAAATGCCAAAAGCGTCACCGTACCGAAAAACGCCAAATTATCAGACTATAGATACGCTACCGGGCTTGAGGCGTTATTTGGCTATCTCTACATGTCTAATCAAATGTCGCGTATAGACGAACTGTTTGAAAAAATAAAAGCAGCAATCACGAGGTAAAAAATGAGAACTGTATTCGGAAAAAATCCAGTCATGGAAGCCCTTAAAAGCAACAAGAAAATCGAAAAAATATATTGCATTGACAGAAAACACAAATCTGGAATAGATCAGGATTTGTTGGATTTGGCAACAGAAAAATCGGTAAAGCTTATAGAAGTGAGCAAAAATAAACTGGATTCATTGGCGAGTGACGGAAACCACCAGGGAGTGGTCGCCATAGTGGAGGATTATGCATATTGTTCCTTAGATGAAGTTTTAGAGAAAGCACGCCACAAGAGCAAAAGCCCTTTTCTTGTCATACTGGATGGTATAACGGATGTCCATAACTTTGGTGCAATTATCAGGAGCTGTGAATGCGCAGGTGTGGATGGCATTATTATTCCGGAGAGAAGGTCCGCCCAGATCAACGATACCGTAGCAAAAACATCAGCAGGTGCTCTTGAGTACATGCCAATCATTAGAGTTGTGAATATCAATACCACAATAGATGAACTGAAAAACAAAGGGTTTTGGATTTATGGTGCGGATATGAATGGAGACAAGGCATACTACAGCGAAAAGTATGACGGATCTGTTGCTTTGGTCATAGGCGGGGAAGGGAAAGGCATCAGCAGACTGACAAGAGAAAAATGCGACACTATCGTGGAGATACCCATGTACGGCAACATCAATTCACTGAACGCATCCTGTGCAGCAACCATTTTGATTTACGAAGTCATCAGGCAAAGAGGATAGACATGTATATAGGCAAGGAATATCTTTTTGTAGACGGATACAACATCATTAACTCATGGGAAGAGCTGCAGGAAATGGCTGAAACCAGCATTGAAGCAGCCAGACAGGAATTGATCGATATCATGATAGAGTATCAGTCATACAGAGACATCAATTTGATTGTGGTTTTCGATGCCTATAAGGTAAAAGGCACAAGTCTAAGAAAAGAAAAGTATGGACAGCTGGAGGTTGTTTTCACAAAAGAAAATGAAACAGCAGATACTTATATAGAAAGAATATTAGATGAGATGGGCAGAATAAAAAAAGTCACCGTTGCCACATCCGATGGCATGCTGCAGCAGATGATTCTCTCAAGAGGGGGACTGAGACTTTCGGCCAGAGAATTCTATCATCTTGTGAAAGATACTGAAATTGAGATTGAAAGAAAAAGAAGAAAAATCTCACAAAACAGCATTAATTACAGAGGAACACTTGACACAGGAACACTTGACAAGCTTAGAAAATTAATGGATGATGAAGGGCAAAAAAAGAAAAAAAAGAAATAATAGAAGGGCACTTTGATCAACCATTCAGCGTGCCTTTTATAATACCTAAAATTATGCTAAAATTTAATGGTATTTTGT
This sequence comes from Dethiosulfatibacter sp., assembly GCA_019084435.1. The sequence goes on from JAHRFV010000177.1 coordinate 8,708, forward strand.
ATTTAACCGAAAGGAGAATAGCGATATGTTTAGAATAGAAGATTTGGAGACACCCTCATTTTTACTGGATTTGACGGTTCTTGAAAAAAACATAAAGGATTACCAGAAAGCCTGTGATGATCATCAAAAACAGCTCTGGCCAATGACCAAGACCCATAAAAGCACTCAAATTGCAATGCTTCAAAGCAAAGCTGGCGCCAAAGGTTTTCTAGTTGGAACCATTGATGAGGCGGAGATTCTAGCTGACAGTGGAATCAGCAACATCATGCTGGCTTATCCTTATACTGACATGCAAAATCTGGATAGGATTGCTATAATATCGGAGAGGATAAACCTGTATTGTGCCATTGATCATCTGGATCATATCGCTATTTACAGTGATTTCTTCCGCAAACGAAATCAAACATGCAACATCATCATCATTATAGATTCCGGGCTGGGCAGATTTGGAGTTTCTCCTGAAGAGGCTGGAAAATTTGCGTTGGATGTGGAAAAACAAGATAATTTGATACTACATGGCATCGCGACCCATTCAGGACAGGTTTATGGATGCTCAAACAAAGAAGAAGTTAACAGACAAGGCCAGTCAGGGTTGGACAAAATGAAATTAGCGAAACAAAACATAGAAAAAACAGGCATTCAATTGAGCCTTATTGCTTGTGGCACCACTCCGGCCTTTAATATGGAAGTAAAGCACAAAGACATAGATATTGTAAGACCTGGCAATTATGTATTTCATGACAACATTCAGATCATCTTGGGGTCCGCTGAAGAAAAAGACTGCGCTTTCACAGTCCAATGCACTATTATTTCGAAGCATGGAAACCACCTTCTGATCAATTGCGGAAGCAAATGCTTTGGTCTCGATAAAGGAGCACATGGTGTCAGCGGCTTGGATACTTACGGACTTGTCAAAGGGCATCCGGAGCTTAAAATCGTATCATTGTCTGAAGAGGTGGGAAAAATATTCTCGGAAGATCCGGACCGATTTGGCATAGGGGACAAGCTGCAAATCATACCCAATCACTCTTGCTCATCAGCAAGTATGACCAGTTATCTCACAGGTCATAGGCGGGGAATGGTTGAACAGATAATAGAAATTGATATGAGACCCAATTCAAAAAAACCGATTATTTAGGGGGAGACATGAATATTCTACACACTGGGGACTGGCATCTTGGAAAGACGCTTGAGGGATTTAGTAGATTGGAAGAGCAAGAGATGTTTCTTGATGACTTTGTCCGAATTGCTGAAGAGAACTGCATTGATCTGGTGATTATAGCCGGAGATGTTTACGACAGCTTCAATCCATCTGCAAAGGCAGAAAAAATGTTTTATGATACACTGAAAAGACTGTCAGATGGCGGAAAACGTCTGACGCTGGTAATAGCAGGAAATCACGACAGCCCGGACAGGCTCGTCGCTGCCGGGCCTCTGGCCAGAGATCATGGCATCATCATGTTGGGAACACCCAAGACAGTAGTTGAGCCGGGGACCTACGGGCAGCATCAGATTATTGATTCTGAAGAAGGATTCATAGAAATTGAAATCAACGGCGAGAGGGCTGTAGTTGTTGCTGTAGCCTTTCCCAGTGAAAAAAGACTAAATGAGGTGCTGTACACTGGGATGGATAGCGATGAAGAAAAGCTGACATCCTATGAAGACAGAATGAAGCTACTGTTCAATAATCTGGGAAAACACTTCAGAGAAGATTCAATCAATCTTCTAGTCTCCCATCTATTTGTCATGGGCAGCATGGAAAGTGGGTCAGAGAGAAGCATACAGCTTGGAGGGAGCTATTTGATCAACAGCTCTATACTACCCGAGGAAGCACAATATATAGCTTTAGGACATGTCCACAAGCCTCAGGTAGTTCCAGGGAGCAATAAACGCGCTAGATATTCGGGATCACCAATCCATTACAGCAAGAATGAGATCAGTTTTCAGAAAAGTCTGGTTAAAGTAAGACTTGCACCTATGAAAACACCAGTCATCGAGGAGATTCCACTGACAACATATAAACCGATAGAAGTATGGAAATGCGACAACCTGGCAGATGCAATAAAAAAATGCAAAGAAAACAGCAACAGAAATTGCTGGGTTTACCTCGAAATCAAGACTGACCAATATCTGAAGGAGAATCAGATCAAAGAGTTGAAGGATCTGAAAAAGGATATTATCAGCATCAGACCCATAACACCTGAGGAGATTGCTGGAAACAAGGAAACAAAAACTTTCAAAGAGAGAGCCTTTGATGATCTATTCAAAGATTTCTATGTGAATCAAAGAGGCATAGAAGCATCACAGGAGACTATGGATATGATTATGAGCCTGGTCTATGGGGAGGATGAATATGAGGCCGATTAACCTGAAGATAAAAGGCTTGAACAGTTTCGAAGAGGAACAGGAGATAGATTTCGTCGCATTGACGCGGGGTGGTTTTTTTGGCATATTCGGACCCACCGGAAGTGGAAAATCCACCATATTGGATGGCATCACACTTGCTTTGTATGGGGATGTGTCAAGGAACAGCGCTGATTTCATCAACGCCAATTGTGATAAGGCACAGATCAGCTTCGAGTTTCAGATATCAGGTAAAGAAAACAAACGATATCTGGTGCAAAGAGACTTCAAAAGGGATAAGAACAGCCTTAAACCGCGTACAGATAAGTGCAAGATAATGGATATAACTTCCGGTGAGGTTGTTATATTGGAGGAGTCCGTTAAAGGTGTCACAGAAAAATGCTCTGAGATTATCGGATTATCTAAAGATGATTTTACAAGGACTGTCGTGCTGCCTCAAGGCAAATTCAGCGATTTTTTGAAAATGGAGGGTAAGAATCGAAGGGATATGCTCGAGAGACTATTCAATCTGCAAGAATATGGAGACAATCTCAGACAAAAATTGAAAGGGCGCTTGGACAAAGAATCATCTGCAAAAATATCTCTAGAGGGAGAGATTAAAGGTCTTGGCGAGGTCAGTGAAGACATCATAAATGCCATGGAGACTGAATACAATAGGCGACAAGGGGTTTTACTAGCGGAGAGCGAGAAGTTGAAGCTGATTAACCAACAGTTTGAAGAAAGTAAGGCAGTCTATAATCTTCAGGAAGAATATGAAAAATACCTGGATGATGAAAGAATACTTCTTGGCAAAAAAGAGATGTATAGACAGAAAAAGACAACAATGGAAAAGCATAAGAATGCCAATTCCATTTCAGTTGTCATAAGAAATTTCGAAGAAACACGCAATGAGAGAGATGAAATCAACAGGCTGTTGAATGAAATCACAGAAAGAAAACTAGCAATCGAAGCAGAAAAAACGAAGATTCAACAAGACTTTGAGCTGTCTAGGAATCAATACGAGAATATACTGCCTGGGGTGAGACTCAAGGAGCAGAGAGTTTTGGAAGCGCTAGAAGATGAAAAAGAACTACTTGAAATTGAAAAGCTATCGCGTCCTCTTAAATCGAGGTTGAATGAACTGGAAGAGCTTTTAAAAGCTGCAGACGAAAACAAACAATCCAGATCTCATAAGATTGATGAAATTGGAAAATCATTGGAAAAACTCATAATTGAAGCTGATGTATTGAAGGTTGACACCGTTATAAAAGAGAGAGTTAGAACAGGCGAAAAGCTGACTGAAGACATTCGTTCATTGAAAGATAGCATCAGCAAGATTCAGAAAAAGACACTTGAGTTGTCCGCACAGGAAGAGGACTATAATCTACAAAAGAAAGAGATTGAAACTCAGAGGAATGAGTCTGAAGAATTACTGAAGCAGATGACTGCTAGATACGACGGATTGACAGAAAAACAACCAGGAACACAAGAGGATTTGTCAGCTATTAAAGATAGCCTTTATGAGCTAAATGCAAAATGGACAAAGCATGAAGAACTTGAACTTGCTATCATAAAGACTCAGAATAACATTCTTCAATTGAAAAAGGATAAGGATCCTCTAGAAGAGATATTGAGAAACACAACACTTCAGTTGGAAAAGATAAATATTGAAATCGATGATAATAAAAATGAAGTCATGGCATACGAGCTTAGAAAGACTTTATCCGATGGTGAACCATGCCCGGTTTGTGGTTCGAATGAGCACCATCCTGGCCATTTGAAGCACATTGATCTGAAAAACCTTGAAAAACTGGAGATGGAAAAAAAGGATCTGACACAGAAGTTGAAAACGGCAGAGAAGGATATCAATGAGATAACTGTGAGACTATCCTTGGAAGAACAGCAATCTATGAGATACACTGTCGAATTAAAAAATCTCGGGAAGGATTACCTGTTAAAAAAACCTGAAGAGGAACAAGAAAAATTCAACAATCTAAAACTGCAGATCAGTTCGTTTGAGGAAGAAACCAACAAACTGACCCTAGAGATATCTGAAACAAAAAACACCATAACAAAAAAAATGGGTATTTTAAACACAATTGATGCAAGTCTATCAAGCATTGTACTGCAATTGAAAGACAACAGAGAAGAAATCGTAATACTAGAAAAAGAATTGCAGGAGAAACAAAAGAAAATAGAATCACTGAGTGATCAAACCGGAATCCATGATTTTCTAATCGAATCACAAAATATCAGAAAAAAAGATGAGCTAAGAGAAAAGATGGAAACTGATATAAACACCTTATCGGCAGACGAAAAGAAAATCAAAAAAGAACTTGATGCTTTGGAATCAGACATAAGAAGAGACACCAACGAGCTGATTGAGTTAAACACCGATTATAAGAATAAGCTACAACTGACCGAAAAATTGATAAAAAGTATCGTTAAGAAAGCCGGAACCACTGAAAACCTATCACAACTACGAAATGCTGCAACGCAGGAAATCAAATCAATCGAACAGACTTACAAAACACAATATGATAAGAATCTGAAGTGTGCGGAAGATTACGAGAAAACAAGCAATGAATTTTATAAAATGACCCAGAGCTTGACTGACATAGAGAAAAGGTTTATTTCAGTTGATCAAACACTTGGTCAAAAACTACAAGAAAACGGGTTTGAATCAATTGATGAAGCTAAAAATCATTTGACCGATAGCACCAATATAAATCGAATGGAGCAGGAAATCAAAGAGTATAATGATGCTGTTTCCAGAATAAAGGGTGTTCTAGAAAGCATTGAAAAGAAACTTGCTGGGAAACAAATCACAGAAGAACAGTGGCTGGAAGTTCAAAATCAAAGGATGGATAAAGAGAATCTTGTGAATCTTTTGAAGAAGGAGTGTGCCCTTCTTGAGCAGGAAATCAAGGATTCAAAAGAAAAACTATCAGGCATCAAAGGCTTGATTGCCCAGATTAATAAGATTGATGGGAGAATCGGTATACTTAGAGATCTTGAGAATCTGTTCAAGGGCAACAGATTTGTAGAGTTTATTGCGACAGAAAGATTGAAGTACATATCAAGAGAAGCCTCTGTCAGACTCCTCGATATAACCGGAGGTGTTTACGGATTGGAGACAGATGAAGAGGGCAGATTCCTAATAAAGGATAATAAGAATGGAGGTATCCTCAGGGAATCATCCACGCTGTCTGGAGGAGAGACATTCCTGACTTCCTTAGCCCTAGCATTGGCCTTATCAGCAGAGATACAGCTGAAAGGAACAGCCCCGCTTGAGCTCTTCTTTCTGGATGAAGGATTTGGAACACTGGATGACAACCTGCTGGATGTCGTAATGACTTCCCTTGAAAGAATTCATCACGAGAAGCTTAAGGTTGGAATCATCTCACATGTTGAATCTGTCAAAAATAGAGTACCCGTAAAGCTGATTGTAACAGGCGCGGTGACTGATGAGGGTGGAAGCAAGGTTAGAATCGAACTCAATTAGGAGAAATAGATGACATTACAGCAGAATGTATTGAACTGGTATATGAAATACCATAGAAAACTCCCCTTCAGAGAGAGCCATGACCCCTATAACATATGGATTTCTGAAATCATGCTTCAACAGACTCAGATGGATACAGTTATTCCATATTATGAACGGTTCATGGCCCGATTTCCCACAGTAACCGAACTCGCAAATGCACAGGAAGAAGAAGTCTTTAAAATGTGGGAGGGTCTTGGGTACTACTCACGAGCAAGAAATCTGATAAAGTGTGCAAGAATAATAAAAGACGATTATGATGGTGTGTTTCCAGATGAATATGAAAAAGCCTTAAAACTGCCTGGAATAGGATCCTATACCGCAGGGGCGGTACTCAGCATAGCCTATAATCTGAAACACCCTGCTGTTGATGGCAATGTGATGCGGGTATTTTCAAGGATATATAAAATGGAAGAGGATATAGCCAATCCAAAATCAAAAAAAATATTTGAGGATAAAATCATAACCATGATGCCAGATGATGCAAGACATTTCAACCAAGCCTTGATGGAACTGGGAGCTCTGATTTGCACACCTAAAAGCCCGAAGTGTTCTTCTTGTCCTATCAATGGTGATTGCAAAGCATTCGAACTGGATCTCCAAAATGTCTTGCCAGTAAAAACTCAAAAGCAGAAAAGCAAAAAAACACACCTTGCCATTGCCATTATAAGACAAGAAACTGCAGTTCTCTTCACAAAGTCAGATAAGGGATTGCTTTCAGGGCTTTGGGGATTTCCTTCAGCTGAAGGAGAGAGCAAAGCGTCAGCAAAAGAGCATTTGATTAAGATGATTAATCAAGAATTCGACATGAAAGTTGATGGTGTAGTTGAAGTGGGACAAGAAAAGCATGTTTTCACCCACAAGACTTGGCTGATGACTGTTTACAGTACCACGGACAATTCTTTATCTTGGAATAAAGCTACCGGGTCCATTAAAGAATCAGATGAATTATACAATTATGAAAAATTATGGATTGAGCCTGAAGAAATAGAGAACTACGCCATATCAACAGCATTCAGAAAAATATTGAAATACCTTTAGGTGAAAACAGAGGAAGGATTAAGATGACAATCAAACTGTATGAGAAGGATGTATATCAAAGAAGAGTAGAGAGCAAAATTCTAGAAGTAATTCATGATAAGGAAAAAACACTTATTGTTCTGGATCAAACCATTTTTTTCCCTGAAGGTGGAGGACAACCGTCAGACAGAGGGACCATAGGCAATAGCAAGGTCATTCATGTATCGGAAAGGGATGGCATTATCTATCATCATGTCGAAAAAGTGCCTGAAGGCGACTCCCATATATGTGAACTGGATTGGGACAGACGTTTCGACCATATGCAGCAGCACTGCGGAGAGCATATCCTTTCAGGTGTTGTTATGGAAAAATATGGATACTTGAACAAAGGATTTCATCTGGGAGAAGATTATGTCACAATTGATATTGACGGTGATATAACAGATGTTGAACAACTAAAAGAAATAGAAACTCTGGCCAATAAAGCAGTTTATGAGAACAGACCGGTAATAATAGATACAGTGGACAGCGCTGAAAAAGCCATGCGGTACAATGTGCGAAAAATGCCGGATCTGCAAGATAATCTTCGAATTGTGTTTATTGCCAATGTGGATAGCGTGGCCTGTTGTGGGACACATCCTGCTCGGACAGGGGAAGTAGGGGTTATTAAAATACTGAAGGCGCAACGTTATAAGGGAATGACCAGAGTGTTTTTCAAGTGCGGACTTAGGGCGCTTCTTGAATTTCAAAGAGAGCACCAAATCATTACAGAGCTAGGTGTAAGGTATTCAGCTGACCTGTCAACAATAATCGACAAAATTACTCAAGAAAAGGAAAAGTTTCAAGATTTGAAAAGCCTTAACATAAAGATTCAAAATTCAATGGCATCTTTCGAGGCGAATCATTTTATCAATGAAATAAAAGATAATAAATTGGTGTTGTCTTTTCAGGATAAATCAATTGAAGACATAGGGTTGATAATAAAGTATATATTAGAAAAAGAGCAAGTTTTCATACTCGCTAGCTCATTGCTAGATAAAAAAGTTATACTCACCCATGATGGCAAACATGATATTGATTGTGGAAGGATCATTAAAGACAAAATTGGTCTTTTCAATGGCAGAGGGGGAGGCAACAAGACCAGAGCCCAGGCTTCTTTTGAGAATGTTGAAGAGTTGAGATCGTTTATCCAAAACATAAAAAATATATTATCAATTGATTAGATTCATTATATTAGGGTATATATTATATAGTATATAACAATCAACAGGGTTCTAAGCACTGTTAGTAATCGGATAAAATTGTTTGAAGTATGGTATAATACGACTCTGTCAATAAATCTTGATAGAGATCACAATCCTAAATATACTAGACTGGAGAAACTGGATGAATCGACTCATCAGTAAATTTTACATCGTGGCTATAGTGGTTGCCATTACAATAGCATTTGGTATGTTTGCATCATTCAATTATTTAGAAAAGACGGTTAAGCAAGAGACACAAAAAATCATAGAATTGGAAAGAAATTATAAGGCAAGCGTCATTGACAACCATCTGGTCTGGAAAGGTCAGATGATTAAGGACGCTTCAGTTTTTATTGCAATCAACCCAGATAATGAAGCGATTATGAGCTATCTCAAAGCACTTATGGATAGCAATCCATCTTTTCAGTCAGTCTACTATGGAACGGTTAACAATCAGATGATCAACGCTAGTGGGTGGATACCACCGGCTTCATTTGATTTAAGAACAAGACCATGGTATGTCAATGCAATCACAGAAAATGAGTTGGTATATACAGAGGCTTTTATGAATGCTTCAGGAGACCAATTGATATTGACTATTGCTCAACCTGTATATAATCAAAACTTACAGCTTCTTGGTGTTGTGGCTGGTGATATAGCTATAGATAATATGTTGGATATAATCAATCTATCTGAACCTAAAGATAATGGCTACTCCTTCCTGATTGACAGTAAAGGCAAGATACTTGCGCACCCGAACTATCCCTATGAGCTTACAAATGGAACAATGGCGTTAAAAGATATATCTGAAATATTATTACCATCATTGATAATTGGTAAGGAAGGAATTGAAGAAACAGTTGTAGATGGACGCAAAGGGTTTCTGGCTTACAGATCAGTCAGGAATACTGACTTTATTCTGGGAAGCTTTATAGAAATAGGAGGCATTATTGATCATTCAGAACAAATATGGATAATATTTTTAATTGCCACCTCATCAACAATCATTGTATTTTTACTTCTATTTATCATTCAGAGAAAATATATCATCAAACCTGTTATGTCATTGAATCAGGATATTCTTTCAATTCCGGTAGGTGGCGAAATAGGTTATCAGTTAAGCATGGATGAGAAGGATATTTTCTTTGAATTAAGGCAAACCGTCAATAATTTGCTCAAAAAAATGCACGAGTATTTTGATAAAACCAGAGACAACCAAGCCGCTTTAGTCAATAAAAATAAGGAATTAGCAGACAGTTTCCAATTAAGAGAATCCATGTTGGAGATATCCCAATCAGTAATGAAAACAGAAGGACTAGATCTTATTTTCGGTACTATCTTGAAAAATGCTTTAAAATCCATCAAACACTCAAAATTGGGAACAATCATGATAAAGGAAGGTGACTATTTTAGAGTAGTGTCACATATTGGATTTGATAGTGACAGTATCGAGAATTTTAGTATTAACTCAGAGGATTCATTTTTTTATAAAGCAACTGAAGGCAAGATGGACCATATAGTACGTATTGACGATGTAAGGATTTTTGATAGCTTTTTAAGTGTCAAAACCACAGAAAATGAAGATGTTTTCATACGATCAACTATTATTGCGCCGATTTATGTGGACCAAGAGTTATATGGTGTAATAAACTTGGATTCCATAGACATCGGTAAATTCGATGATAATGATGAAAAAATGCTGGCGTTTATTCAGAGTAATGTTGAGATTGCTATTACAAAGCATCTGATGTATGAAAAGACACTCTACCTTTCCAGATATGATAGTTTGACCGATCTATACAATAGGAGTTATTTTGAAGAATTCTTTTGGACTAACAGAGAAAAAGCCTTGCGGTATGGGGAAAGTTTTAACATAGTCATATTTGATATCAACAAGCTGAAATACGTAAATGATCATTTTGGACATCTTGCAGGTGACGCTGTGATTATTGAATTTTCAAAACAATTGTCTGGTATAATCAGAAAAAGCGATATAATTGCAAGATATGCCGGGGATGAATTTATGGGGATGTTTTTTAACTCTAACAAGAAAGCCTTACATGCCAGGTTGCTGGAGTTTTTAAAGGAGATGGAAAATAAACTTATACAATTATCCAATGCCTCCATCTTCTGCACTTTTAGCTTTGGGATAGCAGAGTTCGGAGTTGATGGCACTGAGCTAGATCAGCTACTAAGAAAAGCTGATGAGCAAATGTATAGATTTAAATCGGAATATTGCAAACAATACCATTAATTTTCGTAACATATGTTACGTTATATACTAGCGGTCTCGTGTACAATAAGGTCAGCAAATAAACCTTATAGGAGAGCGAAGATGAAAAGAAATGTAATAGAAATCCAAGAAGATAAATGTATCGGTTGCGGACTTTGTGCAGGAGCTTGCATGCAGGGCGCGATTGAAATAATAGATGGTAAGGCTAAACTGGTAAGTGAATCCTACTGTGATGGATTAGGAATGTGTCTTCCAAAATGTCCCGTAGACGCTATTCACATGGTTGAAAAAGATACTGATAACTTTGACAGCAGCAGAAAGAATATTAAGCTGAAGGAAGACAGAAAACTACCTGAGACCATGGCATGTGGCTGCCCAGGAACAGCGATGAAAAGCCTTGAAAGAAAAACACCTAAGGCTACTGTAAGAACAACAACAATACAAGAGCAACCCGCTGATGATTTACCATCAGAGCTGATGCAATGGCCGGTTCAACTGAGACTCGTCAGCCCCAACGCACCATACTTTGAGAATGCTGATTTGTTGGTTGCTGCAGATTGCACTGCTTATGCTTACCGCAATTTCCACAAAGATTTCATTAAGAATAAGGTAACGCTAATCGGTTGTCCGAAGCTGGATGACAACGGCTATAACAGAGAAAAAATCGCAGCCATATTGAAAGAGAATCAGATTAAGAGCATTACTGTTGTCAGAATGGAAGTACCTTGCTGCTCAGGTATTATCCAGGCAGTCAGACAAGCCATGCTGGATGCCCAGTGTATCGTGCCATACAGTGAGGTAACGATCAGAACAAATGGTGAGCTAGTATAGAAATAGTATCATAATCCACGTTGAGTAAATTGACGTGGTTTTTTTAATGCAGTCTATTAGAAGTTGTAGTATAATGAATGTAGTGTCATGAGATTATGATATCATCAAAAAAAGAAGAGCCAATAGCGAGGTCAGGAATGAGTAATATTCTTTTTAAAATTGATAACCTGAGCAAGAACTATCAGATGGGTGAAGTTACTGTAGAAGCTTTAAAAGAAGTCAGCTTTGAGATATATGATGGAGAGTTTGTTGTAATTCTAGGACCTAGTGGTTCAGGAAAAAGCACGCTTCTTAACATTATGGGAGGTATGGATGTTCCCTCCAGTGGGAAAGTCTATTTTAAAGAACAGGACATAACCAATTATAATGAAAAAAAACTGACTAATTTCAGAAGAAAAGATGTTGGATTTATATTTCAGTTCTATAATCTTCTAGGCAATTTGACTGCAAGAGAAAACATCGAGTTGGCAGTTGAAATCTGTGAAGATACTCTCGATATTGATGAAGTTATAAGAGCTGTGAATTTACAGGATAGATCTAATCATTTTCCATCCCAGATGAGTGGCGGAGAGCAACAAAGGGTTGCTATAGCAAGGGCCGCATCCAAAAATCCAGAAGTCATGCTATGCGATGAACCAACAGGTGCTCTCGACTTTGAGACCGGTATATCTATCCTAAAGGTTCTTAAGCAAGTCAACCAGGAATTCAAACGTACTGTAATTGTGATTACACATAACACACCTGTTGCGCAGATGGCCGACAGGGTATTAAAGATGAGAAGCGGAAGAATCATTGAGAGCTACACAAATGATAGTCCAATAGACCCTGAAAGGATTGAGTGGTAATGAAAAAGCTGAATCTAAGGCTTTTTCGGATGATCAAACATTCAAAGGGCCAGAATATCGCGATTTTGATAGTGGTTATAACCGGACTTTTTACCTATACTGCCATGAACAGTGCAATAACCAACCTTGAGACCTCCTTGCTGGAGTTTTATGATTTGACCAATTTTGGAGATGTCTATGTGCAGATGATGCATTTCCCAGAGAGCGAGGTTCATAATCTGGAAAATCTTGATAATGTAAAAGAAGTGGATGCAAGGATTGTATTTGATGCGCCAATGATTACAGACAACCGTGATGAAAAAGTCAGTGTCAGGATAGTTACAGTTGACAAGTATGAAAACCAGATCAACAAATTATTTGTCGAAAAAGGAACTAGAACCATAGGCGACAGAGAAGTACTGATTCAGAAGCAGTTTGCCGAGGCAAGAAAAATTGATGTGGGAGATACCATAACCGTTCAGATCAATGGCGTCAGATATCCACTCCTGGTTAAAGGATTGGTTTCCAGTCCCGAGTTCACCTATGTCATGGAAGATGAGCAGGCTCTGATGCCCAGACCGGATAAGTTCGGCATTATTTTCCTCGAAAAGGATTTTGTTGGTTTGGTCACAGGCATGAAAGGAATATACAATGATCTAGTGTTGACCCTTGAAGATGAAAGCAAATATAAAGAGACCGAGAAGCTATTTGAGAATAGATTTGATAAATATGGTATTATTCGATTAATAGAAAAAGAAGACCAGCTCAGCAATAGCGTCATGTTTGAGGAAATCAACGGAGTCAAGCAGATTTCAGGTTTTATTCCTATCGTATTTTTATTCGTCGCCGCAGCTATCCTGTCAGCCATGATTTCGCGTAATGTAAAGAACGATAGATTGGTTATTGGAATACTGAAAGCCTTGGGATACTCCAATGGGCAGGTATTGAGGCACTACACCATGTATGCTGTCAGCATTGGTTCTGTTGGAGGCATCGTGGGGATTTTTACTGGCACTCTCATGTCCGGGGTAATGACCCGAATGTATCTTGAGTTTTTCTATATACCTTTGCTAAAAGTGAAAGTTGACCCCATGAATATTATAAGCGCAGTAATTCTGACCACGGTTTTTTGTACACTAGCCGGGTTATACGGTGCCAGGAGAGTATTAAAAATATCACCCGCAGAATCTATGAGACCCGAGGTTCCAAAGGAAGGCAACAGAATACTGCTTGAAAAAATTCCGTCCATATGGAGAAACGTAACATTCACTTGGAAAATAGTTTTCCGCAATATTTTTAGAGACAAGAAGAAGTTTGTTTTTATCAGTCTGGGAGCGGCCTTTACAGTAGCCATGTCACTTATGACCTTCTGGCTATCTGACTTGATGGGAGGTATGTTTACAGATCACTACGGCGGATTCATGAAAATGGATTACAGTATTCAGTTCTCACAGCCATTAAGCAAGGATGCTATCATGGACCTGGAAAAGATTATCAAGCCCGATTACATTGAGGGCAAAATGGAAATGCCCTTCGAGGTATCAAACGGTAGATTGAAAAAAGCTGTCAACATCATCGGGCTTGAGCAAAACACCAAATTTTTTGACTTTAAGGATTACCAAGGTAAAACTGTAGATCTTCCGAAAACAGGCGCTTTGTTATCTTACAATCTGGCTCAAGCGCTTGATGTAGACGTTGGAGATCAGGTGTTGATAAATAACTATATTCCAGGAAGAAGTAATGTCTATGTGGAAGTCAAAGGAATCATCAAACAGATACTGGGGATTAATGTTTATATGGATTTATCATATATGGAAACCCTGACTGGAAAAGGTTCTTTCAATGGCGCTTATATCAATACAGATAGAAACATTGGAGAGGATCTCAATTCACTTAAGAATATTGGTGGAGTTCAATCGATTGGAGAGATGCAGGATGCATTCTTGGAGTACCTAGACCTGACCATACTGGCAGTTGTATTTATGGTCATATTCTCAGGGCTATTGGGCTTTGTCATAATTTACAGCATGACCATTCTAAGCATCAATGAAAGAAGCATGGAGTTTTCGTCTTTGAGGGTCTTAGGGTTTACCAAAACAGAGATATTCGGTATTATTCTGAAGGAAAATACAGTCATGTCAGCCCTTGGTTTTGTTTATGGTTTGCCTATGGGCAAACTACTGATTGACGCAATGAGAACGGTTTATGTTTCAGACCTTTATACATTCGATGCACCCATAAATATAAAAAATATCTTCTATGCCTATATATTTACAACCATTTGTCTGACAATAGCTCAGCTGATAACCTATAAAAAGATCAGAACGCTTAATTTTATAGAGGCTCTAAAAAGCCGAACATCTTAATTTTGGAGGATATGATGAAAATCAAAAAAAAGATTATTATAGGACTTATATTGATTCTATCATCAATTGGCATATATTATGCTTACACCAATATGATGTCAACTGAGGAGGAGTATACTTCCACTGCTGTTATTAGAGGAAACATAAGTAATGTTTTTATGGAAAGTGGAGAAATCCTATCCGACAACATCAATGGATATTTTAGCGACGGTATGAAAAGAGTCAAAACAATAAATGTTGCTGTAGGGGATGTCGTAAACAGTGATGACATACTTTTGGAGTTTGAATCAACGGTAGATCTCGAGATAGAGAAAGTGAATCAGGAGATCAAATCACTCGAATCGGCTTTCAATGAAGCGGTTAAAGGTGTAGACTTTGAAACTGTCAATAGTGTCAGGCTAGAAATAGCAGGCGTCAGAAATAGCCTAGCTCTTGCTGAAGAGACATTGGAAAGAACACAAAAGCTACACGCTGAGGGTGTTATTGCCAAATCGGAGCTTGATTCAGCGGAGCTGAGTGTTACTCAATTGAGAAATCAGATAGCGCTCTTAAACAATCAATACAATCTGTTGGTGAAAGGCGTCTCATCAGATGTTAAACAGCAATATGAGGCACAGATAGGAAGCTTGGCAGTAACTTTGGATATATTGGAAAAGACCAGATCCAATTATATAGTAAAAGCCAATTTTGATGGTGTCATAACAGAATTGAATGCATTTGTTGGGAGCATCCCAATGGCAGGTACAATGGTTCTAGAATTGCAGGATCCTTCAAACAAGTCAGTATACGCTGACTTTTTAGTGGATGAAGCGGTGAGGATAGAAGAAGGCATGCCTGCTTCTATCGAAAACAAGGACCTGGATTTATTGATTGACAATCTTACCGTGACTCAAATCTACCCAAAAGCTATCGCAAAATTATCTGAATTAGGAGTTGTCCAAAAAAGAGTGACAATAACCGTCGGATTGCCTGATAGTTTAGATCAATTGGTGTTGGGAACCAATGTAGACGTTGAAGTAACCATTGAGGAGAAAGAGAATGTGTTATTGGTGCCGGAAAGCGCTGTTTTTGAGAAAAACAGACAGTACTACGTTACCGTTATTGAAAATGGTCAAATGGTAGAGAAACAAATAGTTAAAGGATTAGAGGACAGTGATTTTATCGAAATCATTTCCGGATTGAATGAAGGAGATTTAGTACGCACCGACTGATTAGCAAACTAATAAAATAAGAATTGGTGGTTTATAATTAATAGTTGCATAATGCAACAGTTGTATGTTAAAATAGCCAAGAGGTGATTATATGGTAACAGAAAACAACAATCATTTAAGGGAATTAATTCGAATCCTAGTAAGAAACCTAGGCATATTGGAGAAAA
The DNA here is from genome assembly GCA_019084435.1 of Dethiosulfatibacter sp. The sequence goes on from JAHRFV010000177.1 coordinate 24,491, forward strand.
ACGATGCATCCTGCTGTAGTGTAACTGTTGGGCAATGCCATGCAATAGTCGAGATAGGCAGAGTGGGCAGTATTTCTCTAACTGATCTGTCTGATTTGGTAGGAGTTGATAAAAGCACTATGAGCAGAACTATCAACAACCTGGTAGAGGATAGTTTGGTCATAAGGGATATTGATGAAGATAATAGGAGATATGTCAACATACAATTAACTGATAGTGGACGGATGATTTATAACAATATTGAAAAAACCATGAACACCTACTATCAAGGCATATTCGATGCTATTCCAGAGAACAAGAGAGATCAGGTTTTAGAGAGTCTACAGATATTGAAGGATGCCGTAAAAAAACATCAATGCTGTTGAGTTAGAAACGAAATTATACTAAAAGGAGATAGAATCATATGGAAAGCTTTAAAAGAAGTAAAATTAGAAACTATTATGGCGGCATCGCAAAAGGTGTGACTGCCAATGCTAAGAGCTCTTGCTGCAGTGGTTCGTCATGCTGTGGCGATAATTCGGAGACCGCGATGCTTTATGATCCTGAGCATATCAAAGGTCTGCCAATAGAGGCTATCAATGCATCCTTAGGCTGTGCCAATCCATTGGTTTTTGCAGACCTTAAACCAGGCGAGAAAGTGCTGGACTTGGGCAGTGGTGGTGGTATAGATGTGCTAATAGCCTCTGGATATGTCGGAGAAACCGGTATGGTTTACGGGTTGGACATGACAGAAGAGATGCTTAAGCTTGCTAACCAAAACAAAGAGAAGAGTGGCATTAAAAATGTTGAGTTTATCAAAGGCTATATTGAAGATATACCCCTTGATAATGAAACAGTAGACGTCATCACATCCAACTGTGTGATTAATCTCAGTGAAAGCAAAGAAGACGCTATCATGGAAGCATATCGTGTGTTGAAATCAAAGGGAAGATTGGCCATAGCAGATATCGTGCAGCTTAAGGTAGTTAGTGAAGAAATCAAGCAAAGCATTGAGCTGTGGGTTGGCTGCATTTCAGGAGCTTTAGAAATTGAAGAATACAAAAGAATCCTAAAATTAGCTGGATTCAAAGGTATAGAGATTGCTCCGGTCAGTCTGTACTCCAAAGAGATGCTGAAAAGTGTTGCAACCTCAAAAAAATTGGATGATGTGTACAAGAGACTGGACGAGGAATCACTAGATGGTGCTTTTGCCAGTGCGATAGTCAAGGCATTTAAATAGTTGAGGGGCGTTTATGAATTTAATAATTGATGAAATGAAAGAATCAGATTGGCAACAGGTTAGGGATATATACTTGGAAGGAATCAGAACAGGGATAGCTACCTTTGAAAAAGATGTTCCAAGCTGGGATGCATGGGATGCAGGACATCTGATAGCCGGAAGACTAGTCGCGAGATTTGATGATAAAGTTATTGGTTGGGCCGCAATGTCACCCTATTCCAATAGGTGTATCTATTCAGGCGTAGCAGAGGAGAGTGTATACATCAGACAAGCCTACAAAGGACAAGGAGTTGGGAAAGCATTACTTATAGCCTTAATCCAAAAGTCGGAAGTTCTAGGTCTCTGGACACTGCAGGCTGGCATCATAAGAGATAACACCATCAGTATAGCACTCCATGAAAAATGTGGCTTTAGGATAGTAGGAGTAAGAGAGAAAATCGGAAAATCTATCAATGGTGTGTGGACTGATGTAGTCTTGATGGAGAGAAGGAGTAAATTTATATAAATTCTAAATTAATTGCAAAACAATGATAAAAAGTGTTACAATGAACTCAAATTATCCAGAGAGGGGCTTTATCATGGATATGAAAAGCACATTGGAACAAGCTATAGAAATCAGATTAGGAGACCATATGGTCATCCTTTATGAAGAGGAAGAAGAAGTTGTCGAATACCTGACAGCTTATATTCACTCGTCATTACGACATAACGAAAGATGCATATATATTACCGGAGATTCGGATACAAATCTCGTTCTTGAACAAATTAAGAAACTCAACCATGGTGAAGAAATTACTGGTGAACTGGTATTGATGGAAAGAGATGATGCCTATTCAAAGGATGGCACTTTTGATCCGGATAGTATGATTGCTTTGTTGAAATTATTGGCTGAAGAAGCGGTAGCTGATGGCTACAGCGGATTGGCTGTAACTGGTGAAATAAGTTGGTTGCTTGATTATCACAATGGCCGTGAATTGATTATAGAATACGAGTGGAAATTGAACGAGTATGTTTTTGGACGCTACCCAGTATCAGCTTTATGTAGATACAATATGAACAAATTTTCTGACGATATGATTATCAATATAATTCAGCTCCATCCATACCTGATTTGGAAGAATAAAACACATGAAAATCCATTTCATATAGCAGTGGAAGGCTACAGGAACAATGAGATATCAAAATACCAAGTTAGAAGCTGGCTAGAGAATATTGACCATTTCACTGATGAAAAAAGTCGTTTCCGAAAGGCCATTGCCAATAAAGAGAAAGAGATGCAAAAAATACACCAAACAATGACTGATGGCATCGTGAGGGCTATGGTAGAGCTATTATCAATCCATGACGCTTACACAAACAACCACAGTGAAAATGTCGCTAGATTATCCAGAGATTTTGCTAAACATCTAAAGCTTACTGATGAGGAAATAGCAAAAATTTATTATGCAGGGATGGTACATGACATAGGAAAGACACTTATACCAAGAGAGATATTAAATAAAACAGGTATATTGACCATGGAAGAGTATGATGTGGTCAAACTCCATCCAGTGTACGGATCTACAGCTTTGGGACATGTCGAAAAAATGGATGATATCACAAACGCCGTTAGATCACATCATGAGTATTGGAACGGGAATGGTTATCCTGATGGGCTTAGAGAAAATCAGATTCCGCTTGCAGGGAGAATTCTATCTTTGGTAGATGCATTTGAAGCGATGACAAACGATAGACCTTATCGAAAAGCCTTTACTAAAAAGGAAGCGATGAATGAAATATTTAAATGTGCTGGAATGCAATTCGACCCCGCATTGTCCATACAGTTTATTGATATGATAAGTAATGGAGAGATTATATGATTAGCTTCAGACAAGAAAAAAGCGAGTGCTAGTTAAAATAATTGGGGAATAAACTCCACAATTAAAACAAACGTCTTTCAGGAATTTAACATGAGAGGCGTTTTTTATATGACTCAATAATGATATAATATTGTAAAGTATATTATGGGGAGACAGAAGATGATAAAAAACTATGTTATCGATACGAATGTAATGATTCATGACCCTATGTTTTTATACAACTTTCAGGACAATCACCTGATTTTGCCATTGGTAACAGTTGAAGAACTGGATGGTTTGAAAAAAGCTAGCGGTATACTTGGTTACAATGCACGTCAAGTACTGAAAGAATTAAATAAAGTACGTCAATATGGGGATTTTGTCGAAGGCATCAAGCTACCGAACGGTGGTGTTATCAGAATTGAAATCAATTTTGTAGATAACATTCACCTACCAGATGGAATGGATACCAAGAAAAATGATAATCGTATTTTAGCGGTTGCAAAAGCAATTGCCCAAAGCGATACCGAAAGAAAAACGATTCTAGTCACAAAAGACATGTGTATGACAGTCAAGGCTGACGCCATGGGACTGGAGGTACAGGACTATGAAACAGACAAGGTGCGCACAGATGACCTTTACAAAGGATACAGCGAGATCATGATGCCTTCAGAATCTATCAACAAGATTTTCAGTGAAGGATTAAAGATTCCTTCCGGATTGGATGATGAGGTTTATCCCAACCACTTTTTTCATATCAAAAGTCAGGATCAGTTTGGCCATGAAGTACTGGCAAAGGTCAAAAACAACAAGATAATTCCCCTTGAATATGTCAATGAATATACTTGGGGCATCAAACCCATCAATAGAGAGCAGAAGATGGCTATGGAACTTCTCCATGATCCAGGCATTCATTTTGCTACAATCATGGGAGGAGCAGGTAGCGGGAAAAGTTTTCTAAGCATAGCCTATGCATTGCAAAGTGTTTTAGAAAAAAACCTGTTCAGAAAAATCATATTTGTCAGACCGGTTGTTCCTGCCGGCAATGATATAGGCTTTCTACCTGGGGAGGAAAAAGAAAAACTGAAACCATGGATGCAGGCTTTTTATGATGCTGTTGATAATCTTTTTGATCAAAAGCAAAAGGGAAAGAAAGAAGAATATTCCAGAAAGGATTTCAGAACTGAGAAACCGGATTTCACAGTAGAGAATTTCATCAACACATATATGGACGCAGGCATTCTTGAAATGAAAACCTTCAATTATATGAGAGGCCGTACGCTTTCCAACACTCTGGTAATTGTCGATGAAGTCCAGGAAACAACACCACATCTTGCAAAACTCATGCTTACAAGAGCCGGTGAGAGTTCCAAATTCTTATTTATTGGTGATCCATCAGATAATCAAATTGATAACGTGTTGGTAGATTCAAAATCGAATGGCTTAGTTTATACAGTGGACAGGATGAAATATTTTGATATAACCGGTCATATAACATTAAAACAGGTCGAAAGAAGTCCGTTGGCACAATTGGCAGAAAAACACATGTAAACTCGAAGACCTGTTATTCTAACTAACATCTGGAGGTGCGGACATCAAAAAAAATCAAAAAACAATTGCCTTGATATTGCTCATTATTTCAGCAATAATGTGGGGCATCTCATTTATCAGTATAAAAATAGCAATGACTGTCTTTCCACCGATGAGCCTGGCTTTTTACAGGTTTCTTCTGGCGTCCATGATACTTTATCCAATAATGAAGAGATTTGACAAAAAAGAGCCCTTGAGAAAAAAAGATATTCCTCTTGTAGCATTAGCTGGGATTTTAGGCATAACTGTCTATTTTTTCTTTGAGAACAATGGACTTTTACGAATCAGTGCCAACGATGCTTCTATTATCATTGCAATGCTGCCGGTAGGAGCTGCAATAGGCGAAAGAGTTTTTCTTAAGAAAAAACTGAAGCTGATATCATTAATTGCTATCATCGCTTCAGTTATTGGAATCTATATGGTGATCGGTGGTCAGTTGAGAGGAGGCAATCCATCGGGCTACTGGTACATGTTCGGTGCTATTGTATCGTACTCAATCTATCTGATCATGACCAAACCACTTTTCGATAGATACTCGGATATTACAGTGGCGTTCTATCAGAGTCTGTTTGGATGCATTGCATTCATACCATTTCTATTTTTTGAAACGGTCCGATGGGATCTTTTGGACACAACCATTACAATGAACTTTTTCTTCCTAGCTATTTTGTGCTCGGCAGTTGCAAGCTATTTTTATATGTACGCACTCAATCATCTCGGGGTTTCAATAGCAGCAGTATTTATGAACCTTATTCCTGTAGTAACATTTATTGCAAGCTTTATTATCTTTGGTGATACCATGACTCTTTTTCAAATAATTGGTGCAGTGATTGTCATTGGAGCAGTTACAGTTGTGACCAGACAGCATGAAACATTTGTGGTTATTCCAGAAAATCAATTACCAGATTCATAAATCGGTCCAAATCATCTTCAAGAGGCGCATGTCCACCATTAGGAAGCAGTTCCAATCTGGCAGTTTTTCCCATAACCTCTGAGATTTCAATTCCCATGGTTTTTGGTACTACCAAATCATCCTCTCCTTGAATAACAAGCGTAGGTGTCTTAAGTTTACTTATTTCACCTGATCCTTGAACGACACCGTTGTGCTCATCAGAGATATTGAAATGAATTAACGCATAATCAATATCAACTAGATTTCTCTGCTTAATAATCTCATCCAGATAAGAATCATATCTGTCTTCTTCCGGTTTTTTAAACGTATAAATAGCGCTATCCCACACGAGTCTTATGAAATCCTTATTTTTTGCCTCGTAGGCATCTAGTATTGGTTTGACTTGGATTGGATCTACTTCGATTTCTTCTTTAGTGGTCAGAAACTCTCCCGGAATGGGTTGTCCCTTATCATCTTTTTTCAGCATCGGATATCCTTTAATCCCTACCGATTCCACCAATATCAGTTTTTTAACAAGACTTGGATAATCGACAGCGAAGTGCATCACAATTCCTCCACCTGTGGACCAACCCATCAAAACAAACTTTTTCAATCCCATTTGATCGACAAATAGCTTCAGATCCTCTGAAAGCTCTTTGAGCGAGCTTATCCTACTGTTATAGGTTGAAGCGCCGAATCCCCTTAAATCCACCGCATAAGCCGTATAGTCCTCAGGAAGACTGGCCATAACAGTATCCCAATGCTTTGATGAAGACATATTTCCATGGACTAATACGATAGTTTTATCACCATCTCCGGATTTTCTATAACCTAAAGTCTCTCCGTTTTTCAAATCAATCATTTTCAACATAATATATTACCCCCTTTGATTTTTAATACACATATTATTGATTATACCATTTTCCTGTAAAAAACCTCAATCATATTTCGGCTATCATATTTCTGACATAATTGTATTGTATATTTAGACCAGATGGAATTCAGTTTTCAAGAAGGTTTGGGTAGTGTAAAGTAACGTATGAAAAAAAAGGTCAAGGGAAGTGACTAGACAAATCCTGAAAATTCAAGCAGCTGACGTCGCCCTTGACAGCAAACCCTAGCAATGCTGGTAAAAAATACCGACGGCGATCACTCAAGA
>JAHRFV010000021.1 GCA_019084435.1 Dethiosulfatibacter sp.
CAACAAGCCTATGATTTAGGCTGACAATCAGTGTTTTTCTATAATACTATTTAACGCTATTCAAAAATCCTTTTTAATAGCGAAGTTCTTCATCTTTTCCCGAATCCAATTTTATGTTCTTCGCTGTTAAAAGCTTTGATGCCATCATCGGAATCAATGTTAGTGCAATCACCAGTGAGCTTAACAATGCAAAAGTTATGGTCATGGCAAGTTCCTTGAAAATAGTTGAAGTGATGCCCTGCACAAAAACAATGGGTAAAAAGACGGCTATTGTTGTCAGTGTTGATGCGGAAACTGCCGTAGATACTTCATTTGCACCAATCACAGAGGCCTCTTCCTTCTCAAAACCCTCATTCCTATGCCTGAATATGTTTTCAAGAACAACAATAGAATTATCAACTAGCATTCCCACACCTAGCGCTAACCCGCCAAGTGTCATTATATTCATGGTGACATTCACAAAATACATCAGTATAAATGTTGCTATGACTGATGTTGGTATAGCAATCGCTATGATAACTGTTGATCGGATGTTTTTTAAAAACAGCAATAGCACTACTATAGCCAGCGCTCCGCCAAAAAGAGCACTCCTAATCATTTGGAATATGGCCAGATTAATAAATGAAGCCTGATCAAAGACCACTTTTATGTCAATGTTGGGATATTCTCCTTCCAGTATGGTTATTTGTTGTTTAATCTGTTGACTTACATTAACTGTATTGACACCTGATTGCTTCATCAGGGTCAACTCAAGTGTGTCCTCTCCATTGTATTTAGCAATGCTTTCCCTCTCCGTATTGACCAGTTCCACGCTGGATAGATCCTTGAGTCTTACTGTTCCGCCTCTCGGTAGAGGAATATTCGCATTGCTAAGCTGCTCAACATTCTGAAATTCTCCAATAGTTCTTACCGTCAGAGTGTTGTCCCCTTTATATACTTCTCCTCCAGGCAGATTGAGGTTTTCTGCTGTTAAAATCTGAGAAATATATTCACCGGTCAATCCATAGCCTTTGACTTTACTGTCAATCAACCGAACTTGAACCTCTTTGGTGTATCCACCACCAACTTCAACAGAAGCGACCCCTTGAATTCTTTCTAGTCTGGTCTTAACGATATCCTCTGCTAAGTTTTGGGTAGTAAACAAATCTCCCTGACTCTCAATTGTCAGATACATAATAGGTATAGCATTGGGATCAAACTTAAAAACAGTTGGATTTCTGGCATCTTCAGGTAGAAATCCTTTAACCAGATCAATCTTTTCACGCATTTCGAGTGCTGCAAACTCCATGTCTGTACCAAAATTAAATTGAAGAATAATCAAAGAGCTTCCTTCTGAAGAAATCGACCTGATTGAATCAATGTTCTCTACTGTTGTCAGCACATCTTCCAAGGGTCGCGTAACAAGGGTCTCAATTTCCTCGGGACCAACACCTGAATAAGACGTGGATACGACCGCAACTGGATACTCTATAGACGGCAGAAGATCAATGGGTAATTTTGATAGTGAGACTGACCCAATCAATACAACTATCAATACTATCATAACAATCGTAACAGGTCTTTTGACTGAAAATCTTGACAGCATGTCTATTCACCCCTTACGACTTTTACAATGCTTCCGTCACTGATATAGTTCTGTCCTTTAATAATGATTCTTTGTCCCTCTTCCAATCCGGATATAATTTCTACTCTTCGTCCAGTATCGAGTCCTGTTGTGACATTCTTTTCATAAGCTATTCCATCGACTTCGATATAGACTATGCTTAGTCCACCTTTTTCAAGCACCGCATTGCCGGGCACTGACAATCTGTCCTCTCTTATATCTGTATTGATAATTACCTGTGCAAACATACCAGCTCTTAACAGGCCGTTGTTCTCGAGTGAAATTTCTACATCATAAAGATTTGTCACCGGATCAACCGAATTACCGATTGAAATGATTTCTGCCAGTACCTCTATGTCTGCTGAATCAATCTTGAGCTCAACTGACTGACCTATAAACAGATTGTTGACAATTCCCTCTGTTACATTTATCTTAACAGTCATTTGCTCAAGATCCATAATAACTACAGCCGGTTGTGAATTCAGAGCAATCTGTCCTTCATTTACATCAACTGATGTCACTGTTCCTTGAATGGGTGCCTTGACCAATGTGTTATCAAGGGCGTCTACAGCTTGCCTATAGGCAAGTCTAGCCTGTTCCACACTTTTTGAAATCGTGTTTAGTGGTTTTTCTGAGGCCGCTAACTCCGCTTGATCATATTGCGCTTTCGAAACAACGCCCGCCTCATAAAGCGACTTTGTTCTGATAAATGCATCTTTGGCAGCATCGATTTGCTCAGTAGTCATAGCAAGATTGGCTAAAGCAGATTGATAGGCCGCCTTTTAATTATTTAAAAGGTTTTTTTTTTTTATTTTTTGTAATTTTAATAAAAAAAAAAAAAACACGGAGAGCAAAGAAAATGCGGCGTAGAAAATGGTTTTTGC
>JAHRFV010000019.1 GCA_019084435.1 Dethiosulfatibacter sp.
GGCAAGAGGCATAAACTCATCTTCCTCTTCTTTCATATGGTGGTCAAGGACTTCCTTAAGCACACTAAATTTTGCATCCCATGTTTCGTTTTCAACTGAGGTTTTTTCCAATACACTAAATTGATAGCTTCCAAGACTATGCTCTTCTATCATTTCCATCACTAGCTCATCATCTTTACTCTTTGCTTTTTCTCTAACCAGCGGAAATACCACATGTTCCTCTGCTTCATGGTGTCCACTTATTTCTACATACAACTCCCTAAATAAGTCTTTTTTCTTATCTCCCTTAGCAGACTCAATTTTTTTTATCAATCCCCTAAACTTTTTATGCTCTTCTTTGATATGATTTAATACATTCATCTTATATCCTCCAAATTTTGTTGTTGATATAAAAGCCATTATTATTTTGGTTATGCCAATGTTCGAACTGACTTTTCTCTATCCCATTGGCGTGTTTTGGCCTGTGTGATAAATGCGTCTTTGTCATCGACATCCACTACACCAGCATCTTTCCCAACAGTTGCTGCGTCCAAGAGTGCTTGGCCTCCCTTGTCAACAGCAATCGCTTTGAGATGACCGAATGCGTCATGTACAAAATCGATCGCGGCACTTTCCTTTGACAGTGTTTTTGCGCCTTCCTCGGAGAGGATGACAGCAACTGCATCGAAAAGAACAGAAGGAGTACCCGCTAGTTGTCCATCAGCCGGTAGCATCGAGCCATCGGCAAGCTTAACACCGCCCACTTTGAGTGCAACAATCTTCACAGCAGCGCCCGCATCAACTGCAGCTTTTTTGATTTTCTTGATGACAACGCCATCTGAACCATCAGCGACCAGGATGCCAATCGCACGCCCCATGAGAGTGTCTTTCATCTTACCGATAATCTGTGTTGCTGGCGAAGGCTCCAAGTCCTGAATAGAGGCTGCGGCCTCAGGCGGATTCGGAGTTTTTTCTATAGCAAGCCCCTTGGCAACTCGATCAGCAAGATCTTCATTGATATGTCGCAAGTGTCCGACCATCGCTTCGCGTATGTGTACATGATCCACCTTCGAAAGCTCAAAAACCAATGCTGAGGCGATGTGCGCTTGCTCGTGAGTGGTTTGGCTGATATAGAACTGCCGAGCCTGACTGTAGTGATCGGCGAAGCTCTCTGGACGAATGCGGCTTTTTTCTCCGGATTCGGTTATACTCGCGGATTTAAATCCCTTTGCTGGTAATTCTCGAGGTGAAGTATCAGACAATGAGTTTGGCTCATAAGCCACACGCCCTTTCGGTTGTTCCATCTGCATATGACCATCGCGCTGATGATTACCGAATGGGCACTTAGGTGCGTTGATCGGAATCTGATGGAAGTTGGGTGAACCTAGACGCGACAATTGAGTATCGATATAAGAGAATAAGCGTCCCTGCAGTAGCGGATCGTTTGAGAAATCAATTCCCGGTATGATATTACCAGGACAGTAAGCAACCTGTTCGGTTTCAGCGAAGAAGTTGTCCGGCCAGCGATCTAGCACCATACGGCCAATCACCTTCAAAGGCACCAATTCTTCAGGAATCAGTTTAGTTGAGTCCAGATGATCAAATGGAAACTTGTCTGCGTCTTCCTGGGTAAAAAGTTGCACGGCTAAATCCCATTCGGGAAAATTGCCTGATTCTATAGCTTCGAACATATCACGTCGGTGGAAATCTGGATCAGCTCCAGCTATCTTGACGGCCTCATCCCATATAGTGGACTGCAAGCCGAGCTTAGGACGCCAGTGGAACTTGACGAATGTTGACTCGCCTGAATCGTTGATCAACCTAAAACTATGGACACCAAAGCCTTCGATCATCCGTAACGAACGTGGAATTGTACGATCAGACATAATCCACATCACCATGTGCATGGATTCGGGTGTAAGAGAAATATAATCCCAAAAAGTGTCGTGGGCAGTTGCTGCTTGGGGAAACCCTCGGTCAGGTTCCATTTTTACAGCATGAATAAGGTCAGGGAATTTGATGGCATCCTGGATGAAAAACACTGGGATGTTGTTACCAACCAGGTCCCAATTGCCTTCCTTGGTATAAAACTTGACGGCAAATCCGCGTACGTCACGTGGGGTATCTACAGAACCCGCACCGCCGGCTACAGTGGATATTCTAGTAAATAAAGGAGTCCTCTCTCCTACCTCAGTGAGTATCTTCGCTGTTGTGTGCTTTTCAAGCGACTCTGTCAGCTCAAAAAAACCATGAGCGCCCGTTCCACGTGCGTGAACAATACGCTCAGGAATACGCTCGTGATCGAAATGTGTGATTTTTTCACGAAGGACAAAATCCTCCAGAAGAACAGGGCCGGTAGGATTAGCTTTGAGTGAGTTTTGATTATCGGAAATCACAATGCCCTGATTAGTGGTTAGAGTGGTATGATCTCCCCCTGCAACTTGATGCAGTTCTCCGCCTTTGTCCACTTCTGTATCAGTGTTGGTATTTGTAGTCTTTTCTTTGTTCATGTTTCATCTCCTCCTAATATTTATTTACTTTTTCATACCTGACAATTCTTTTTTATATTTTAGAACATCCTTAATTACCTGGGTTATATTATCCGCTTGTAAAACCACTAGATCTCCTTTTTTTGCCATGTCTAGCGATATTCTGGTAGCTTCTGTTTCATCATTGACTATTGTGATCATCTCCATTGTGAACCCACCTTCTAAAAGCCCTTCTTTAACAATTTGGGCTGTTTCACCGACAGTTCTATCCCTTGGGTCTGCATCGCAAATAACAATATGATCGTAGTACTCTGCAAGGGCACGTCCAAATGCTACAATGTCTTCTCGTCTCCGATTGCCCACACCGGAAGCCATGCGAATCTTTCTGCCTGGCATCAAGCCTTTTATAAAGTCACCCGTTGCTTTAATGGCACCAATATTATGACCATAATCAACAACCACTTTAAAATTACCCATTTCAATGACATTCATTCTCCCTGGAGACTGTCCAATAGAAGGACTGAAACTGACCAGTCCTGCCCGGATATTTACTTCATTCAGTCCTAGCACAGCTGTGGCAGCTACTGCGGCCATCACATTTTCCACGTTAAACCAGGCATTTCCGTCGAATGTAATAGGTATTTCAACAATACTGGCAACAGTTGACATCCATCCCTTTCTCTGTATGATGATGTTGCCATTTTGTACAGTTACGTTTAAATTACCCTTATCATAATTTGATTTAAGGGCTGGATGTTCCGGATTTCTTGAGAATAAAACCGGATACCCCGGTGTCTTATCCATACAAGAAAGCACCATCGGATCATCGGCATTGAACACAGCATAGCCCGAAGGTTTTACAGCTTCAATCACTGTTGATTTTAATCTGGTCAACTCCTCCAGTGTGTCGATACCGCCTTCACCTAAATGGTCAGAAGAAATGTTAAGGAAAACCCCCACGTCACTTTCGTCATACCCAAGACCACGTCGCAGAATACCGCCTCTTGCAACTTCAAGTACAGCCATATCGATGGTGGAATCCATCATAACTTTTCGGGTGCCTTCTGGACCACTGTAATCACCGGTTAGGATTGGTATATTATCAATAATCACAGCATCAGTTGATGTCATGCCAACTGTCCTGCCGTTTAGTCCCAAAATATGAGCAATCAACCTTGTTGTAGTGGTTTTACCGTTTGTTCCCGTTACAGCAACAATAGGAACAGCATGAGTAGAACCAGGTGGAAACAACATGTTAACAATGTGGGATGCGATGTTTCTGCGAGTTCCTTTGGTGGGATTAAGATGCATTCTAAATCCTGGAGCCGCATTAACTTCCACAACACCAGCAGAATGGTTATTAAGAGGTTTCTCCAATGAATCAGCAATAATATCAATGCCGATGACATTCAATCCAATAATCTGTGAAATTCGCTCAGCCATCAACTGATTCAGTGGATGAACATTTTCCGTGACATCCAGAGCAGTGCCTCCTGCACTGAGATTTGCCGTTGATTTGACATATCTTTTTGCTCCCTTAGCCAAAACGCTCTCTAGAGTAAGTTGCTTAACGGCCAGCAACCGTTCCATCATGGTATCAATAGTGATACGGGTGAGGTTTTTTTCGTGACCAATGCCTCGATTGGGATCTTTATTCACTTCTTCGATTAGCTGCCGGATAGTGTCTTTTCCGTTACCTACAACATAAGCGGGCTCCCGAAGGGCTGCTGCCACAAATTTCCCATCGATGACAAGAATCCTGAAGTCAAATCCCTCCAGATATTTTTCGATCAGACAGGTTTCACAGACTTCACACGCAATTTCGTAGGCGACGAGCAATTCTTCTGCGCTTGTCACATTCACAGTTATACCCCGTCCATGATTTCCTATCAATGGTTTGACAACGACAGGGTACCCGATGGTCTCCGCAGCCTTTAACGCTTCATCAGCAGACCATACAGATCGCCCATCCGATACAGGAATACCCATAGAGGACAGTAGTTTCTTCGCATTTTCCTTATCGTCAGCAATTTCCACCCCTAGAGCGGAAGTGTTGTCCATCATAGTAGCTTGAATTCTTCTTTGGCGTACTCCTTGACCTAGTTGTACATAGCTTTCTTCGTTGAGTCGAAAGTGGGAAATGCCACGACTAGTGGCTTCGTCGACAATTGACTGTGTTGAAGGCCCCAGAAGACTGGATGCAGCAATTAATTTCAGTTCATCAATCAGGGGGTGTATATCAGTAAGAATTCCCTCAAATAGCTTTTGTACCAGCTCGACAGCCATTTCACCTGCCCGCAGTCCGGATTTATAATCCAAATAGCGATAGACCAGATTGTAAATGCCAGGTTGATTTGTGCCAAATGTTTTTCCAAAAGTTACCTCATGCCCGGTCAGGCATTGCAGTTCCAAGGCTACATGTTCGACAACATGACCTGCCCAGGTACCCCTCACCAGTCGCTCAAAAAATCCCCCCACCTCTCCAGGTGAACATCTATGTTCCTGAAGGCTCGGCATCATTATTGCCAGATTTTCCTTGAATCCAGGCACCATATCCGTTGGTTTTAGTTCAAGTTCTTCTATATCCAACTGCATAAAAATGACAGGGTGCTTGCTATAGTAATTTGGACCTCGAATGGCTCTCTCTTCAA
>JAHRFV010000162.1 GCA_019084435.1 Dethiosulfatibacter sp.
TCAAAGACCAGTATTCCAGGAGGTGTTGCTTCTATTCAAAAGAGCTGTGAGTGAATAAATATATTGATCAGTTGTTCGATGAACCCAGAAACTCTACTTTATTTTGGAAGGTTTTTTGGACAACTATCTTGACAATTACCGATTACATCATGGATATTCTTCTATATCAGATGACTATTATTCAAGAGGCTATAATTTAATTGATGGGCATCATAGATTAGCTAAAGCAAATCAAAATGGACGAGAGCAACTTAAAGCATATGTTATTCCTATGGAGCGCCATATTGATTTTATGTATGAGGGATTTGATGCCTACGTTGAATATTGGAATTCAAAATTAAAGTAGAACTGTCCGATTGAAAGGACTGTTCTCTTTTTTTACATTGACACCGAACGTATGTTCGTTATAAAATATAGATAAGCCCTTTCCCTGGCCCTAAAATCTATGATTAGAAAGTTGGAAGTGTATGAATTAAATATGAGAGTGTGAAGGTGATGATATTGGAAAAAGCGAAGGAAAAAGATGAAAAGAAGAAATCTATTGAAGACTTAAGTAAGATTTATAATTTTGAAGCACTGTATAGTGACAAAATTTATCATAATACCAGGTTGCTGTTGAGGTTGTACTCGAAAGTGATGTGGCGCATGAGTAATTCAATCATGGAAATGGAAGCGGAGTGCTATTTATCCAGTGGTAGTAGGCTTTTTGATGTTGTTGATACGCTGATTGATGTTGATCCAAGAGTGGATAAAGCGAGAATAGAAAACCGATTACAGAGTATTGAAGACAGTAAAAGTATTCTTGAGTTGATTGATAGATCGCTAATTCTTTTGAAGAATTACCCAATTGACGGAGAAAAATATTATGAGATTTTGAATAAATCTTATTTGGTGTTCGTGAAATATAGTGAAAGCGAAATCCTTGAAAGTATGAATATTTCAAGGTCCACATTCTTTCGGGACAAGAAAAAGGCGATTACCCTTCTAGGAGTTATCTTATGGGGATTTGTGATTCCCGATATAAAAAAAACACAAGAAAAACAATGAGACTTATTTGAGACTAAGTTGATACCTGGGTGATACATAGAAGAGACTCGATTAGGACAAAAGAGGAACTTCTATGGTACTGACACGGTATTTAGAGGCTGATATAATAACTATACTGGGAATATAATGATTACAAGCCCTTGAAGATGAACGAATGTCATCTTCAGGGGCTTTCTTTATGCCCAGAAGTATGGTGATAAAATTTAATACTGACTCCGATCACTTTGGTATTGGAGGCATTTTAGTGAGCTGCACGTTGTTATGTGCGGCTTTTTTATTGCCTACAATCAAGGAGGTGTTTGGAATGAGTACTAAATATATGAAGCTTATTCGTGGTCCATAACTTTTTATTTTGTAAAGAACAATCCATTAATTACAAAATAGGAGGTATGGAAAATGAATGAAAAAGAAGAACGAGAAAAAGCTACAAAAAGATATTATATTCCAGTAGATGGCAAATACTACGAAACGACAAAGGAAGTCTATGAAGTTTATTACCAGATGGACCGAAGGGAGCGGTATTTAGAAGAGCGAGACTTAAAAAAGGGCGTTGTTAATTTCTGCGATATGGGAGATAGCTACTGCTCAGCAGAAGAGATTCTTTCAGATAAGGATACGGATATTGAAACAGAAGTTATGAATAAGATACTCATGGAAACAGTTCTTGAAGCAATTTCAATTCTTGATGAAGAAGAGAAATGGCTCATTCAAGAGCTGTTTTTTTATGGGAAAAGTCAACGTCAACTAGCAAAGGAATGCGATATTCCACTTATGACATTGAATTGTCGAAAGCAAAAAATCATAGAGAAGATAAAAAAATATCTAAAAATTTAAAAGTTTTTTCGTACACCCCCCCTCATTTTTCGGCTTAAGAGTGAAGGGGGTTTTTATATCCCTATGAACCTTGAAAAATAGTAAAGCTAAGTTTACTCATATTCAATATTTTAGGTACGTTACCTTGTGACCGAAAGGAAAGCGACATAAGAGGATGCGCCATGACTGAGATATCAGAGCGACAACATCCGGCTTTAAATTATCTAGTGGTTAAGATAATTCGCCATGATCCACAAGGGGAAATTTGAACGATACTTCTGCCAAGTCCTAAGTATCCTATGGATGGCAGCCTGACAGATGATCAGGAGAATACAGCCTTTGCCTGGAAGCCAATGGCATGGGTTGCTTCTATGAGGTCAATGACTATTGACCGCCTAAAGTATTTATTAACTATATTTTAAAGAATCGCTTAACAGTACAAACGTACAACGAAGTTGTTTCGACTTGGTTCTAGGTTTGTGCTGTTAAGTGAAACAAACTTAACTAAAGGAGAAATGATGGATAATATACAAGCAAATTTAAATACAAAAGAAATTCTAAATAAAGTAATCGGTGAAAAGTGGATAGCGGAAAGTTCAAAAGGAGTATTCATTGTAAAAGACTGCATCTTAGTCCAGAGTTTTACCGGAAAGAATTACACCTATCGTGTTGTCAATTATGTTACAGGTGAGCAAAAGTATTTGTTTCACATACGACGGGAATTGACAAAGCAAGATTACGGCGGTGTTATTGATAAAATCAAAGCCTTATCTTTTTATGATATGAAGCAAGCGGCAGATGGCTCTGAAATGATTGATGTTATTTTCAAAGATATCTTTCCTAAGTATGGATTTATTGTACGAGAAGAGCAGGTCCAGTTATCAAAGCATATATATGAAAACATGAAAGAAAGGAAGATATCCTTAAGTGATGTTGCAGTCGGTCTTGGTAAAACCCACGCTTATCTAATTGCAGCGATTGTGTATAGTGTTTTTTCGAAAAAGGGTCCTTTCTATAAGCAAATGCCAATTGTGATAACCACATCAAGTATTGAACTACAACGCTCAATCATAAAAGAGTACATACCGGAGATTTCTAAAATGCTGATAGAAAATGGCATTATCTCATCACGAATCACCTGTGTACTAAGAAAGGGTAAAGAAAACTATGTTTGCGAAAATCGGTTAATGGATTATTTTCATTCACTTGACCCCAAGCGTAAACGCTCTAGTGAATATAAAGGTCTACAAGAATTAATTCAAAATAGAAATATTGATCTTGCTGATGCTGAAGATATCAGCGGTTATGATAAACGAAAAATCAATGTTAAAAGTAGCCAGTGTATGAAGTGCAGCAAGTTTAAGACATGTACTTTTCAGCAGTTTATGAAACAGGCGAGGAAAAGCACCTATCATTTTCAAATATGTAACCATAACTATTATCTGGCAGACATATTAAAAAGAAAAGATGGACGGAGATCATTATTGCCGGATTATCAAACGGTCATTATTGATGAAGCACATAAATTGATGGATGCTGCAAATCAGATGTACGGAACAATCGTCAATGAACATGAGGTTTATCACTTAATGAAGAAGATATCGCCTACGCATTCGAAGAAGAAGAGCCAAAAAGAATTAAAGAATTTAACTAGTGAGGTGATGGCGCTCAACCAAATGTTCTTTGATGTGTTGACAGAACAAATCCCTGCAAAGGCATTTTCTGATGATACAGAAAAATTCCCAACAACAATCACTTCAAGAGCCATGACACTTTTAAAGAAAATGGTATTTACCATTTATGAAATCAGTAAGAAGATGAGTTATACGGAAAGGCAATTTCTTAATGACCTTAAGACTGTGATGGATGGGTTGAGGGTATTTCTATTAGAAACAAATATCTATTGGATGGAAAATCCTAAAGCCAAAGGTCAACGAATGCTGGCATCTATTCCTAAAGTCGTCAGCAATGAATTAGAAAAAGATCTTTGGGCGGTTAAGAGGTCCATGATTTTAACATCAGGAACTTTAGCAGTGGATGGAGATTTCAGCTATATCAAGCATCAACTTGGCATGAATACTATTAGTCCTTGGAAGATACAAGAACTTACTAAAACATCACCATTTCACTTTAAAGAAAATTGTATGATTTATATTCCAAAGAAGATGCCTTTTCCAAATGTGGATGATGCAGCTTACATTCATGAAGTTGGACAAGAGGTATCAAGGCTAATTGATGCTTCCAATGGTCATGCTTTGGTATTATTCACATCATATAAACCACTACGCCTTATGCTTCAGCATATCAAAGAAGCGCACCCAAATCGACAGCTGATAGCAATGAATCGTGGGAGAAATACAGCCATCGATGAATTCAAGAAAAGTCAAAATGCTGTTCTATTTGCAACCGGAAGCATGTGGGAAGGCGTTAACATACCAGGAGATATTTTATCCCATCTAATTATAGTGAAGTTACCGTTTCCAATACCAGATCCAATCAGTGATTATGAAAAATCATTATATACGGATATGAATGAATACCTTAAATCGGTTTTGATACCGAAAATGCTAATAAAATTACGACAAGGAGTCGGAAGACTGATAAGAAGTGAAATCGATACTGGGGTTATTTCCATATTAGATGTCAGAGCTAGCGATAATGGTCGATATCATCAAGATGTCTTACATGCGCTACCTGAATGCAGAAGAGCAGAGAGCATTGAAGATATTCGAAGCTTTTTAAGAGAGAAAAAAGAAAACTCATATTTTGAATAGAATAAACTGGAGGAAAGACAATGGAAGATAGATTAAAATTTAGTGAACAAGTGGCAATGTTGAATCACTTAAGAAATAAAAGGTTAATTTCACCAATTGAGTATGGTAAGATCAAGTTATTTATTAAGAAGAAATATAAAATCGGTATTTATGCAATGGAGTAAAATTCTATTTACAAAAAAACTTAGATGATTGCCGAAATAAGTAAATATGTAAAATGATTTGCCTTCTCAAAGTAAGTCTAATGTTGAGAAGGCTTTTTTGTTGTATCAAAAAAAATAAACGAAACATGGTCTAAAATTTTGAGAAATGATAAACTCGCACCACAACAAGGATAAATTAGAACTAAGGAGGTCTTTCAATGGGAAAGGTTAAAGTTATTGAAGCAAGTAAACAATCACGTAGACAACGAGGCAGCTTTATTGAAAATCAATTAAGAGTTGCAGCATATTGTAGGGTTAGTACAGATTCAGATGAACAGAAATTGAGCTATCAGTCCCAAGTGCTTCATTATAAACAGTTGGTTGAAACAAAACCAGAATGGAAATTGGTAGACATTTATGCCGATGAAGCGATATCTGGAACACAAATCAATAAACGTGTTGATTTCCAAAGGATGATTAATGATGCTCTAGAAGGAAAAATTGATATGATTATTACAAAGTCAATATCTAGATTCGCTAGGAATACTTTGGATACTTTAAAATATGTACGCTTATTAAAGGAAAAGAATGTGGCTATCATGTTCGAAAAAGAAAATATTAATACATTGACCATGAATGGTGAAATGCTGTTGGTTATTTTAAGTTCTTTGGCGCAGCAAGAGAGTGAATCGATATCAGCGAATGTGACCATGGGTCTTAAAATGAAAATGAAACGTGGAGAATTGGTTGGATATAATGGTTGTTTGGGTTATGATTATGACTCAGAGACTAAAACCATTTCTATTAATGAAGAAGAAGCAGAAGTTGTCCGATATATTTTCAGAAGATATGTTGAAGGTTCAGGATGTTTTGTAATAGCCAAAGAGCTTACTAATTTAGGATATAAAACAAATCGAGGAAGTGTAAAATGGCATGAGAGCACTGTTAGAGGTATTATTAAAAATGAAAAATATAAAGGTGATCTTCTTCAAGGAAAGACGTTCACGGTAGATCCAATTACACATAGACGTTTAGATAACATGGGAGAAAAAGAGCAGTTTTATGTCGAGAACAATCATGAAGCCATAATATCTGATGAAATGTTCGAACGTGCCCAAGAAATTCTCAGAATGCGTAGCAAAAAGCATAGTAAGAAAAATACTTCTAGAGAATATAGTAGAAAGCATGCTTTCAGTAGTATGTGTACTTGTGGTTTCTGTGGTGGAACATATATCCGAAGAATTTGGCACCATGGAACAGATCATGAAAAACCGGCATGGCAATGTGGAAAAGCAATTAAGCATGGCAGAAAAGAATGTGGGCATTCAAAAGGCATTCATGAAAGCTTTTTAGAAGATGCATTTGTTAATGCATATAATAAGATTCAAGAATTAAATGCTACTGACATTGAAGAATTCTTTGGAAATATTGAAGAAGCCCTTGATATAAGTCAACTTAGAGATGAAGTCAATGAATTGTCATCAAAAATCAAGAAGCTAGAAACTAAATCACAGACATTATTAGATATGAGATTAGATGGTAAAATAGCTGAAGTAGATTACGACAGAAAATTCGATATAATAGAAGAAGAACTAAAATCACTAAGGGATGAAAGAAATGAAAGATACGAAGCACTTCAAGGGGAAGAATCAATTACTACAAGAATTAAAGAGTTTAGAAAAGTCCTTGCTGAAGATTTAGAGATTGCCGAATTTGATCGTGACATTATGGACAGTTTGATTGAAAAAGTAGTCATTGGAGCAACAGATGAAGATGGAAATCCAAATCCATATGTAATCACTTTTGTATTCAAAGCAGGTATGAAATTCAATGAAGAATTCTACGAGAAAATTGCTAATCCATCTGGTATAATTGAATCAGGAAAAATGTCTACTTACGCATCAAACGACAAACAACTAGCGTGTACCTACGCCTTAAACAAGCCATGTGGAGACTATAGTAGCACTATACAAAAAAGACTAATCATATTTGCCCATATACCGCTAAAAACCAAGTTTTTTATGTTTAAGACCGATATTGCGAATTATCGCAATAAGGAACTGAAAGATGAAATTGTTGTTAGGTTAGGCTTTTGGATGTGAAATGTAGGGATATAAGAAATATATCGAATTGAAACTTTTTAGATACTATGGGATAATTAGATTGACAGGAAATAATATAATTAATAAAAGCTCTGGGTGATAAAATGATCAATAAGGATGTAATAGGTAGAGAAGAATTAAAATTAAATATTAAAAAAGGGTATAAGAATTACAAAAACCTTTCTAGAGATGTATTAATTGTAAAGGGTAGAGCGGGAATAGGTAAAACATATGCTGTGATAAGTATACTCGAACAGTATAGTGATATAAAAGTTATAACATGTAAACAGTCAAAATTTGAAGAAGATGAATTTTATATAATAAAAAGTTTAATAAATAGCTTTTTTTTAGAAATGCTTATGTTTTCCGATGGTATTTACAAGCCCCTCGTTTATCACATAAAAAATAAAATTGGTAAGGACCTTGGATATCTTGCGAATTTTAGTGATTTATACGCTAAGATTTTTTCAAATATTAAAGAAAAAGAGATACAAAACTATTCAAAAGAAAAATATAAAATAAGAAAAGCGGTTAGAGAATTACTAAAACTTGTAAGCAAACAAATTTCATCTATATGTATTTTTTTTGACGATATACAATGGAGTGACATACAAAGCATAGATATCATAAAATCAATTATTAAGGATGACAGCATCTCTGCATTCTTTATCATATCCTATAGAACCCAATTTGAAGGCTTTTCAAAAGAAGAAAAGGTGATTCCTACGTTAGAACTACAACCCTTTACTGAAAACCATGTAAAGAAGCTGGTCATGAATAATACATCAGATAACATACAAAATCTCGATTACTTAATAAGGTACCTTTATAGTATTACTCTAGGTAATCCGTTTTATATCATAAAAGGGATTGAAGAACTAAAGTCAAAAGGTATTATTGAGGACAATATCGTTCAAATTAACAAGCTTTCTCTAACTAAGACATCAGATGATATAGAAGGAATTATGCTCGCTAGAGTAGAACAACTAACCGATAAGGAAAGAAAAATTCTTGACTATTTGGTTTGTCTTTTTGGAACCGCTGACAAAGATATTATAGAGCTTTTGTTTGATGAAATAGATTTAGAGGATGTTATACAGTCTCTAAAAAATAAACACTTCATATTTGAAACACCTGAAAAGTATATTTTCACCCATGATATTATTTTAGAATATATCTTAGAGAACCTAGATGATAAAAAAACACATGAGATTAATTTTGACATAGCCTATACACTGAATAAAAATGACTTTGATACAAGAGATTTTGTAAAGAATATAATAAATACTAACACAAAAACTTGGATGCAATCCTTTGCAAAAGATTGGTTTGATGAGGTTTATATATTTGCTCAACATAGCATAAACAACCAATCCTATGAGAATTGCAAAAAAGCAGTTGACATCCTTGAAAAAGCTCAAACAAGTATAGAGATTGATGAAGTAACAAAACTAAACATCAGGCTACTTCTTTTGAAGTACAAGTATATTAAAGGGTGTTTTAAAGAAGTTGAAAATATGTTTGATGGACTTCAAAATCAATATATGGGGCATCCGCTAATTTTAGGTGTATATGATGAAATGTTATCTTTTTACAAATACACTGGTAAAGATCAAGAGGTTATTAATATAGGAAAACACATGCTTGATCATATAGGCTATGACTATAATGTGGAAAATATAAACCCATTACTCACTGATTTATTTAAGCCTTATGATTTGCCGAAAAAATTCGAGTTAGTAAAGAATGAAGAAATCACACCTTTATATATCTTGTATCAAATCATGCCTTCAGCTAAAAATGTAAGTGTAAATGACTTTTTATACATTATTTTAGCCATGGCAAAGCTGTCACTAGAAGAAAAGGATAGTGAATACACCCTCTTTGGATATGCGGCTCTGTCATATGTTGAGTTTAATATGATAAATCGTTTTGAATATGGTAAATATTTTTCTGATATGGTGTTAAAGAATATAGAAAAACTAGAAAACGACGAACTTAAAACAGAGGTATTATCCTTTTATTTGACATTTGTTCACCACTGGTCAAATAACCTATTAGAAACAACAAGATTATTAGAAGAAATCAATACACAGTGTCTTGAAAACGGGATTATTACTTATTTTTCTTATACAATTGCAAGCCTATTATTTGTCTACTCAACGATTGGTAAAAATATTGATGAATCGATTGTTCTAATAAATGAGAGGACATCTAAACTCTATGATGTAACATTATCTGAAAGCAGTTTTATCAGTAAATATATCAATCCTATGTTGACCTCTTATAGTAATAATTTTAAATATGACTCCCACACTATTGATAACCGGAATATCGAGAATATTGAAGCCCATGACTTAATAAGCGTATGGTTTGAAATATTAAGTTTGTTTCTGAAAGGCAATATAAAGCATGCATTTGAAATAGTCACTGCAGTAACCAGTATGTTTGAAGAAGCGAAAGGACATATTGTCTATACGGATATAAACTTAATCGCTGGGCTCATAAGAATGATACATCATCAAGAGCTTGATTATGGAAAAGAGGAAAATTTAAAAGAGATTGAACGAATAAAAAATTATTTTGAGAATCTTGTTAAAAACTTTAGAGATAATCATTTACCAAGGCATCTTTATATTTCAGGATTATTTGAGTATAACTTTGGCAATAAGTATTTAAGCTTAGGGCTTATAAATGAAGGGATTACTTTATCAAAAGAAAAAGAGAATTATCTTCTAATTGCCATAGGCAATTTTTTGGCATTAAAGATTAACACTGAAAACGAAACACTAAAGCATTACTATAAAAATGAAATGCTCCTTTATTTTGAAAAGTTAGGGGCAACAGCTGTTGTAAACATATACAAAGATCAAAAGATTCAGCGGAAGAATGAAAGCATTGTTGACGTTTATTCCTTAACTAAAGATGAACTTTGTAGATACATTCTTGATACGCTTTATGAAGAATTTGACTCGGTTTACTCTGCTGTTATCATGACTGACGATCAACCCAGAATTGCTTTTGAAAATAATGGCGCTACCATAAATTATGACCAGTACAGAGAGATTAAAAACAGCAAAAGTATCAATGGTGATCTTATTACCTATTCTATGAGAACGAAAGAAGAAATTGTATCTAAAAATAATGATGTTTGCAGTAAGTGTGTTCCGTTAAATCTTAGTGATACTGTCGTTGGAATACTATATCTTAAGTATCCTAAAAATAAAGATCTTCAAATTGCAGAATTTATTAATCAATATAGTTCTGATTTAACGATAAAACTTTACAATGATAAAAATGATAGAAACAGTATCTCACATGAACTCCTAAGCCCTAGAGAGCTAGGAATCTTAAAATTGTTGTTTAAAGGCAAATCAAACAAAGAAATTGGAGAAATTGAAAATATCTCTATAGGCACAGTGAAATCTCATCTGAGTAATATCTACGGGAAACTTGAAGTGAATAGTAGAGTAAAGGCGGTTGAGAAAGCAAAGGAACTCAATATTTTGTAAATAAGTCAATATAGAGTTAAAATTAGAACCTAACTTTGAAAAAAGTTAGGTTTTTTTTCGTGATTTATAACTTTCGGCTGATGTTTTGAAAAAAAGTCTTTACTATAATTAAACTGATAAATTAGAAGAACAAGGAGGAGTAAAATGCAAAATGTAGGAGAAATTAAATTGTTTGCATATGATGATGTGCCATGTGGTTATTTAGAGTGCCGTGGGCAAAAGCTTGAAATAGTAAAATACCCCAAACTCTATATGATGATAGGCAGTAAATATGGTGATTGCGATGAGCGACACTTTTATTTGCCGAATTTATCGGCTGAAGTACCAACTGGTATGAGGTATTGTATAGCCTATATGGGAGAAGTGCCAAGAATAAATGATGAAGGTGAGGAGAAATGATGAGAATAATAAGAAAAGCTTTTAAAATAATACTTTCAATTCTAATAATAGTAACATTCATGTTGTCAAATAACCAATTTAGTTTTGCAGATCCAGGAAATATAATAGTGACCATAAATTCTGATATAACTTCAGGAACACTTCAAACAGAAGTAGAATCACAAGCAGGCCCAGACAATGCCGCTCAGGTTAAAGAACTCCATATCACAGGAGGAGGAGCGCTAAACAATACAGATATAGCATATATCAATACCATGATAAACTTAGAGGTTTTAAACGTAGCAAGCACAGTTATCGTAGGGAATGTTGGAGATAACTTTTGTTCAAGCTTTAGTGACAGTGGAAATATTCCAGATTTTGATAGTTTAAGAGAAGTAACTTTCCCAGCA
>JAHRFV010000113.1 GCA_019084435.1 Dethiosulfatibacter sp.
AAGATAATGATTTTCCCCAAGAGACTCGTGAATATGAAATCCCTTTTGCTCCAAGGATTTTTTCAATAATTCAATTTCTTTGATGTCTGCATTCTTTTTAAAAACAACTATCATTTTCATACCCTCCTATTTTCTATAAAAAAAGGACTCTTAACGAGTCCTCTAAAATCAATATTTCTATCGAGATGATACAACTAACCCATTAATCTAAACAACCTTCTATTCAATTGCACCTTAATTGATCTTCGCTATAATAGCTAAGATAATAAGCATAATATGTGCAATTGTTAAGTCTTGATTGTCGATTAATCATTGTATTCTCCCTAACATTATTAAAAGAATTATAACACAACTGAAATGATAGTCAATCATTATTTTAATAATTGTTTTGCTAATCCTTGAGTTACTCTCTTGAACGAGTGAGTCTTTTTATGATTGTGTCAGGATTTAACAGGAACTTCGGATCGAAAACCTGTTTGATTTCTTGCATCAATTGGATTTCTCTCGGCTTTTTTTGAATGAGCAAATCATCCATCCTAAGCTTTCCAATACCATGTTCACCTGATATGCTGCCACCAAGACTCAGACACAAAGCATACATTTTGTTTTTTAATTCCTCCGCATAGGGAGCGATAGCACCATCCACCAGAAGGATATCATTGTGGACATTTCCATCCGCGATGTGGGCTGTTATGTTGGTGCTTGTGTCATATTTTTCGGCAAGACTTACCAGCTTCTCGAAAAAAACAGGAATGGTGGAAGGCGGAACAACCATATCAAAAGAATATGAAATGATATCCTTAATAATCTCATAGCTCCCGCTTCTGATAGCCAATAAGTCATGCTGCTCCTGTTTCTTACCGGCAAAAACAGATTCCAAAGACCCATTTTCTTCAAAAATATCCAATATTTGTTGACAAGTCTTGTATAATGTATCTTCAGTCTTTTCTGACAATACTATATATAAATCAGCTAAACCCTCGTGTAATGGCCATTTCAATCCCAGTGACCGGGCTGACTCAATATTTAGCATTTTGTCCTGATATTCAACAGCCAGTGGCGTGACTCCGCTCTGAAGCATATCAAGTACAGCATCGGAGGCCTGGCGGATTGTATTGAAAGATGCAGCGATTGAGGCTGTATAATGGTCTTCAGGATAGATTTTCAGTATTACTTTTGTGATAATGGCGAGCGTTCCTTCACTGCCGATTATAAGATGCATCAAGCTGTATCCTGAGTTGTCCTTGACTAGCTTTCCACCTAATTCCAATACTTCACCGTCAGGTAGAACAACCTCAATACCCTTGATGTGATTGCGCATGATTCCGTGTCTGACAGCTCTTGCACCACCCGCATTAGTAGCGGCCATTCCACCAATTTGTGCACCCTCATCCCCGGGATGGACAGGAAAGCCGATGCCATCATGCTTATCCAGTTCTTCAAGTAGTTCAAATAAGGTGACGCCAGCCCCCAGAACGGCGAGCATATTTTTTTTATCGATTTCATAAATGGACTTAAGTCTTTCAAGGGATATAATAATGCTGTCTTCTGTCGGGATGGCACCCCCACACAAACCTGTACCACCGCCTCTGACAACCACCACTAGATTGCTAGACCAGACATATTTCATGATTTCAGAGACTTCGAGAGTGTTTTTTGGCTTAACAACGATAGAATTCTCATCAGCCTGTGGTCTAGATATCACTTCCAGTTCATCATATAAATAACTGAGTTTTTGGTCAAGCTCTGTAATGACCCAGTCTTCACCAACAATTTTTCGTAAATCACTTACAACTTGATTATTCATTGCAACCTCCTGTGGACTTCTTGAAGATAGCTATCATTTCAGGAATAATCTGAAACATATCTCCAATGTAGCCAATATCCGCAATATTGAAGATAGGCGCTGAAGCATCGGAATTTATGGCGATAATAAAATCGGATTCCTTCATCCCTGCAATATGTTGAGGTGCTCCTGATATGCCGCATGCTATATATATTCTTGGTTTGACCCTATGGCCACTATATCCGACCTGATGCATGCTGCCAATCATGCCGGTATCAACCAATGCCCTTGAAGCACCAAGAGTACCACTCAGTACATCGGCCAGTTCCTCAATCAGTCTCAGATCCTCGGCTTTTTTGACACCTCTTCCAGCAGAAACAACAATATCCGCATCCGAAATATTAAAATCCGTCTCACTGAAGGATTTCAGAACTTTTGACTTTGTATATTCAACACAGTAAGGTTCCACAACTTCGATCTCGACTATATTATTTACATTTCTCAATGGTGTAGGAAATTCCTTATAGCGTATTGTTGCCATTTTCGGAGTAGTGGTTGTTTTAATATGAGCCATAATGTTATTGCTGAACGCTGGTCTGATCTGAATCAGGTCATTATTATCATATCGCAAATCGGTACAATCAGCTGTCAAACCTGTGTTTAATGCACCGGCTATACGAGGTGCCAAGGATCTTCCAAAGTTAGTTGCCCCAAAAAGAACCAAATCAGGTTTAAGTGATCTGATGAATGGTATGAGGTTTTCCTTGTAAAGATACTCTTCTAAGGTGTTGAAACGAATATCTTTGATGTAATAGACCTTATCAGCGCCTCTGTAACACAGCTCAGCAACGTCGATACCATCACCTAAAATGACAGCACATACTTCAGCTTCATTGCTGGTAGCGAGCTCAATTGCTTTTCCCAACAACTCATAACTGACACTATGAATAATTTGATTATTTTGCTCAGCAAAAACCAAAATTTTACTTTTTACAGCCATTGTCATTCACCCCCGTTAAGTTTCTCTTATGCATAGCTGATTTTACAGCCTCAAGAAAACCATCCTTGTCATGTCTGAACAATTGGCTTTCTCGAGAGATTTCTTTCGGTATGACAATTTTCGATACCTTTGTAGGTGATCCCTTGAATCCGGTTTTATCCTCAGTCAGCAATCCATTTAAATCATCAAGACTTAGCGTGTTTACATCCACCTTCAAGGACTCCAACTTTCTCTTTAATGAGGGAAGCTCAGGGAAATTGATGTTTTTTGTCACACTGATAAGACATGGAAGAGACATCTCTCTGGTTTGTTTCATATCACCCAGATTCTCTATTTCAACAGAAATCGCTTTATCGTCTACTCCAATGATTTTCTCGACATAATAGGCATGAGGCAAATCAAGAAACTCGGCTACTTCAGCTCCCACTTGGGCCGTATCACCATCAACAGATTTCTCTCCGCATATTATCAGATCAAAAGACTGAATCTTTTTCAACGAGGCGCCCAAAGTATACGAGGTAGCCCATGTATCTGAACCCCCAAACCTTCTATCTGTCAAGAGGATCAACTCATCTCCACCCCTTGAATATGCATCTCTGAGAGACTGTGCAGCTTTAGGTGGACCCATTGTAATGACTGTTATCTTGCCCCCCGTTTTTTTTCTCAAATCAACAGCCGTTTGAAGTGCATTCAAGTCAAAAGGATTGATTTCACCGTCTGCAGAGGTCCTATCTATGACACCTCTTTCGCTATCGAATTTGACCATATCCATATTTGGTACTTCTTTCATGAGTACTACAATATTCATCACTTACTCCTTTCAGCACAGCTATAAAGATTGAATCATTCACATTTAGGTTTACAAATCTATTTATTAACAATATAATTGACATATAACTAATAACACAGGTGGTGCAAATTGTCTGGCACAACAGAAAACAAAAATATTTCTCAAATCGTAATTGAACAGATACAAAAGATGATCATGTCAGGAGAGCTGAAGGTTGGCGACAAATTGCCACCGGAACGCGAACTGACAGAAACCCTAAACATAGGAAGACCGGCTCTTAGAGAGGCTCTAAAAGGTCTTGAAGCCATTGGTTTTATCAACAAGGTACATGGACATGGAAATTATGTTGCCAATAATCTAGAGAATAGCCTTTTCAAACCATTGTCTCTTTCATTCAAGCTAAGCAATGGAAAAATGGAGGATATACTGACTCTCAGGGTTTTGGTAGAGAACCATACTGTGATTGAAGCTGCAAAGAATGCAACGGAAAAAGACATAATTAAACTGACAGATGCAGTCAATAATATGATTACATCTGAGAATGTCGACGAAAAAATTTATTATGACAAGTTATTCCATTATGAGATTGCAAAGATTTCTAATAATATGCTGATAATCAATCTATTGGATAGCATATCTTATCTAATGGATGCGTTTATAGGTAAATCTGTCATGGTTTCCCTATTTAAAGAGCATGCCATAGAGGAAATCTACGACGAACACAGAAATATCATCAATGCTATTAAAGAGAAAGACCCATCCCAAGCTTCAAGCTACATGAAAAAGCACTTGGACAATATCAATCTCTCCTCCTTCCAGGAGTTTGATTAGCTAAAAATAGCCATTTCAGCTATTCGGTCGAAAGCAACTTTTAATCTCTCAACACCAACAGTGCACGCAATCCTCACATATCCTTCACCACATTTTCCAAAGGAGTTACCCGGAATGGTCAATACATGAGCTTCCTTCAAAATCGCATCGGAAGCCTCCATTGATGTCAGACCGGTTTTTTTAATGTTTACAAATAGATAGAAGGTTCCCTTAGGTGACAAAACAGACATGTTGGGAATGCTGTTGATTCTCTCTGCAGCATACATAACTCTTTTTCTATACTCCTCTATCAAACCCGGTTGAATGACATGCCTATTGCGCAAAGCATAGATTGCCGCTCTTTGAGATATAGAAGGCGCTGTGAAAAGAACATTTTCATTGATTTGCTGTATGATTCGGATAATATAGTCGGGTGCAATTATATTGCCGATACGCCAGCCTGTCATAGCGTAGTCCTTGGAAAAACTGTTGATGGTAATGGTACGGTCTCTGACGCTAGTATTAGTGATCATTGGAATAAATGGCTCGGAGAAGCTGTAAGCCCCATAGATGTCATCTGCGATGATGATGAGGTCATGCTTTATCGCCAATTGAGCGACTTTTTCCATAGTGTCTTTGGTAAAGCAGGCTCCTGACGGATTGTTTGGCGTATTGACGATGATTGCCTTGGTCCTTTCATTTATAAGTTGCTCAAGTCTTTCGACATTAATCTGAAAATCTTCTTTTTCCAAAGTATCCAAGATGGTAGGAATTCCACGAGCCAGTTCAATCTGCTGCAAATAAGGTGTGAAATAAGGTGCGTGTATGATTACCTCGTCACCATCATCAAGAATGGCTTCAAGAACGAGATACATAGCCAGACATCCACTGGCAACAACCATAATTTCACTATCCTCCAACACAACACCATGATCTTCTTTATATGTCTTTAAAATCTCCGCTCTTAGCTCAGGATCTCCTCTGAAATCAGTATATTTTGTATACCCGGCTTTTGCATCCAGAAAGGATTGCTCGATAATCAAATCATCTGTAATGATGTCAGGATCTCCAAGACTTAGATTGATTACATCATCGAATCCTTTAGATAGTTCGTCGACCTTACCCATTGGTGTTGACTGATCGATCCAGTAACGCTTTGAAATATATTTGTGCTTCATGGATTCCCTCCGTTTAAATCGTGCATATCTTTAAAGTAATCTTAGCATCCGATACTGGACAATGCAAATTTATTTCCCTCAACTAATTTCCCTCAACTAAATCATTGTAATAATATATCGTCGTTATATACTAATGGTAGCATTAATATATCAACTAAACCATGGAGGCGGAATGGAAAACACAAATGAAAGAATCTACAATATCATCAATCAAAGGATTTTGAATCTGGAATACAAGCCCGGTGATTTTATTGAGGAAAAGAAAATAGCAGAGGAGTTCAACATCAGCAGGACACCTGTAAGAGAGGCCCTTCTGAGATTATCCAATAAATCCATGATCAATATGATTC
>JAHRFV010000222.1 GCA_019084435.1 Dethiosulfatibacter sp.
AGAGCGTATACCATATAAATAGCCCACAAATATCATTTTAAACAGGATAACCGGGTCTATGCTCGGTCTTCCGTTGTTCTCGCAATATTTATCTTTCACCAGGTCATAGATGAAACTGAAATCTATGTTATTTTCTATTTTTCTCAGTAAATGATCTTCTGGGATCAGCTCTTCTAAGCTGATTATTTCCATTTTCAATTGTATGTTATCATTCCTTGTAAGCATTGATTTCCTCCGCTTTTTGATGCTTCTATTATATCAAAAAACTGAAAAAGAATCCTCTTTTTCGAGAATTCTCTTTCTTACATTTTCGTAATTTTTGACTTTGTCAGCAGTCTGAGGGTGTTTATAAACACCCTTTCTATTAATGAATTGGTATTACTATCTCAGTCTCCAACTCATTTTGAGAGACTTCCGTAGGATCTCCCCTATAAAATTCATATGATATTCCTTTAGGTTTGAAATTGTGTTTCTTCATCCATGCCATAATATCATCATAATCCGGTTTTATTTTTTCGTAAGGCCCCATGTATGTACAGGAAACTTTTTTACCTGGTGGTAACTCACTGGCGACAATATCACCCTTCCCCTCAATCAGCTTGCTGACTGGGTACCCCGCCTCTATTATGAGATTATCTGTTTCATTGCTGTGAAAAGCAACAAAAGCAGCTCCAAGTGGATGTTCTCCCATTTTATACAAATATCCCTCGATAGCACTATAGCATTGACTCAAAGTTTTGGGTAAATTCTCCAAAGTTGTTGCTGTCTTAATAGAAAGAATAAATCTTGGCGCATCATCATCCACTAATTTACATTGATATTTCATAATTGACCTCCCCGTATCATCTTCGTTGAGAACATTATACAATAATGTTATTATTATGGCAAACGATTTCATCGTTGATATTTCAACAATTTGACAGATATTTATCAATTTATTAATGTATTTTAATCCATTTGGTATTCAGTTTAAACGCAGATTCTCTAAATACCGAATAGTATATATCTTAACAATCTATTTGCTGATAATAGTTTGACAAAATCCCAAAAAAAACTTGCGCTCCAAATTTTTGGAGCGCAAGTTTTCTCAGTTATTGTCCTATTTTAGATTATCACTTAGAATGGACCATAATTGATCATTACAGAAACAGCAACAAGCACCGCACCTACCAGAGACCAAATCAAGAATAATGGGAACATCCATTTTGCCCATTTGTCCCAAGATATTCCACCAATAGCCAATGCTGCCATGAAATAACCTGAAGTCGGTGATATGACATTGGAGAAACCGTCACCAAGCTGGAATGCCAAAACAGCACTTTGTCTTGTTATACCTACAACATCTGCCATTGGAGCCATAATCGGCATGGATACAGCAGCCTGTCCACTACCTGATGGAACGATTAGATTAATAAAGCTTTGTACAACAAACATACCAACACCGCTTAATGTGGGAGGTAGATTTTGTACCGCACTTGCAAGACTATAAATTACCGTATCAATTATATTGCCCTCTCTCATAACGACCATAATTGAAGTTGCAAGCCCAATAACCAAGGCACCATACACTAACTCTTTAGCGCCATTTACAAATTCCTCAGCAATTTTATTGACTCCTAATCCACCCAATATACCGGCAGCTATACCAATAATCAAGAACATGGCGGTAAGTTCTGTAATATAGAATCCGAGTTCTACTACACCATAGGCTAATATTGCCAATCCAACCAAGAAAGATAACAATACTAGTTTATGTCTACCTGTAAACTCAGGAAGATTGTCTAAGTCAAATGCATTATGTTGCTTTTTATCCTGTTCGTAAGTTGGGCTCAATTCTGGGTTTTTCTGAACCTTAGAAGCATGTCTGTAGACGTATATGATAGCTATTGACAGTACAATAGCATAAACTATAAACCTGTATCCGATTCCGGAAAACAATGGCAACCCAGAAATTCCTTGAGCTATTCCCACAGTAAATGGATTCATGAACGCTCCAGCAAATCCAGCACCAGCACCCAACAGAACCATAGCAGTCCCTGTAATTGTGTCAAAACCAAGAGCTAATGCCAATGATATGATGATCGGATAAAACGGCAACATCTCCTCAGCTGCTCCAAGTATTGCACCCGCTAGTGAGAAGATAATCATTATGATTGGTATAATGAGCTTTTCTTTTCCTTGTGTCTTTTTTACCACCGCTCCAATCCCGGCATTTATAGCACCTGTAGCTTGCAGGATACCAAATGATCCTCCTATCATCAAGACAAAGAATATGATGTAGCCTGCAGCTTCCATCCCGCCGGGAATAGCTTTAAAAAGACCAAAAAATCCAACAGGAGATCTTTCAACATTTGCATAGGTATCAGGCACAACAAATGTTCTTCCTGTGTCTGGGTCAACAGCCCTTTCAAATTCTCCTGCGGGGATAACATATGTCAACAACGCCACTATGACAATTAAAAAGAATAACAACGCATAGGTGTGTGGTATTTTAAATTTCATTATTTTTCCTCCTTATTCACACACGTAGTGTCAACTAAGACACTCGTTTTTTATTTTAAATCCTTTTATTTTCAAGGGTTTCACTCTTTTTTTAACAAAAATAACAATGACCCCCTTTTTTGAGATATAATTTAAGCTTCCGA
>JAHRFV010000208.1 GCA_019084435.1 Dethiosulfatibacter sp.
CCTGAGGCTTCAACCAGACTAATTGAGTTTGCAATCGATTGGGTTGAGTTGGAAGGACCTGCTATAGTTGTGGCTATATCAGGACCATATTATCCTCATATCAACAATCACTTTATAGACATAATCCCAACCGGGACTGTTGGCTTTAATAATATCAATATCTTCAGTGTTTCCGGACCAGGTAGCATAAGACATGTCAGATATTCCCATAAAGAATTCCTGACCTTCGAAGACCAGGTCATACTTAGAAGCTGCAATTTCATTGATAGTTTTTTCAAGAGGAAAAGACAACTTTTTGTCTATAAAGTGATTGTTGATATGAGGATAATATGGTCCTGATATAGCCACAACTATAGCAGGTCCTTCCAACTCAACCCAATCGATTGCAAACTCAATTAGTCTGGTTGAAGCCTCAGGCAACGTAATCTTGTTTTCATGGAGTGCATCAATGACTTTTTCCTGATATGCGACATACTCCTGTTGAAAAGCTTCAGGTTTTTTTTGAGATGCACGATCATAAAGTTGACTGAAAGTCAAAACCTCAGGTCGAAAGGTTATCTCTTCAGGTATCACGCCAGTCAAATTGCAGTAATTCTCATAAGCATCTTGAAAATGACTCAGAGTGTCACGTAATGTTCTTTTGGATAGAGATACCAACTTATCCATAATACTCTGAGTTGAGCGGGTAAAAGTGAGCCAATTAAAATACCCGGTTGCTGCTTCGGGTATTGAAGCATCGTAAGTTTTTTTTCGATCCTTCAGGTTAACCCAAACAGGTGGTGGTGTGGCTTCAAGTTTATGAACATCACACAGGTCAACATTAAGCTCTGTTTTTCTTTGCAAATCAGCAAGTACCAGGGACGGGTTGAAACCGCTGAAAGGATCCCCAATATGGCTTTTTACACCCTTGACATATAAAATAGGCATAACCTTGCCAACAGAACCTTGGTAGAAAAGCGCTTTGCCTTTTATTTGATTAAAATATGGCTCACTGTTGATTGCCAGGACATAGTCAAGTTGATACTTGTCCCTTAAATAAGTCATAAGAGGTATGGACTGTAGCATCCCTCTGGATAAGGTTTCCTCATCCGGAACACTAAGTAGAAGAATATTTCCTTCGAAATCCTTAATTTCAGAAAAGTGGGCACACAAAACCAATTGTATAGCTGCCCCTGATTTCATGTCTGCTGAGCCTCTACCAAAAGTCCATTCACCTGATTCCAAATCTTTTTTTGTCTGATTAGATAGTGTCTTATCTTTCAACGCCTCTAAGAGTAGATCGGGCTCTAAGGCTAAATGTTTGATATGACCATATTCCTCAATATCAACAGCATCATGATGGTGCATCAAGACAACAGTTTTATCGCTGTTACCTTTTACTAACGCCCATATTACTTGTCTTCTATGGGGATCCTGATCAAGTGGAATGGCACCGCAGAGATGAGGTTTCTCTGAAAAATAAGGCTGAGATTCAATCCATTTCAATATAACTTCTTCAATGATAACTTCCCTGGAAGTATTGGTGTCACTTTGTACGCTCATAAGAACTTTAAAAAGCGGCTTTATTTTTTCTTCAAACATAAAAATGCTCCTTCAATATAATAGTCATATTGTATCATACTGAGTTGTCAATTTCTAATCAATACAGGCTTTATAGAGAAATCTTCCATATATTTCAGCACACGTCATCACACTATTGATGTTAATTTTTTCATTTTCCTGATGGCAAGAGTCTTTTTCTCCAGGGAAAACAGGCCCCCAGCAAACTGTATTGGGAAGTGCTTTTGCATAGGAGGTGCCTCCAGCCATTTCAAAACCACCTTTACTACCGGTAATTTCTTTATATGCAGTATCCATAGGATCAAACAATGGATGATTTTTTTCAACATACAAGGGATCAAGATAATTGGATATTTTAAAACTAAATCCATACGATTTACTATGGCGATTAAATACGTCTATTATCGATTGTTGTGTGACACCCAACTTGTGTCTTATGTTGATGTTTAGAATTATTTTGTTGTCTCTGAACTCAAGTGTTGTAGGATTGATGTAGGTTTTCCCGATAAACTCACCATTGAATTGATTGCTATCATTTTCAAAACCAAGAGTACTACCATCATATACTTTGTTCATCAGCAGTATAAAATCCAATATCTGTTCGAATCTCTCGCTTTCCAGTTTTAGACCCTTAATCATTTTGCAAAGCTTTGTGAGTGCATTATCGCCATTCTGAGGCAATGAGCTATGACTTGATTCACCAGAGGAAATCAATTCGACCGTTCTCTCTTTTGAGCTCTGTTGAAAAATAAAGTTGCCTCTTGAGGGAATTGTGTTGGGACTATTTCCGGAAATCAGAGTCAGAATCCTACCGCTTGGAAATGAGTTATCAAAAGGAAATATAATTTCGATATCAGCATAGCCCTTTTCAATATTGTGTATAGGAAATGCGCCATCCGGCGTAAATGAAAAATCAGGCGTTTTGAACTCATTTAAGAAACTTTCCATGTCGGTCCATGTTTCTTCTTCTTTTGTGCCTATGATTAGTTGAAATTTTCTTTTATAATTTAGATTCTTTGACTGAAAAACTTTCATGATATTGAGTATAATAGCAGTCGGTACTTTGTCATCCATAGCTCCTCTGCCAATAATGAAATCACCATCAAATATCCCTTTGAAAGGAGGAGTCTGCCATTTATCTAAATCTCCAGCATCGACAACATCCACATGTGTCAGGACACCGATGGTTTCTTCTCCTTTGCCAATCTCAATAACCAAGCAATCTTTCTTCTTTGTATAGCTTGTTATCATGCCTTCATTTTGGGCAGATTTAGCTATATAATCCAGACATTTCCTGTTTTCATCGATATCTCGAGTAAGACTGGGTATATCGATGAGTTTAAGTGAGTCCGCTATTATTTCATTTCTTCTTTTTTTTATCTCATCCATCATTTTTTCAATCATTTTTTTTATCCCCACTACAGAAGTCGATTGCAGTCAGTACGTAAGACTCATAGGCGCCTTTTAGCTGCGTCAACTCGACAAACTCATCCTCTGAATGCGCATTTTTCAAGTGTCCCGGTCCAAAAACAACGCTTGGTATTTTGGCATAGTTGCTTAATAATGATGCATCGGTCCATGCCAGGAAAGATATGATTTCAGGGTCTTTTCCCAAAGAGACGCTGATTCCTTTTTTGAGTGAAGTGACAATAGGGTGATTTAAATCGATTTCCAATGGCTTATGTAGCATCATGTTAGAATCAGCAAAGTATCGTTTGACTTGAGCGTTGAAATCCTTATCTTCTTTATTCAAATCAGATATGAGATCTTTAAGCTCATCCATGATGAGATCAAATGATTCCTGTGGAGTCCATCTTCTATCAATGAAGAGTTTGCATCTGCCTGCCACACTGCTAGGTTGATCTCCGCCTTCAATGACACCAAAGTTCAATAAAGGATCACCTATGAGTGGGTGTCTTCTGTGCTTGAATTTTGGGACTAAATCGTTCTCAATCCTTGTGATCAGCTTGGCCGCTTTTGAAATAGCGTTGATGCCTTCGTGTGGCGTACCACCATGGGTTGTCTTGCCTGTGATGTCAATCTCTATCCACTCCAAACCTCTGTGTCCGGCAGCTATTTGAAGACCGGATGGTTCACCTACAATTGCAGCATCAGTGTGGGGTCCATTTGTCACAATATATTCTGTTCCTTCACTTTTTTGTTCCTCATTGATGACACCGGCGAAAACAAGGTCTCCGTCAAGTGTAACACCACTTCGTTTGATTGCAGCCATAGCGCCCATCATGCAAGCTAGCGCTCCTTTCATATCACAGGCACCTCTACCATAAAGCTTGCCATTGTTAACATCACCGGATAATGGTGAATTTACCATATTGTATGGTGGAACCGTATCCATATGTCCGGTCAGCATGAGTGATTTTCCTTTACCGTTTCCTTTTAATGTCGCTATAACATTCGGTCTATTTTTAAGTGGTTCCTGAAACTCCACATGAATGCCTTCATTTTTGAAGAAATTATAGATGAAAGTAGCAATCTGTTTTTCCTGCTCCGCTAACCCAGTGTAACTAGGTATTTTTATCAATTCTGAAGTCAATTGATAGACTTCGCTTTCAGTAAACTTGTCTAAAATATTTTTATGATTTGACATTTTTGTCCTCCGTGGCTAAATGACATGCCACAAAATGATCATTGCTGATTTTGGTGAGCTCAGGCTCCTCAACAAAACATTTGTCATACGCAAATTCACATCTTGTGTTAAATCTGCATCCTTTTGGTATTTCCGTAGGGTCAGGTATCTCGCCTGTTAAAACCTTTCTAACCCTGTTTTTGTTGACCTCTGGTACAGGCATTATACTAAGTAATGCTTTTGTATAAGGGTGGATGCATCCCTTGACAATCTCATCGGATGTCCCGATTTCGACAATTAATCCTAGATACATGATAGCTATCCTGTCTGGTATGAGCCATGCCAAAGATAAGTCATGAGTTATGAATAAAAATGCGAGATCTCTCGTGTTTTTAAGGTCAAGTAGAAGCTCAAGGATACCTGTTCTAATAGAGACATCCAGCATTGATACAGGTTCGTCCGCAACGATAAAATCAGGATTCAAAATAATAGACCCTGCAATGGCTGCTCTTTGTCTTTGACCACCACTTAATTCGTAAGGATAGCGATATAAGAAGTCCTCACCTGGTGCCATACCGCTATCTTCTAAGGCTTTTACCGCCTTTTCCTTTCTTTCGGATATTGTTTTTAACATATTATTGACTTCTAGAGGTTCAACGACGGCATCAAATATAAGACTCTTTGGGTCTAGGGTTTGATAAGGATCCTGAAAAATCATCTGAGCTTTCTGCCGAAATTTTTTTACTTCTTTTTTGTCTTTAAAGTTTACAGATTCGCCTTTAAAAAAGACTTCACCTTCGGAGATGGGAACCAGATTTAAAATTGCTTTACCTAATGTTGTCTTGCCACTTCCGCTTTCTCCCACCAGAGAGACTATTTCTCCCTCGTAAATATCAAGGCTGATCCCGTCAACAGCTTTGACGAGCTTTCTTTTTTTTGAGAAAAGTTCATTAAGAAAGGATTGCTTAATTTCAAATACAACCTTTAGATTATTGATTGAAACTATCTTTTGTTTATTTTTCATTAAAGACACCCCCGAAATGGCATGCATAATAATGCCCCTCATTGGCAAGTTGCATTTTTGGTTCCTCTTTGCTACAGATATCTTCAGCATAAGGACATCGTGGATGAAAACGGCAAGCAGGAGGTGGATTGATCAAATCTGGGGGTATACCCTTAATGGCAGCCGGCATTACTCTTTCTTTATGAATATTAGGAAAAGAAGACAACAATTTATAGGTATAGGGATGCATGTTGCTGTTATAAATATCTTCAACATAACCGGTTTCAACAATCTTGCCCGCATACATAATAGCTATTTTATCGCAGGTTTCACCCAGTATTGATAAATCATGAGTGATGAGTATAAGCCCCATATTGAGGTCCTTCCTCAGCTTGTCTAGAAGGTTAAGTATTTGTGCCTGTACCATGACATCCAATGCGG
This sequence comes from Dethiosulfatibacter sp., assembly GCA_019084435.1. Next base: position 5,592 of record JAHRFV010000208.1, read on the forward strand.
TAGTAGGTTCATCACCGATTACAAGCTTGGGATTGCAGGCAAGCGCCATTGCAATCATAGCTCTTTGTTTCATCCCGCCACTGAACTCATGAGGATAGTTGGATATTCGCTTAGGCTCAAGTTCAACGAGTTCAAAAAGCTCTTCAACTCTTTTGATGGCATCCTTATAGGATAATTTATCGTGAAGTATAATCGCTTCTGCTATTTGATCGCCAATTTTCATAACCGGGTTTAGCGCATTCATGGCACCTTGGAAAATCATGGATACTTCTTTCCAACGAACTTTTTTTATTTCATTATCGTTAAGGTTCACAATGTTTTTCCCTTCCAACAGGATTTCACCCGAAACGATGTTGCCTTCTGCGGGCAAAAGTTGAGTAATAGAAAGTGCCGTAGTTGTTTTACCGCAACCGGACTCTCCGACCAATCCAAGAGACTCGCCATAGTCAAGTGTCAGACTGACATCATCAACAGCTCGAACTGTACCGGCAGTGATGTTGAAATAGGTTTTGAGGTTATTGATCTTTAGTAATTCCATTGGTCATCGCCTCCTTAGTTTGGGATTAAGTATTTCATCAAATGCATAGCCTAAAAAAGTGAATGATAAAACTACCAGAACTACACAAATTCCTGGAGGTAAAAAATACCAATAAGCACCGGAGCTTGCCGCACCTGATTGAAAGGCATAATGCAGCATCATTCCCCAACTAGCTCTGGTAGTATCCCCCAAACCAAGAAAACTCAGAGTTGTTTCAGATAAAATAGCAACAGCAGAGACCAATATGGTATTGGCAAAAACCAATGGAAAAACATTTGGTAGAATATGCCTGATGATGATCGTTTTATCATCAGCACCTATAGCCCTGACTCTCTCGATAAAAGGGCGTTCTTTCAATGACAGGGTCTGCGATCTGACAACTCTCGCAGTACCTGCCCAGCTTGTCAGACCGATAACAAGTATAATGTTCCATATGCTGGTGCCCAGAATTGCTGCCAGTACCAATACAAGTGGCAACCAGGGCAAAACAAGGAAAAAATCAGTAATTCTCATCAGGATCATATCGGTTTTTTTGCCTAAAAAGCCGGACATCAATCCGATAGTCGTACCCAATAGCATTGATATGATAGTCGCCAATATACCTACCATTAGAGAAACTCTTCCACCGGCAAGAAGATTTCTAAAGACATCTCTACCCAAATCATCAGTTCCTAAAATATGACTGGCGCTAGGTGGCTGAAGAACATTGCTAGCTTGCCCGAATTCCATTGGATTGAAAGGAAAAATCAGAGGTCCAAATATCGAAGTGATGATAAAAAATGCCAGTATCGCACCACCGATCAGTCCCATCTTATTTGTCTTATAGCTTTTGATAAAGCTATCGATTTTTCTTTTACGCATTTCTTTCTTTATCGTACTCATCTATCACACCTCAACTTTTAACCCTAGGGTCCAAATAACTATATGTGATATCAGCAATCAGATTTGCTAATATAACACTGATGGTAATCAACAAGAATATGCCCTGAAGCAATGGATAATCCCTACCATTGAGAGCTTCATACATCAATCTTCCAAGGCCAGGCCAGGAGAAAATGGTCTCTACTTGAATCGTTCCTCCTATAATCAAACCCATGTTGATGGCAATAAGGGTAATCATCGGAAGCATGGCATTTGGAATAGCATGCTTTTTAATGATGTAGTTATCATCAAATCCTTTAGCTTTTGCTGTGGTCATATAATCTTCAGTCAATACATCCAATAGAGTATTTCTCATTGTCAGAGCGTATTCTCCAATCAAAACCAAACTTAATGTCAGCACCGGCAGGAACAGATGAGAGGCGTAATCTTTAATCATACTTAGCAGATTATAGAATGTTCTACCAGGTGTCAGCATACCTGATGTTGGAAAAAGCCTTAAACCAATACTAAATATAGCAATCAATATGATTCCAAGCCAGAAAGTCGGTACAGAGTAGGTAATAAGAGAAAAACTCAGAGCGATAACATCAACCTTTGTACCTCTTTTCCACGCAGATATGACTCCCATAAGGATACCAACTACTATTGACAGAATCTGTGCTAAACCTACCATGATGATTGTTGGCATAATTCTGCTCCACACAACTTCAATCACCGGTCTTTTGTGGATAAATGAAAGACCGAGATCACCCTCAAACAAATTACCAAGATAGATAAAGAACTGCATGTACCATGGTTGCCCCAACCCAAAAAGCTCCTTGGTTCTTTCTATTGCCTCAGCTGAGGCTCTTGGATTCCTCATAATCATGGAAAGAGGATTACCGGGCATTATTCTAAAAAGGAAATAGTTGAATACGATTACAAAGAATATTGTAACCAGTGACTGAAGCACTTTTTTCAACACATATTGTTTTTTCAAATTCTCACCTCTATCATGTAGATGTTTTAAGAAGGAGAGGCGTTTGCCTCTCCTTTCACAGCAGCTTATTTAGCCTTCTTTTTTTTGTTGAACATGATGACTACAGCAACAGCTACTACCGCAGCAACTACATAGAGAACCGTATTACTGCCCGATTCAACCGGAGTTACGTCTGAGACGGGTTGAACGTTTAGGTAGTTGTAGTTAGTTAGGTTGAAGAAATATCCCCCTTCATCAGGAATTCTCTTCCAGCCGGTCCATTTTGCGGTATTGACAGCTTGCAAACTATTATCGTAGAAAAGTATGATGTAAGGCGCTTCTTCATATAAAATCTGTTGCATTTCCCAAACCACTTGTTGTCTCTCCGCTGGATCCATGATGGTTTGTTGTTCGATGAACAATTGGTCGTAACGCTCGTTGGAGTAATTTGAATCACTCATATTGCCTATCTGTGAGGTTGTCATTACATTTAGAATGGTTGTTGGATCAAGGTCGGTTCCCCATCCCCATATAAACATGTCAAAATCTCCAGAGTAAATCTTATCAATAAGAAGACCATCGTCTACCGTCTCTATATTCAATTTTATTCCGGCTTCTGCCACAGAACCTGCAATCATCTGGCCGGCTTTGACTTCATCAGTATTATCAGCTCTTAAAGTAAAGGTAAATTCTAGTGGTGTACCATCACTGTCTTGTCTGATACCATCTCCGTCCAGATCGATATAACCTGCATCTTCCAGAATCTGATTGGCTTTTTCGATGTTGAAATCTCTCAACTCATCCGCGGAAGGTTCGTAGTGATAGAAGCCCTCTGGAGGAATAAGGCTGGTTCCAACAGATCCTTGACCTGAGTATACGATATCCAGTATGCTTTGCTTGTCAATGCTCCACTCAATGGCTTGTCTTATGACGATGTCCTTTAACAATGGATTTGCGTTAGAGGATGGATCATCCCATGCATTGAAAGAAAGCTCTGTAAAACCAAGAACGACAGCAGAGATGGCTTCTATGTCCGTCTCAGTCTGTAGGGAATCTAGCTGACTTGGGCTGAAATTTGTTGCTGCATCAATTTCTCCCAGTTTAATTGATTGTGCCATAGTATCTGTATTGGCATATAAAACAAATATCAACTCATCTATCCCGGGTCTACCTAGAAAATAATCGTCATTGGCAACCAGTTTTAAATATTCTCCCGGTTTTAATTCACTAAATTTGAAACCGCCTGTTCCAATAGGCTCATCATTTGGCCATGTCATATAATCATCAGGATTGACATCTTTCCAAATATGCTCAGGCAATATTGGGCACGAGTTTTGCAACATATTGGCTTTAGGTTTTTCTGTTCTTACGATTACCGTGTGATCATCGGGAGCAGTCACTTCAACAATACCACCCAAATAACCGGAGTACATGCCTAGATCGCTGTCTAATAACATGTTGTATGTGAAAACAACATCTGCTGAAGTAAAGGGCTCACCATCATGCCACTGGACATCGTCTCGCAATTCAAATGTCCACTCGGTCTGGTCATCATTTAGAGCCCAATTTTTCGCAAGATTTGCCACAGGCTCTAGATTTTCATCAACGGTGATCAGTGAATCATACAGCAACATAAATACTTCATAGCCTATCTGGCTATATGAGATCAGCGGACTCAGAGAGTCTATCTCAACGGTTACGCCAATTCTCATGGCATCCGGTTCCTGTGTCTGAGAACCGAAAGTGCTTGTTTGGAACATTGATAGCACCATAATAATGGTTATCATTATAACTATTCTTCGTTTGGTTTTCATAAATCTCCCTCCAAATTTTATTCTTTAACGCTTGCTTCAATAATTGTCAGTTTTTTGTTGGTAGCATCCAACTTGGCTCGTACTCCCAATGGTATAGTTGCCATATCTTTAGTATGACCAATAGGCAAACCGTGTATGGATGGAACCTTTAGTGGTTTAATAAATTCGAACAGTATGTCTTCCAGGCTCATATCGACGTAATAACCTGGATTGTGTAGTCTTGGTGTGCAGTTAACACATTCACCCACGACGATACCTGCTACATTATCAAGTTTTCCTGCATTCAATAAATGTGTCAGCATATGATCGATTATCCATGGTTCAGTCTCCAGTTCTTCAATAAACAGTATTTTACCATCGGTTTCGATTTCGTAAGGTGTCCCGAGAGTAGAGCAAATCAAAGTCAGATTTCCACCGGTAATGATGCCTTCAGTAGTTCCGGGATTGATAGTGTTAATCCATTTTTTCTCATCAGCCAATGGGATACTACCAATGGGTTCTGTTGAAGCAATCGCTTTAAAAAGGTAGTTCTTGGTGTAGTCTGTGAGTTCTTCCGGATTGTATCTTGACATACCAGGTCCATGAAAGGTTATCAATCCCGTTTCCTTAAGAATCGCCAAATGCAACGATGTGATATCGCTGAATCCCACAAATATTTTCGGGTTTTTCCTAACGATTTCAAAATCAATGTATTTGAGCATTCTGGCTGATCCGTATCCCCCTTGTGTCACAAAAACAGCATCAATGTCTTTTCGTGAGAACATTTCATTGAAATCTTCAGCTCGTTCTTCGTCAGTACCTGCCACGAAGCCTTTTCTTTTATTCAGGTTTTTTGAAAGAACCACTTTATATCCCCACTGTTTAAGTGTTTCCATTCCTCTTCTGACGTCACTTCTCTTATAAGAAGGGCTCGCTGGAGAAATAACACCTATCGTATCCCCTTTTTGCAGTAGCTTTGCTTTAAGCAACTTCTCAACACCTCCTATAACCGAATATCGGTTGCAATGTACGTATATAGTATATTTTATCATTTATTTGATTTATAATCAATAAAAACCCCATACATTTCCGAATAATGCAGGGGTTTTAATGATATTCGCTATTTAATTATGGTATCAAATTGCTGAGTTCTTCCTTATATTCCATAAGAACATTCTTGCATTCTTCAATTTTTTCCATGTAGTGCTCGCCTTTTATAAAGGAAACGGCAACGCAATGCCTGACAGTACCATCTTTGCTTGCAATCGGTATACCTACCCCTACAGCTAAAGGGAAAGTTTCATTGACACTGACTACAAATCCTTGTTGCTTTATGCGATCATATTCCTTTAAAAGTTCTTTATGGTCTGTTATAGTATTTTCGCAAATTTTTTCAAATGATTGTGAATTAATTAGTTTTTTGGCTTTTTCCCTATCATAATACGCCATCAGGCATTTACCGTAACATCCTCGATTAATAGGAAAAAAAGTGCCGGGCACGTAGTTGATTTTGAAAGGCTTGTAGTTTTCAACTGAAAAAATGGATATTACTTCGTCACCGTCTCTTTTAGCCAGACCTGCAGAAACTTTTAACCGATTGCTCAGTTCGGCAAGAATGTCTAGAACACGGCTTTCATAATTATCGTTTTCAAGATATACATTTCCCAAATGATAAGCAAACGGGCCAATCTTGTATTTTTTGGTCTCGGAATTTCTTATTACCATATTATTTTTCTCAAGGGTCAGCAAAATCCTGCTGATGCTCGTCCTTCCGAGATTTAGCTTGGCTTCCAACTCGCTGATTTTGTATTGATAAGGAGTCGTGGACAGAACTTTCAATACTTCCATGGCATGGTCTATCGTTGAACTAAGAGATTTATTCATTATTATCACCTTGTTTTCTATCGTGTGTATCTATTCTATCACTACTTAATTGATCTAACAACGCTAATTTCACATCAGACAATCAACCAATCTTAAAAATGTTTGGAAAGAATAATCAATAAATGTTAAAATGAACTGAGATTGAAACAAAGATTTGATGGAAGGGTGTTCTGGATGGATGCAAGTTTTTATAGAGAGGTTCTAAATGAATCATCGGTCGGGTATGCATATGGAGAGGTACTATTTGATGGCTTAAATGACCCCGTTGATTTTATGTGCTTGGATATCAATGATGCGTTGGCTAATGATATCGGTTTAGAAAAAGAAAAAATTATCAATAAGAAGTATTCAGAAATATTTTCAGGACAATCCATTATTGAACATGATTGGGGAAGAGCTTTGGTAGATGTTGCAATTAGGGGAGTGTCCAAGGAGTTTGAACAATATCTGGAACCTTTAAAAAAACATTATCACATCAAGGTTTTTTCGAATAAAAGGAATTTTTTTGTAGTTCTTCTATACAACATAAGTGAACAACTTAAGATAATTGAGATATCTAAGAGCTTCCTAGAAAACCTGGATACTGATGTTGATTACAATGGAATAAATGACCATATGAGAACTCTGTCAAATGCCAGATATTCTGTGTTCAATCTTTTTGATGAAAATGGACTCGATTTCACCACAAAGGCTATATCGGGAGATAATAAAGTATTAGAGAGAGTTTTTAAGTTTTTTGGTTACAATATCATAGGTAAGAGATGGAGCTATGATCCTATAAGAGCCGAAAAAATAAGATTGAATACGTTAACTCATTTCAATAGATTGAGGGATTTGACAGGCGAAGTAATTAATAAAACAATGATAGAAAGGCTTGAACAGATATACGAGATAGGACAAGTGGCAGTCATTAAAATAATGAATAAAAATCGAATGATCGGTGACTTCACCCTTATAATGGGGAAAGGTGAACAATTGCAGCGACCAACAATAGTCAAGCTATTCGCATCACAAACAGGATTGTTTTTAGAAAAAAAGAAAGTGGATGAAAAATTGAAGAAAACAAATGAACAGATAGCCTTTATGAGCTACCATGATCAATTGACTGGTTTGTATAATCGAAGGTTTTTTGAAGAGGAGATGAGAAGGTTAGATACCTCTAGAAATTTGCCGATTAGTCTGATTATAATGGATGTTAATGGACTAAAACTGACGAATGACGCTTTTGGACATTCCGCTGGCGATGATTTGCTTAAAAAGATTGCTGAAACAACTCAAAACCATTGTAGAGAAGGTGAAATCATAGCCAGAACAGGGGGGGATGAAATGGCAATCATACTTCCAGGGTTGGACTCACATGAAATCCAACCGTTTGCTCAGCGAATTTCAAAGGCTCTAGAAAAACATCGCCATGGACTAATTGAGTTGTCAGTTGCCTTTGGATGGGCTACCAAGAAAGATCCTGAAGAAGATATATTTAGTGTTTTTAGGAGTGCTGAAGAACACATGTATCACAACAAACTGCTTGAGAGTGGCAAGATGCATCAGAAAACTATCGATGGTATACTAAAAACTCTGTTTGGACAAAACAAATGGGAAGAAAGACATGCACAATCGGTTAGTCATTTAGCAGGCAAAGTTGGGATATTATTAGGATTGGACAAAGATAGAATTGAGGAACTTAAAAAAGCAGGACTGATGCATGATATTGGGAAAGTCGCTATTAGTGAGAACATATTGAACAAAAAAGAAACTCTAAGTGACTCAGAAGTAGCACAAATTAGAAGACACCCTGAGGTAGGATATCATATACTAAGCTCGGTTAGCCAGTTCGCATCCATATCGGAATATGTGTTGGCACATCACGAAAGATGGGATGGGACGGGCTACCCAAAGGGTCTAAAAGCTGATAAAATACCACTACAATCCAGAATAATAACTTTGGCTGACGCATACGACAATATGATTTGCGACACACCTTATAGGAAGAGTCACTCTAAAGAATATGCGATTGAAGAAATCAAGAAGAACTCCGGGAGTCAGTTTGATCCTGATATTGTTGAAAAATTCATAAAATCAATTGATTAAAGGATGGTGGAAAACATAAGAGCGTTAGTTTTAAATGGAGAAATGGACAAAGGAATTGATTTATCTGTAGCAAGTCAGATTCTCAGAGAAGGCCTGGCAGATAAAGGTTTTGAAGTAGAAGAAAAAAAGCTAAAGGAGATTGAGATCAAACCATGTATGGGTTGCTACGCATGCTGGATAAAGACACCTGGAAAATGCATCATTGATGATTATGGGCGAGAGTTGGTGTCGGAGATGATAAACAGCCAGTTGATTGTTTATCTGACACCTGTGATCTATGGAGGTTATTCACCTGAATTGAAGAAAGCTTTGGATAGAATTATTCCACTGCTGCTTCCTTTTTTTAAAAAAATTAAAGGCGAGGTACACCATCCCAAAAGATATGAGACCTATCCGAATGTTCTCGTTTTGGGGATTACCGATAGGGAAAATCAAGAAGAGGAAGTCATATTCAACGAACTTATAGGTAGAAATGCACTGAACTGGTATGATACCTTCAAAGGCAGAGTCATCAATATACACAAAGATTCATTAGAAGAAGCCATTTCTGGAGCATTGGAGGGAAGAATATGAGTGAGAATAGAAATGTGCTATTCCTGATTGGAAGTCCCAAAAAATCTAGAAGCACGTCTGAATCCATGAGTGATTATCTAGCTGAAAAGATTAAGGAATCAGTTAACTGGAATATAGAGAAAATTCATATTTTAACCAATATACAAGAGAACCCCGATACCATTGAAAAAGCCGCCAATCAATCCGATGTGATTGTGCTTGCGTTTCCAACCTATGTGGATTCATTGCCCTCCCATGTCATCAGAGCGCTTATGCTTATGGAGAGTCGGTTGGACAAGACAAAAATAAGAGAATTCATGGTTCTGATTAACTGTGGTTTCCCTGAAACCTTCCATAATGACAATGCCCTTAAGATTTGTCATTTTTATGCGAAGCAAAATGGTTTGGATTGGAGAGGTGGGATTGCTGTGGGTGCCGGAGGAGCTATTGTCGGTAAAAAGTTGACTGATCTCGGTGGAATGGCCGGCAATCTGATGAAAAATCTAGCTGTTTTAGCTGACAGGCTGGTTGAACATGAAACCTCAGAAGATGATAGCATTCTAAGGGTCCAAACAGTACCAACAAGAATGTATAATATGGCAGGCAACATGGGATGGAAAAAACAAGCCCAAAAGCTCGGTGTTCAGGATAGGCTTTATGACAAGCCGGATATAAAAATATAGTGTTTGATACCAGGAGGTAAATAGGTTGAAGGAAAGAATCAGAGAAGAACTTAGACAACTGACCGGATTGACAGGTGTTTCCGGGCATGAGCAATCAGTTATTCGACATATAATGACAAAGCTGGAGTTGATAACAGACGAGCTGATAGTAGATCCATGGGGGAATCTAATTGCTGTGAAACATGGGAAAAACCCTGGTCCTAAACTGATGATTGCTGCACATACCGACGAGATAGGTTTTGTTGTTAAGAATATCTTAAGAGACGGATTTATTCTGTTTGACAAGTCAGGTACGGCTTCTGACAAAGTAATGGAAGGCAGAAAGGTATTTATTAATGGAAAGATTCCTGGAGTAATTGGAATAAAGCCAGGACATATCCAATCACCTGAAGAAAGCAGAAGAGTAAAAACAAGTAAAGAATGCTACATCGATATTGCTGCTTTTTCTCGTGAGGAGGTTGAGCAACTAGGTATCACCATTGGTGACCCAATCGGTTACGAGAGCAGCTTTATGGAAATGTCAAACAAAGATTATATCTGCACCAAATCTATTGACAACAGGATAAACTGCACAGTACTTATCAAGTTGTTTGAAGAGATCAGAGATATGGATTTTGACGGAACATTCTATGGTTGTTTCACTGTACAGGAAGAGACAGGAATGAAAGGTGCTTTTATAGTGGGAAATCGAATAGAGCCAGATTATGCAATTGTAACCGACACGATTCCTTCAGGGGACACACCTGATGTCGACACGGACCGGGAGCTACCCATTTACCTGGGAAAAGGCCCTGCTTGTGTCATGGCGGATGGCATGGGGTCGGCTATGATGTTCACCTATGCTCATCCAGCAGTCGTTAGAATCATCAAGGAGCAAGCAGCTCGATTGGAAATGAATCTACAATTCACCACCCTGTTAGGACAGAGCTACGCAACAGATTCAGCTGGTCTGGCTCACGCCGGAAAAGGAATACCAACAGCAACACTGGCGATGCCTAGACGCTATTCTCACTCACCTATTGAGATGCTGAACCTGAATGATGCAGTCAGTTCATTGGAAATACTAAAAGGTATTGTAAAAAATAACGGAAAGACTGAGATTTCTTTTTTGGAAAGGTGAGTTATGGATAAAAACCGAAAGTTTCTACTGATACTACTTGCGTTCATATCCGTTATTGGTATAGGTGTATATGGTTATGCTACACTTCTGAATGTTAGTTTTATCGATGCACTCTATATGACGGCCATAACTATATCGACTGTAGGTTATGGTGAAGTGGGACTGATGACCAGCCAAGCAAAATTGTTTACGATTTTCATCATATTTTCCGGATTGAGTGTAGTTGGTTACGGATTTACAAGTATTGTCGCCTTCTTTTTCGAAGGCGAGTTGAAAGACGCTTGGAGGAGAAGAAGAATGGAAACCAGAATCAAAGCTTTAAAGAATCATTACATTGTATGTGGAGCTGGGGAAGTTGGTCAAACTGTTATAGAACAATTTCAAATCAACAACCTGCCTTTTGTTGTATTGGAGAAGACAGAGAGCAGGGTTGAAGAATTGAGAGAGGAAGATGTACTTGTTATCAAAGATGACGCTACTAGTGAAGATGCCTTGATAAAAGCAGGGATCAATCAGGCAAAAGGTATTGTATGCACTCTGGCTACTGATGCTGATAACGTCTTTACAGTCCTGACAGCCCGGCAGCTGAATGAAGACATTTATATCATTGCAAAAGCCATTGAGAAAAACGCCCATAAAAAACTAAAAAAAGCCGGAGCAAACAATACGATATCACCAAATGAAATTGGTGGTCGAAGGATTGCAGCTATGTTGATCAGGCCGTCAGTCATTTCATTTTTGGATATTATCACACAAGCGGATGATGTCATACTGGATTTAGAGGAAGTCACCATATGCTCCAATTCCGATTTGGTAGGACTTAGTCTTAGAGAAGCTAAAATCCCGGAAAAAACGGGTTTGATTATTTTAGCTATCAAAGGATTTGGAGACAAAAAATTGAGATTCAATCCCAAATCTGATGAGGTGTTAAAAGAAGGTGACACAATGATTGCCATGGGCAGAGGCGAACAAGTCGACATACTTAAGAAGATTGCCTGTGATGATTATAGGGCATCGATACTTTAATATATGTATTTGGAAACTGACAGAGGTGACAAAATGAAGCAAATATATATGGACAATGGCGCCACATCATTTCCCAAAGCTCCCGGTGTGGCGGAAAGGGTCTATGATTATCTTATAAAAGTTGGAACGAATCTGAACAGAAGCAATTACGGGTCGTCCTATGTGGCTGAAAGTGTTACATATGAGACTAGGGAGCTGGTATGCTCGCTGTTTAAATATGACAAACCTGAAAATGTTGTCTTTACGAAAAATGTGACTGAGAGTTTGAATGTTTTAATTAAGGGAATCTTCAAGAGCGGGGATCATGTCCTGATATCCTCTATGGAGCATAATGCCGTGATGAGACCTCTAAACGGGATGGAAAAGAAGGGTATTTCTTATACCAAAATAATTTCTGACAGAGAAGGTGTTCTTGATGTCAAAGACATTGAAAAATTCATTCGTCCAAATACTAAGGGTTTAATTATGACTCATGCTTCTAATGTCTGTGGTACAACAATCGATATTGAGAAAGTTGGAAAGATTTGCAAACAGAATGGACTTCTATTCATTGTTGACACGGCACAGACTGCCGGACTTTTAGACATTGACTATTACAAAATGAATATGGATGCCCTTGCATTTACCGGACATAAAAGTCTTCTGGGACCTCAGGGAATCGGTGGATTTGTTATTAATGACAGATTGGCTGAACAGATGGGTACTTTAATAGAAGGCGGGACAGGAAGTCTTTCGGATATTGAAGTACAGCCGGGTTTTATGCCCGACAAATTTGAGTCTGGTACCCTTAATATTCCTGGAATATTTGGGTTGAATGAAGCGCTTAAATATATTATTCGGGAAACTCCGGAAGCTATTAGAGTTAAAGAGATGACTCTGACAGGCATTTTTATTGAAGCTTTGCTAAATATGAAATATGTTGAGTTAATTGGCAGAAAAAGCATCTTGAATCGAACTGGAATTGTCTCAATCGATTTCAAAAAAGATGACAATGGCATCATGGCACAGAGGTTATTTGAGTCTTTTGGGATAACGACCAGAAGTGGCTTGCATTGTTCTCCCTCTGCCCATCAGACGCTAGGGACGTTCCCGAGAGGAACTGTTAGGTTTGGGATAAGTCATTTTATGTCAGATGATGACATACGCTATGCTATCGATTCAGTCTACCAGTTACAAAAAATCATGGGTTGATCATTTCAATAATTGCCATAACTGTTTTCAATCTTTGTTCTTCAGGATTGATTAACGCTAAACCATCACCATTTTGTTCACCATAACTCCCAAAATATGCATGATTTCCTCCGGCTATTTCGTAATAAATAGTATAAGGAGGATTATTTGTTTGGGTTTTGATGAAGCTATCTTGGTTGAGGATTTTATCTTCAGATCCATAAACGCTAAGCATTTTTATATTTGTTGGGCTTAAGTCGCTGGACACATAAGCACCTAACAATACGATACCTTCGATTTTTTGACTGTTTTCAGAGGCGTATTGGCTTGCCATGGCACCTCCCAAAGAATGACCGGCGATATACCAACTTGTGATTTCTGGGTTGGCGCTTATGATATCATCTGCTTTGTTTATGCCAAATACAGCAAGATTAAATGGCATTTTGACCAAAAAAACATGATAGTTATTTAAAGCCAACTCATTGCAAAGAGGTGAATAAGCTATGTGCTCAACCTTTCCACCCGGATAAAAAATGATTCCGACATCTGAGGATTGTTCAGGACTAAACGTCACTAGGGCATCATTCACTTCAATCAAAACATTTTGACTGGTGGTTAGAGCCTTTATAGCGACATCATCTGCTCTGTAAAAGTCTAGTGTGTAGACAAAGAAACCACCAAATGCAAGTAGAGCTATTACTAATAGCGAAATGAATATTTTTTTCAGGTGTTTCATAAGAACCTCCATGATATGCAGATGATTTTAGTACAATAATATATCCATTATATCATCAATAAGAATTAGAACACTAAAAATTTTGGAATTCTATTGTCTTCATTAACTAACTATAATACAATAATTAACGAAGTATGCTAATGATATCATTTGGATTGCAGCATGACTGCATGTCCAATAATAAGGAGGTTTATTTTGAAATCAAATAAAGAAAAACTGGTAATTCAATCCGCTCAGGGGAAGATACACAATCCGACAGCCAGAACACCCTACAGAGTGAATAGAGAAGGGCTCGGTGAAGTTTTGCCCTCAGTTGGAGGGATTTGCTACAATGTAAAGGTTGGAGACAATTGCATGAATCTAGCCGGTGACCATGTGGAGCCCGGCGTCAGTATCAAGAATGATATTGAGATAGAGAACAATGCTCTGATGCTTCTTGCCGGCATCGGAAATGAAGCGAAAGTTATGACGGGCGAAGCTAAAGGGGCAAAAGGATATGTTACAGGAATGCATGGCGGGATTGAACATGTTATTATTCATTTCAACCCTGAAGATATGGAGAATATGGCAATCAACGATACCATATTGGTAAAATGTCATGGTCTGGGATTTCAATTAGAAAACTATAAAGAGATAAAATTCATGAACATAGATCCCAATCTAATCGAAAGAATGCCAATAGAAGAAAAAAACGGCAGTCTTTATATGCCAGTTGTGACAGAAGTGCCAGCTCATCTTATGGGTTCTGGCATAGGAAGTGCCACTGCTGTATCGGGAGATTATGATATTATGACTGGAGATTTAGAAGCTTATGATAAGTATGGATTAGGAAAACTTCGTTTTGGTGATTTTGTCATGTTGAAGGATTGTGATAATACTTATGGAAGACAATATCTAAAAGGGTCTATATCAATCGGTGTTGTGGTACATAGTGATTGTATCTTGTCAGGACATGGACCGGGGATAGCGGTTGTAGCAAGCTGTAAGACGGATAAACTAAAAGGTAAAATTGACAAGAATGCCAATGTAGTCAATTATATGAAATAATTAAATATAATAATGATTGGAACGGGTTGTCTTCAGCCCGTTTTTTTCATCAAAAATAGTCATTGATTTATATTCGTGAAAACGTTATAATAAAAAATGAGATTAAAAAAATAAAAATCTCAAAATGAGAATAAATTAATCATACTGTATCAAAATGTTTGATTTGTTCACTGAATTGTTTTTAAAGGGAGGTCTACTATGACGAAAATCAACAATTTCAAGAAACAACAGGAAGATGACACAACAGAAATGATGAGAGCGGCAATTGAGCACAGAGCAACTTGGATGGCACTGACTTATCTGGAAGCAAAAGAAAGCGGTTGTGACGCAGAAAAAATAACCAGGGCAGCTATCAGGAAAACTGGCAATATAACGGGCAAAAAAATCAAAGAGGCTATGGAAAATAAAAACAGCCTGGTTGACTTCAGGTATGCATTTTTAAGCTCACAAGTATTGAAAAACTTTGAAATGGATATCAAAGAATTGGTAGATAATACTTTTAATGTAGAGTTCAATTATTGCGCGCTGGTCAATGCCTGGCAAAAGCTAGATATAGACGATGAGACAATTGACTTGCTTTGCGATATGGCTATGGATGGAGACAGAGGTATAGCAGAAGCTATAGGCGTTAGTTTTGAATTAGGCGATACTATTGCAAAAGGCTGTGCGACATGCAAACTACATTTCAAAAAATAAATCATATTAACAGGAGAGGGAAATGAAAAAAATGAAGAAGTTTATAAGCTTAGTTTTACTGGTTGCTTTATTGGTAGCTTCACTGGCAGGTTGTGCGACGACTCCAAAAGAATCTGAGACAATCAAAATTGCATTGGCCGCACCACAGACAGGAGATTTCGCAGAATATGGCACAGGATTTAAGAATGCCGTTGAAATGATGGTTGGTGAATGGAATGACAATGGTGGCGTTTTAGGAAAACAAATTGAATTAGTCGTCTACGACGATAAGAACAATGGTGAAGAAGCAGCAACAATAGCTGAAAAAATCACAAGCGACAAAGACATCCTCGGAGTAGTTGGTCACTTTGCAAGTGGTGTTTGTATGGCAGCTAGTCCTAAGTATCAGGAAGCTGGAATCGTAAATATATCACCGTCAGCATCACATCCTGATTTCACTAAAGAAGGCGATTATATTTTCAGAAACAATACTGTAATAAGTATAGAGGCACAAGCAGCAGTTGAAATTGCAACTGAATTGTTTGGAAAAACAAAAGTGGGTATTCTATCTGTAAGAACTGACTGGGGAACAAACACAGCAGAAATCACTAAAGGTTTAGTTGAAGCAGCTGGAGCAGAAGTTGTAGATCATCAAGAAGTACTGGAAGGTACAGTTGATTTCAGTCCAAATATTTCAAGACTTCACAATGCAGGCGCAGAAGTTATTATAGTTGCTGCTATGTATAACACTTTAGCACCATTTGCAACACAATATAAAGAAACGAATTCGGATATAATGCTGGTTGGTTTTTCAAATGCTTACAGCAGACAATTAATCGAGCTTGCAGGAGAAAGTGCGGAAGGTATTCATTTTCCAACTCAGTTCTTTGATGGTTCTCCAGATGAGAATGTTTCAACATTTGTAAATGCTTACAATGCAAAATATGGTTCTAATCCAAGTAGTTTGACAGCTCAGGCTTATGATAGCGCTGGAATGATTTTAACTGCAATCAAAAATGCTAACAGCACTGATAGAGCAGCTATAAAAGATGAATTAACTATAATAAAATACGAAGGCGTAACAGGATATACTGAATTCAATGAATCTAGAGATTCAGTGAGACCTTTTACAGTAGTAAAAATAGAGAATGGTGAGTTTGTACAAGTCAACTGATCAACAGGTTCTTGGGTTCAGGGGGTGTTTCAAACGCCGTCTGAACCTTAGAAACCGTTATCCAGGGACTCTACAGTACTTATCTCCCACTTATAGAGGTGGGAGTCTTAGCACTGTTAGTCATCGGATAAATAGAACAATTTGAGTGATGGTCAGATTAACGCATGCTTTACAGCTGATGATCTGGCCTTCTCTTTTTGGTTGCTTGCACATGAAGACATATTGGTGATAAGATTGCAAAGAGGTGAAAAATTTGGTATTAGAACAGCTTTTTAATGGTTTGACAATAGGCATCATATATGCATTAATAGCAGTAGGTTACTCTTTGGTATTCGGCATACTTAGACTAGTAAATTTTTCTCACGGTTCTGTTTATGCTTTTGGAGCACATATGTCACTGGTATTTATATCAATGGAATTTGGGTTGATTCCAGCCGTTGCTCTCAGTATCATCTTTACAGGTTTATTGGGTGTAACAATAGATAAATTTGCTTTGGAACCCCTTAGAAATAAGGGCTCGAAACCTATTGCCGCGTTGATTACTACTATAGGCATATCATATATAATACAAAATATGCTTATGATTTTATTTGGCAGTGAAACAAAAAGATTTCCTAAATTGTTTGATTATGGAAATGTGCAATTCTTTAACATCAGCATAGGGATGACTCAAGTAACTATTTTTATTGTATCATTAGCACTGCTGCTTATCCTAACGTTTTTAATTAATTATACTAAAATTGGATTGGCAATGAGAGGTGTTGAGCAGAATCCAAAGGCTTCATATTTAATGGGTGTAAATGTTAACCGTATCATCACTTTCACATTCTTTTTAGGAGGCGTGTCAGCAGCTATAGCAGGGACATTGGTCAGCGGCTACTATCAGATGGTTTATCCAGGAATGGGATTTATGCCAGGTTTAAAGGCGTTTTCCGCAGCTGTTCTCGGAGGCATAGGAATACTATATGGAGCAGTGTTTGGAGGATTGGTGGTAGGAGTGTCAGAGACATTTGCTGCAACATATTTGGGTGGAAGCTACAGAGATGCAATTGCTTTTGTTATTTTAATACTCGTTTTATTGATCAGACCCAATGGGATATTTGGCAAGAAAGGTATAAATAAGGTGTAATGATATGACAGCTATAAATGATTTTATCAATGGAAAAATCAGACTAATGCACATTCTGACAGATAAGTATAAAAAGATACTTTATCCGATCCTTGCAATTCTCTTATTGGCTTTACCCTATATATTGAATTCTCAGTATTTGATGAGAATTGTCATCATGATTTGCGTTTACAGTATTTTAGGTCTTTCTTTAGGTCTTATAACAGGATATGCAGGACAAACATCACTAGGACATGCTGCTTTTTATGCTATTGGTGCTTATGTATCAGCTTTGATTAGCGCTAATTTTGGAATCAGTTTCTTTATCACAGCTCCTATAGCTGCTATAATTGCGGCTCTTATGGGACTTCTTTTGGGACTACCGACATTGAGATTGTCGGGAACTTATTTGGCAATCACAACATTGGGATTCGCAGAAGTTGTCAGAATGATTTTGCTTAATTGGCAAAGTGTGACCAATGGACCTTTAGGAATATCCAGAATTCCGAGACCCGAGTTGTTTGGCTTCGAGTTGACCATAGCCAATAACGGGTTATATTATCTGATATTGATTTTTCTTGTTTTCACAACAATTACTATATTCTTCATTGTGAACTCAAAAATTGGAAGAGCCTTGACGGCAATTAGAGATGATGAAATCGCTGCGATTATGATGGGTGTGAAAACAACCTATTATAAAGTAATCGCATTTGTTGTCGCTGCGTTTTTTTCTGGTCTAGCAGGAGCTTTCTATGCGCACATGATTCGGTTTATAGATCCAAACACCTTTACTTTTGATACATCCATATTGATTCTCAGCATTGTTATTTTAGGCGGTATGGGCAGCATGAAGGGTATGTTTCTCGGTGCGTTTTTATTGATATCCTTTCCTGAAGCACTAAGATTTGTTCAAGAATACAGGTTTGTTATGTACGGCTTGATATTGGTATTGATGATGAGATATAGACCTCAAGGTTTGTTGGGCGGTCATAAGAAAACCGATTATAAATTCCCGAAGGGTGTTTTTAATGATGTGGGAAATGGTGAGACTGATGTTTGACTATAAAATCAAAAATGAAGGAAGGTATTAAGAATGGCATACCTTGAAATAGATAATTTATCCATGCATTTTGGAGGGCTTGTTGCTATAAACAAGGTGTCCCTTGAAGTGAATGAAGGCGAGATTGTTAGTATTATAGGACCAAACGGAGCAGGTAAGACAACTTTGTTTAATGTTATCACCGGTGTCTACAAACCTACTGAGGGGTCAATTGTGTTTGACGGAAAGCCTATTCAAAACAAGGAGCCTCAAGAAATAGTTAAAGCCGGTATTGCAAGAACATTTCAAAATATCAGATTATGCAGTGATATGAGAGTAATCGAAAATGTACTGCTAGGGATGCATATCCACACAGACTACAATTTTTTTGATGTTGTCTTTAGAACGAAAAAATTCAAACGAATTGAAACTGAAAAACATATAGAAGCATTGAGAATATTAGGAACTATTGGTCTTCAGGATAAGGTACACAATTATGCGACTAATTTGCCTTATGGCGATCAGAGAAGACTTGAAATATCAAGAGCTATATCTACCAAGGCAAAAATCATACTCTTAGACGAACCGGCAGCAGGAATGAACGCTCTTGAGACAGATGCACTGCTAGCCTTCATAAGAAACCTAAAAACCCAGGGATTCACTATTGTTTTAATTGAGCATGACATGAGATTGGTCATGAATATTTCTGATAGAATCTATGTCATTGATCATGGAGTTAAGATAGCGGAGGGCTTGCCAAAGGATATTGCAAGGAACCCTAGAGTCATTGAAGCCTATTTGGGAAGGAGGGAAGATAATGCTGAAAGTAACTGATTTACATACCTATTATGGCAATATACATGCCCTTAAAGGTATAAATCTATTTGTAGAAAAAGGTGAAATCGTTACGTTAATAGGAAGTAACGGTGCCGGGAAAAGCACCACATTATCTACTATAACAGGTCTCGTAAGATCTCAAAAAGGCAGTGTTACTTTTGATGATAAGGATATTACCAAAATGGGACCAAGTGATATAGTGAAAATGGGGTTGAGCCTTACACCAGAAGGAAGAGAAGTTTTTCCTGCTCTTACAGTGGAAGAAAACTTGAAGTTGGGAGCATACATAAGAAAAGACAAAGAAGGTATAAAAGCATCATACGAGCGCGTATATGATCTTTTTCCCAGACTGTTTGAAAGAAAAAAACAAACCGCTGGAACACTGTCTGGAGGAGAACAGCAAATGCTGGCCATTGGGCGATCTCTTATGACCGCACCTAAGCTTCTGATGCTGGATGAACCCTCTTTGGGATTAGCTCCAAAATTGATAGAGACCATATTTGATCTGATTGTATCAATCAACAAACAAGGCACAACAATTTTGTTGGTGGAACAGAATGCAAACATGGCTTTGTCTATAGCAAACAGAGGTTATGTTCTTGAAACGGGTAAAATAATTCTGACAGATGATGCAAGAGTTTTAGAGAAAAATGATGAAGTGCGAAAAGCTTATCTTGGTGAGATTGGCGAATAAATTTTTGGGAGGATATTATGAAAAAAATAATTAACAGTCCGGATCATGTTGTATCAGAAATGCTTGAGGGGATGGTAAAATGTCATCCTGAGTTGGTATATTTTAAAGATGTTGAAGTTGTTGCGAGGAAAATAAAAACGAAGAAAGTAGGGCTAGTATCTGGTGGTGGTAGTGGACACGAACCAGCACATGCTGGATATGTCGGGAGAGGCATGTTGGATGCGGCTGTTGCAGGTAATGTTTTTGCATCACCTTCCCCGGACAGAGTACTGAAAGGTATTGAAGAAGCAAATCAAGGTGAGGGAGTTCTGCTTATTATCAAAAACTACTCAGGCGATATCATGAACTTTCAAATGGCTAAAGAGTTGGCTGAGATGGATGGCGCAAATGTCGATTTTGTGGTTGTTAAAGATGATGTGGCCGTTCAGGACAGCACTTATTCAACAGGCAGAAGGGGTATAGCTGGAACGGTACTGGTGCACAAGATAGCAGGCGCAAAAGCTGAACAAGGCGCTACTCTTGAAGAAGTAAAAGCAGCAGCGGCAAAAGCAATAGCCAATATAAGAAGTATGGGAATGGCGATGTCATCTTGTACGCTACCAGGTGTCGGAAAACCCAGCTTTATATTAGGTGAAAATGAAATAGAAATCGGAATGGGCATTCATGGTGAGCCTGGAATCGAAAAAAGTGAAATACTAAGTGCTAAAGAGTTAGCAGATCGATTAGTTGACAAAATACTTAAGGATTTCGATTATACAAACAGCGAAGTAGCCGTAATGATTAATGGAC
This sequence comes from Dethiosulfatibacter sp., assembly GCA_019084435.1. The sequence continues at coordinate 26,385 of JAHRFV010000208.1, forward strand.
TTGGTGCAACTCCGTTGATGGAATTATATATATTGAACAATGAGGTTGAAAAAATTCTATCATCAAAAAACATATCAATACACAAAACATATGTTGGCAATTTCATGACTTCTTTGGAAATGTCGGGTTGCTCTGTGACTTTACTCAAACTAGATGATGAGTTAAAAAGCCTTATAGATGCTCCTTGTGATACTCCAGCATTTAAGGGTTAAGGTGAGTAATATGAAAGTAGAAATAACTAAAGAGCAGTATTTAACCTATATAGAAAAAGTTTCTGAAAAAATAGCTTCAGAAAAGAATTATATTACTGAATTGGACTCTATTACTGGCGACGGAGATCACTGGGTAAACATGAACATGGGATTTCAGAAACTGATAAGTAGCAAAAGTGATTTGGAACAACTTAGTTTCAACCAAATGTTTAAAAAAATCGGTATGTTGATTATGTCAACAGTTGGTGGATCTTCAGGAGTTCTTTACGGTAGTGCTTATATCAAGGCTGCATCAGAAATTGGTGATGCTGAAATAATTGACTTAGCATTATTGCTTAAGGTATTTGAAGCGAAACTTAATGGTATCATGGAAAGAGGAAATGCTAAACCTGGTGACAAAACCATGATAGACTCTTTATATCGTGGGGTCGAGAAGTTTAAGGAAGCAATCTCGGCAAACAAGAGCGATAAGGAAGTTCTAATGGCATTTAAAGAAGGGGCTCAACAAGGAATGCAAGATACTAAAGAAATGGAAGCAGCAAAGGGAAGAGCTTACTACCAGACTAATAAGGGTGTAGGGCATTTAGATCCTGGAGCTGTGACAATGTATTACCAGATTGAAGCGTTGGTTGATTTTCTTTTGACATCTTGAACCTAAAGAAAGCGGTTTATAGAGGGCTAAGGGGGAACGAGATATGAATTTGATGTTAATTCAGGATGTGATTCTGAAGTATTCTGAAGCGATATCAACAGTTTTGGGTGTTGATGTTGTTATTATTGACAGGTATTATAATAAAATCGCCTATACAACCAGAAATATCAGAGATGCCATACCAATCACAAGAACATCGGTTGTTGGCGAGGTGATGAATACAGGCGAAGTATTGATTGTTGAAAACAACTTGAATTATCCAATATGTCAAAACTGTGAAGATTTATCGAACTGCATGATTCACGGTATTATTTCTGTGCCAATTATCCTAGGCAAAAAATCAGTCGGAGCAGTAGCACTTTTGATACCTAAAGGAAAAAAAACAAATATATTTGACAATGTTTCGCCTGCAATTGATTTTGTCCAGATTATTGCTGATTTGATTGGGTCTAAACTAAAAAACATTGAAGATGTTGAAAAACTGAAATTAACAAATTATGAAAGAGATGTTATTGTCAATACTATTGATGATGGTATCATATCATTTAACAACGATGGAAAAGTTTCATATTATAATAACTGTTTTATATCATATTTCAACATCACGAAAACAATAAACGATTATCATTTCGAAGATCTTTTTCATCATCCTATAATCAAAGAGATTTTTTACTCAGCACAGGATGAAACAGATAAAAGCTTTTTCTATGAGGAACAAGGGGTTTCTTTTTTAGGTATTGTCACAAAGAAATCAATTGTTTCAAATGGAATTAAACATGGAACATTATTGATATTCAAAAGCATAAATCAAAGCTATAACGCATTAAACAAGGTTTTGGATCAACAAAGACACATTAGTTTCAAGAATCTTACTTGTCTAGAAAAAAGCTTTTTAGAAGAAATTGAAAAAGCAAAAAAAATAGCAGTGACTAACAAAGAAGTGCTTATATTAGGCGAAGAGGGCTTAGAACAAGATGACTTGGCTAGAGCTATTCATAACTTTTCAGACAGATCGGACAAGGGATACAGAACCATTGATTTTTCGTGCAAAACACTTAAATACATTGAGAACAGTATTGTGGGTAGTAACACTAACAATTTAAAGGACGATATAGTAGTTGGCGATTTAAGTATGGCGAATTATGGAACTGCATACATAAAAAATATACAAGATATGCCGAGATATATGCAGGATATCATTCTGGGGCTTTTAAAGAACAAGTCGTTTTATAGTAAAACTCTAGGCAAGCAGAATCTAGACATTAGATTTATATTTCACACGACGGAATCACTGGAACAATTGGTTTCTACTGGTTATTTCAATGAAGAATTGTTTTATAGAATTCAAAAAAACATTTTAGTGATTCCGCCATTCAAAGATAGAAAGCATAATATCAGACAAATCTTAAACAATACGATTGAAAAATTGAAAATAGTCTATTCTAAACCTGACATCAGATTTTCTGAAGAAGCATTGAAGCAATTGATGGAAATGAGATGGCCAAGAAATCAATACTCGATGGAAACAGTTTTAGGTCACATAATCTCTTTAGCAGATAATGATATAGTTGGTACAAGTCAAATGGAAGAGCATTTGTATCATGAAAGAAACAATTTTGAGAGCTACAATGTTGAAGAATTGGAAAAAAGCATTATACTTGATTTACTGGAACAAGGCTATGAAAAAGAGGAAATTGCCAAAAAGATGGGCATAAGCAGAGCTACCTTGTACAGGAAACTGACAAAACACAATATAAACGAATAAGTGTCACCACAAACAAGAGAGGAATTCAGAAATGCAAAAAATGATTATTACAGACATCGTCAATATTCTTAAAAAAGAAGTTGTTCCTGCAATGGGATGCACAGAACCTGTTGCTATAGCCTTGGCGTCATCTTATGCCATTAGTGGACTTGAAGGAAAGATTAATAAGATATCACTGAGAATAAGTAGTAATGTGTACAAAAATGCCAAAGCAGTAGGGATACCAGGTACTGATCATACTGGGATTGAAATGGCTATCGCATTAGGCGCCAGCATAGGTGAACCAGATTACGATTTAACAATACTGTCTAAGCTCACTCCAAGAGATATCCAAAATTCATTGGCTTTAGTGAACGATACACTAATAGACTTAAAAATATTATATGATACACCCAATATGTATATTGATGTAGAGATATTAATGGAGAATGGTGAGTTTGGAAAATCGATTATTCAAGATTATCACACAAATCTTGTATATTTGCAAAAAAATGATTCTATCAAAATAGACCGTACACAAGAGAGCTTTTCAGATAATACCGATAATGTAGACCTTTTAAATTATCCACTAAAAACAATTATTGAAAACACTTTAAAAATTCCATATGAAGAAATAGAATTCCTTTTAGAGGGTATCAAACTAAATATGGAAATGGCAGAAGTGGGACTAAAAATGGAACAAGGGATGTCTATTGGTAAATCGTGGAAAAATATACTTGATAAAGGTTTCCTTACCAATGGATTAAGTAATGAAATCACTATGTACACCACCGCAGCCTGTGTCGCAAGGATGAGTGGTATAGAGTTACCAGTCATGACCAGCTCAGGCAGTGGAAATAATGGAATCATTGCGGTTATTCCGATATCGATAGTTGCTAAGCATCTCGGGGCAAGTATGGAGAAAACAGCTTATGCTTTAGCCGTCAGCCATATTGTTAACTCAAATGTAAAGAAATATGTTGGAAGACTTTCTCCAGTTTGTGGGTGTGGAGTCTCGGCAGGGGCTGGTGCAGGAGCTGGTATAGTCTACTTGCTTGGAGGTGGGTTAGACGAAATTGAAAAGGCAATAGTTAATGTTGTCTCCAGTTTGGCAGGCATGATATGCGATGGTGGCAAGGTGGGGTGTGCGCTAAAACTATCTGCAAGCGCTTCAATGGCATGGCAAAGTGCACTCTTCGCAATGGAAGGTGTATGTGTGCCTTCTGGAAATGGAATTGTAGGCATCACTCTAGACGACACACTTAAAAACCTGGGTTTAATCAGTAAAGAAGGTATGTGTAACGTTGACAGAGCCGTAATATCAACTATGTAAAAATAATCTGAGAGACTTGGTCTCTCAGATTATTTTTTTAAGAATAGAATTCTGTTATTATCCAGATATGCATCTACTAGGTTATTTTCCTGAAAGTATGATAGGTAACTTCTAGCAGTGCGTTGCAAGTATACTATCTTTCTTAAGTCAGCGTTTATTTCAAGTTTGTTAACTATCTCAGCAGTGTAATCCTCAAAGCATTTAGGTTGTTTCAATATATCAAGCAGGATTTCTATCCGCGAGTTTATATGGTCAATATTCTGATCAATCAAGCTGTCGATTTTGTCATAAATACCTTCATGAGATAAAATATATTTATCACATTCAAGAGCTTTTAGATTTTTTTTGGATGCCAGGTCATTCCCGACATCGAATATGTAAGGTAGTTTTGTTATCTGAATCATTCTTTCGCTTAGCAGGACATCTCCTAGATAAGCGACATTATCAGGTGTGATGTAGCCAACCTGATAAGGGCTGTGTCCATAGATTTTAATAATCTGAAAATCAACTCCTAGAAAATAGAAATCTGTATAATCGGGATTGATGACTATGTCGGTCTTATAGCTAAAACTAGGTATAGTATCTCCGAAAACCCTGAATCGCAGGTTGTCAGAAAGTACATACATATTGTAGGAGTTTTCACCTAACATGTTTTCGACGTAGGGGGCAGCTATTTGTGCTCCATATGTCAGCTTAAGAAGATTATTTCCTCCAGCATGGTCGATATGGCCATGTGTGCATAGAACGCCTTTGACAGTTAAATCATTCATCTCCATAAAGGGGATGATTTCATTCTTTACAGTTTTATGAAATCCCGAATCAATAAGCAGACAGTGCTTTTGGTTCAGACGATAAAGTCCCAGATCGATAAAATCGGGACTGATAGAATAGGTATTTCCTTTGACTTTTTTAAGTTCCATTAATTACTCCTTTGTGTCAAATAATTGATTTATAAAGGCCAGAAAAAAAGCAATAAGGGCGTGCCTATTAGAAGGACTAGAAGTGATACAGGCAATCCCATTCTCCAGTAGTCACCGAATCTATAACCGCCAGGACCCATTACCAGCGTACAGGATTGATGACCTATTGGTGTCATGAAGGCAGACGAAGCAGACACCGCTACGCCCATAAGCAAGGGATCAACTGAGACGCCCATCTGAATTGAAAGACTGATAGCGATAGGCGCCATCAAAACCGCAGCAGCAGCATTGTTGATCATATTAGTTAGTAGCATTGTAATGACCATCAGCAGAACAACCATCATCGATGGATTAAGTATGTCCATAGCTCGTATCATCAAACCTGCAATGGTATCAGCACCTCCAGTGAACTGAAGAGCTTCTCCAATGGGCAAAAGAGCTCCCAGCATAATGATAATAGGCCATTCTATAGCTTCATAGAATTCTTTGGGTGTTATCACATTTATCAACACCATCAAAATTGCACAAGATACAAATGAAACCTGAACGCTGACAAGACCTGCAGTTGTTGCAATAATTGATAGCAGAAATAACCCAATAGTTAGATTTCTCTTCAAAAAAAGCTTGCTTGATGACAGATCCACTCCTCTCTCAGCAAGAGGAAGTGCTCTTAGTTTAGTTAGAGTTTCTTGCATTGATGGCCTGGAGCATTGCAATAAAAGAATATCACCAGGACGAAAACGATGGGATTTCAGACGATAATAGGAAGAAATGTTATTACGTGAAACTGCAACCAAATTAGCAGAATATCGTCTTCGCAGATCCAGTTCAATTATATTACGACCGATAGCCGGCGAATCGTCTCTAAGAACAACTTCAACGATTGTGTGTTCTTCATCACTCAGCATTTTGCCACTTTCATCATAGATAACCTTAGAGCCTTTTAGAATAAACCCTGATTTTTCGATAAGCTTAGAGAGTTCATTGTGGTCTGCTTTAATAACCAACAAATCACATTCTTCGATCTGATTGCTTGCATTTGGTGCTATGATGGTTTTGTTACCTCTTATAATACTGACGATGTTGACATCGAGATTCAACTTAAGCAACATGTCGCGAATACTTTTGTTAGCATTCTTATTGCCCTCTGGAATATAGACCTCAGACATGTAATCATCAACCTCAAAAAAATCAGTTTGAACGTCATCACTTTTTCTTTTTGGTATCAAATGCCAGCCAATAAATGAAATAAATATAATCCCAATAAAAGTCAATCCAATTCCTACCGGTGCAAAATCAAAGAAAGAGAAGCTTTCCAATCCGGCATTGACTCTATAAGTTGAGATAATCAGATTGGGAGGAGTTCCAATCTCCGTTATAAGTCCACCAAGCAAAGATGAAAATGCAACCGGCATCAGCAAGTAGGAAGCGGATATCTTGTGGTGTTTTCCAACCTTGATAGCAATCGGCATAATCAAGGCAAGGGCGCCAACGTTGTTCATAAAACTTGATAATGCTGCGGTCATAATCATTAAGGCTGCAATTTTAACACTGATACTTTTACCACCTCTATTGAGAAATCTAACTAGTTGATCTAAAGCGCCAGTCTTCAATAACGCACTGCTGACAACTAAAATAGCTGCTACAGTAATGACAGCGGGATGACCAAAACCTAAAAAAGCGTTACTCGCTGGTACAATTCCTGCTAACGCTAAAACTAAAAGGGCTAATAGTGCAACGAAATCATAACGAACTTTACCATTAACAAACAAAAATAAAGATACTAAAATAACACTGAATACAATCAGTTGTTGATACATAACAATCCCACCCATTTCAAGCTTTTGTTCTACTTTTTCATAGACACCTTGATTATATATTTTATCATCTATGTGATTTGATGACCAGAAATAGTTTATTGTTGTATAAGCGATACTTTGATATAATTAGGTGCACAATGTTGTGCAAGGAGGCAGATATGGTAGGATATGAAGATATCATTAAATCAAAAGAAAGAATCGGGAAATATATTTCTGAAACACCTTTGGACTATTCAATTGGATTAAGCGATGAAAGTACAAAGGTTTTTCTTAAACTTGAAAGCCAACAAAAACAAAAGGCTTTTAAAGTCAGGGGTGCTTTGAGCAAGCTGTCATCCTTGACCGATGAAGAAAAAACCAAAGGCGTTGTGGCAGTTTCCTCGGGCAATCATGGTGCTGGTGTGAGCTATGCTGCCTATTTATTAGGCATTAAGAATGCAAAGGTTTTTGTTCCGGAGACAGCACCAAAGTCAAAGGTCGACAGAATCAGCTATTATGGTGCTGACGTAGTACAGGTTGGACGCAATTATGATGAGGCACACGCTATTGCGATGAAAGAAATGAAAAAATATGAAATGACTTATATCGATTCATGCTCTGATGAACAACTTATTGCAGGGCAAGGTACAGTTGGCCTGGAGATTATGAGACAGAACCCGGGTATAGATATTATTTTGGTTCCTATAGGCGGCGGTGGTCTTATTACGGGCGTTAGCATTGCTGCAAAACATATGAAACCTAATGTCAGAATAGTTGGTGTGCAGACAGCAGCTTGTCCGGCAATGGTTAAATCTTTAGAGGATAATACATTGTATGAGGAGTTCCCATCCGAAGAAAGTATTTGCGATGCTTTAATCGGAGGTGTTACGGAAATCCCCTTCAAAATGGCGAAAGAATGTATAGATGATATATTGGTGGTACAAGAGACAACTATCAGGTGTGCAACAGGATATCTTTTGACAGAAGAAAAGGTTGTAGCTGAGCCTTCTGGGGCTATCGGTGTTGCTGCATTGATGGAAAATCCCGAGTACTTTAAAGGGAAACAGGTGGCAATCGTCATAACAGGTGGCAATCTTGATGGGTCTTTAATGAGAGAATTGTTGACTTGATAAAGGAGTATAAAATGAATAAAATAAGAGTTATCAGCAAGAAAGATATTGAAACACATCTGAATATGCTTGACGCCGTTAGAGCGGTTGAAGAAACATACATATTGAATGCAGAAAAAGAGATTGTTCTGTTTGATACAGTATTCTATGATTTCGAAGAAGGCAAGGCGGATATGGACATTAAATCCGGAACCATTGATAAAGCTGGGATTTTTGGATTCAAGTTGATGTCATGGTTTGGAGACAATGCCCAAAAGGGTATGGACACGTTGGTTGGCAACATAATGCTTTATGATAGAAAAACAGGGTCACCAATAGCATTGCTTGATGGTGCGTCCATCACTGGGATGAGAACCGGAGCTGCAGGAGGAATTGGAACTAAGTATCTGGCAAGACAAGATTCCACGGAAATTTTAATGGTGGGAGCAGGTAACCAGGCACCTTATCAAATTGCTGCTCATTTGATGCTCATGGATGGTATAAAACGAGTTAATATCTATGATGCGATGAGTTATGATAGTGCGGTGAAATTCTGCGAGACCATAAAAGAGAGACTCTTCAATGATTTCTTGTCCAGGTTTGCAAATGGTTCTGATCTTTATAATGAATTGACGAAAAAGTATGATATAGTGTTTAATCCTGTTTCTGATATCGAGAGTGCAGTAAAGAATGCAGACATTATTATCACAGCTACACCTTCCAGAGAACCTATGATTATGAAAGAATGGTTAAAACCAGGTACACACCTGACTTGTATGGGAGCAGACATGGTTGGGAAACAGGAAATAGATGAGAATATATTTGCAGTTGCAAGAGTGTTTGCAGACGATATTGAGAAAACATCCAAGACAGGAGAAATGGAAATCCCTATTAAGAAAGGAGTATTCTCCAAGGATGACATTATTTGCGAGATTGGGAAAGTAATTAACGGTGAAAATCCGGGAAGACTTTCAGAAAGTGAAATAACACTATTTGACGCAAGTGGACTAGCGGCTCAGGACTTGATCACAGCAAAAGAACTGTTGTCCAAAGCTAATCAGGATAACTTTGGTGTTGTAATTGAACTATAAAAAGGAGTGAGATGGATGACATCAACAAAAATAGAATTGCTGTGTGAACAGTATTATGAAAAGGTTGTGGATCTTAGGCATCAGTTTCACATGAATCCTGAACTCGGACATGAAGAGTACGAAACATCAAAAAAAGTTGCCGAGATTCTAAAAGCCTTAAATTTCGAAGTCACAGAAAACATTGAAAAAACTGGTATGGTAGCACTGCTGAAGGGCAAGTATCCTGGAAAAACCCTAATGCTTAGAGCTGATATGGATGCCTTGCCGATACAGGAAACCACTGGACTTGAATATGCGTCAAAAATAAAAGGGAAAATGCATGCATGCGGTCATGATGGACACACAGCTAATCTTTTGGGTGTTGCGATGATTCTGAGTCAAATGAGAGATGAACTGCACGGAACTGTTAAATTTGTTTTCCAGCCGGATGAGGAGTATGATAGTGGCGCTAAAGCAATGATTAATCTAGGTGTGCTTGAAAATCCAACAGTTGATGCAGCCATTGGACTTCATTTTTGGGGCTCTGTTTCGGAAGGTGAAGTACATATAAAAGGTGGACCCTTTATGGCAGCACCTGATAAGTTCATCTTTAAAGTTATCGGAAAAGGGGGCCATGCTGCTATGCCTCATCTATGTATAGACCCGATTATGATAACGGTTCAAGCTATCAACAATATGCAGTCTATTATCAGCAGAAAAAAGAATCCATTTAATCCTGCAGTGGTTTCTTATTGTTCTTTAAATGCTATTAGTGAGTATAATACCATTCCTGATGAGGTCGAGGTAAGCGGTACAATAAGAACATTTGATACGAAACTCAGAAGTTGGATAATCAGAGAGATGGAAGAAACATTAAAAGGTATAACACACTCACAAGGTGCTGACTACGAGTTTATCATAGCTGAGGATTTTGCATTGCCACCTGTTGTCAATGATTATTCTCTTGCAGAACTGGTAAAAAAAGCAGCTAAAAAAGTATTGAACCAAGAACAAGTCATAGAACCTAAAGAACCTTCTATGGGTGCGGAGGATTTTGCATTCTTTTCAGAGGAAGTACCTTCTTGCTTTTTCTTTGTAGGCATAGCTCCTGAAGGGACAGAGGTGGTTCATCACAGCCCTGAGTTTCAATGGAATGATCAAAATTTAAAAATTTCTATGTTAGTCATGTCTCAAGCAGCTCTCGACTACTTGACGGAGGAATCAATTGATTATTAAGTCTCTGGAAACAGTATTTATTATGATCATAATGATAGGTGTTGGTTGGCTCATGTCTTACGTGGGATGGTTAAATACTGAAGGCAAACGGTTCATCCATAAGTTTATCATCAACATCTCAATACCTGCACTGACCCTGACAAACTTTTTTCAAATGTTTCCCAAGGAGATGATAGGTGAAACCATACGATTCGTTTTCATAGGAGTTCTATCGATGATTGTGGTATTTGTTCTATCGGAGATAGTTTCCAAAGTCATTAAACTTGAAAAAATCAAATCCGGCAGTTTTGTCTCCATGTCATCTGTCTCAAACAGCTTATTTTTTGGTATGCCTATTGTACTGAGCCTTTTTGGTGATATCAGTCTACCATACATCTTGTTTTATTACATAGCCAACTCATTTTTCTTTTGGGGCATTTGCGCACCAAGAATTATGAGAGATGGAAATATGAAGACGGTCAGAATTTCAGATAATATTAGAAAAATATTCAATGCCCCATTTGTGGCTTTGATTCTCTCTATCCTGTTATTGTCTGTAGACTTGAAGCCTCCAGCCTTGGTATTGACAGTGGCAAGTTATCTGGGAAGACCTGTAACGCCATTGGCAGCAATTTTTGTTGGAAGAATAATTTATGAAATAGACTTCAAGAAATATAAGTTTGAAAAATCCATATTTGGCGTTTTGTTTTTAAGGTTTATCGCATCACCGGCAGTCATGTTTTTAATGACAAGATTGTTTCAATTGGACAAACTATCCACCCAAGTGATGGTGATTATGGCTGCTATGCCAGCAATGGTACAAACCTCTCTGGTGTCAGAGATGTATGGTACAGATTCCAAGTACGTCGCTTTTGCAATTTCCTTGACAACAGTTATGGGCTTGTTTTTCATTCCATTTTATATGTTTATTCTTAATTATTTGTAATGAACCCAAGAACCCTGTTGATAAAAATTAACGGAATTTGCTCGTAATCATATCTAGTATTAGATTTTGAATAGACACTATGTGTCAATAAGTGGAGGTAAATAATATGAAAAAAACAATTATCACTGCAGCCATTACAGGAGGTATCCATACACCGGGTATGAGCGAGTATCTGCCTATCACGCCTGACCAGATTATAGCTGATGCCTTAACTGCCTACAGAGCAGGCGCGGCAGTAGTCCACATTCATGCCAGAAATCCAGAGAATGGCAAACCAACATCTGATATTGATCTATTCGTCAAGATTGCAAAAGGCATCAAAGAGCAATCGGACCTAGTGGTTTGTGTGACAACAGGAGGGGGTCTGGGAATGACCATCGAGGAAAGACTTAAACCAGTCACAGTCCTTAAGCCTGAACTGGCATCATGTAACTCTGGATCTATCAATTTTGTTCTTGCACCAGCAGCTATAAGGCTTAAGCCAAAATACGATTGGGAAATTCCTTATCTTGAATCTACTGAAGACCTAATTTTTTCCAATACTTTCAAAGGTATCAAAACCTACGTTGAGACTATGTATGCCAATGGCACCATACCTGAGTTTGAGGTGTATGATATAGGCATGATCAACAATCTTGCTTATTTCAAGGAAGTTGGTTTGCTGACCAAACCGATATACCTTCAATTTGTCATGGGCATCCTGGGAGGTATACCGGCAGAAACAGACAATCTCACCTTCATGGTGAAAAAAGCCAAGCAGCAATTGGGAGATATGTTCGAGTGGTCTGTTGCTGCAGCAGGTAAAAACCAATTCTACATGACCAGTGCTGCATTATCTATGGGTGGGCATGTGAGAGTCGGTTTGGAAGATAACGTCTATCTAAAGCCGAGGGTCCTTGCCAAAAACAGCGGCGAGCAAGTCACTCAGATCAGACAGATCATTGAAGCGGTCGGTGGAGAAGTAGCTACAGCAGATGAAGCAAGAGAGATATTGAGCTTGAAGGGAAAGGATAAAGTGGGTTATTAGAGATTGATATACAATACAGCAAGGCTGAGTCAGAGACTTAGCCTTGTTTATTTTTTCTTAAATTCCATCAGGAGTTTGCAATAGATCAGTCTAACAAGACCTGCAAGTATGAGTCCAAAGCTAATATAAATAAAAATCCATTTCAGCAATGTAAAAATTGGTGTTATCGTTGCTATAAATCCGGTATCTAGAGGATAACGGAACATGACATAAGAGGCTCCAAGGTTCTCCAGAAAATCAAAAAAAACACCCAAGAAAGGAATCAGATGGAGAGAGCTATTAAATAAGAAAGTCATCATTGTTACGAGAAAGAACAAATATACAATTGGCCAGACGATGTCAAAACTGAAGCGACTTCTAATATAATAAGCCCTTCCTGCTTCGCCATAGGATTCGGCAATATCATAAAGTTTCTGTGATGTGTAGAAAAAAGAAGTGTCCGGTGAGATATTTGTACCAGTAATCTCTTTTGTCGTCTCTGACACATTAGGCAACACAGCTATCATAAACAATGTAAATATTATTAATGAAATCACTAGATATGTAGTTTTGTATTTTCGATTCATCCATTCAGAAAAATCATTTACTCTCTTCACAAGCATAGGTGGTATCCTTTTATCATTTTGATTTGATTATACCACAATGGCATGTAATTTGATTATATCATATAAAGAATTTTTATTGACAAGCAACTTTATCAATGAAATACTACTAATATAGCTAACAGGATAAACTTTAGAGGAGGAAACGAAGTGTCAGGTGTTTTAAACTATATGACTGAACAAGATGCAAGAAAGGCTATCTGTGAAATCGGTAAAAGACTATACTCAAAAAGCTTTGTTGCTGCCAATGACGGTAATATATCAGTAAGAACAGGTGAAGACGAGATTATTTGTACACCAACAGGCCTGTCAAAAGGTTTCATGACTGAGGAAATGTTAGTGAAAATAAGGATGAATGGAGAAGTTGTAGAAGGTACTTTAAAGCCATCCTCTGAAATCAAAATGCATCTAAGGGTTTACAAGGAGAATCAGCAGATTAGTGGTGTGGTGCATGCACATCCTCCTGTTGCTACAGCCTTTGCTGTGGCAGGAATAGAACTTCAACCTAATCTATTGCCTGAAGCAGTGGTGATGCTAGGAACAGTCCACGTTGCTCCATATGCGACACCGGGAACAGACGAAGTGCCCGAAGCGATAGCACCATATGTTAAAAAAAACAAGGCTGTACTGATGGCTAACCACGGTGTTTTGACATGGGGTGACAGTATTTATGAAGCATATTACAGAATGGAATCACTAGAGCATTATGCTAAAATATCAATGTATGCAAAATACACAATTAGACATTTCAATCCATTGACTAATATTGAAATATCAAAGCTAAACAGAATTGAGGAAGAGGGGAGGAGGCTATGAATAAAGAAATATTGAAGATAATGGCATCAAGGTTGGACGATGAAAAGGGAGCAGTCATTATACTAGATCAAACAGCGCTACCAAATGAAACGGTTTACAAAACCCATACAACAAAAGAATCGATATGGGAAGCCATCAACAAACTGGAAGTTAGAGGTGCGCCAGCTATTGGTATAGCAGCTGCTTATGGTATTTACGTGGTGATGAACCAAAGCTTTTCTATTGATTTCGATACTTTTTCAGAAGAGTTTCAATCGATTAAGGCATATCTTGCTTCTTCAAGACCAACAGCAGTCAATCTCTTCTGGGCACTAGACAGGATGGAGAATTGCCTAATCAAAAATAAAGATAAGCCTGTATCTGAAATCAAGCTGGCTTTGAGAGAGGAAGCAGAAACCATTAGACGAGAAGACGAGGAAGTATGTCGAATGATAGGTGAAAACGCGCTGAGCTTGTTAAAACCAGGAATGGGATTATTGACGCATTGTAATGCAGGAACAATCGCGACATCCAAATATGGTACTGCATTAGCACCAATCTATCTAGGCAAGGAAAGAGGATATGACTTTAGAGTGTTTGCTGATGAGACTAGACCATTATTGCAAGGAGCAAGACTTACAACCTGGGAATTGAACGAAGCAGGAGTGGATGTTACCCTCATATGTGATAATATGGCTTCCATTGTAATGAAAAATGGATGGATTGATGCTGTATTAGTGGGTTGTGATCGAGTTGCGGCAAATGGGGATTCAGCTAATAAAATCGGAACTTCAGGTGTAGCAATACTGGCAAAGGAGTATGGAATTCCATTTTATATCCACGCACCCTTATCAACTATAGACATGGAGACCAAGACAGGTGAAGGAATAGAAATAGAGCTCAGAAAAGGCGAGGAAATTTATGAATCTTGGTATGTGAAGCCCATGGCACCTAAGGGCATCAAAACATATAATCCAGCATTCGATGTGACTGATGCGAAATATATTACTGCTATTATCACTGAAAAAGGAATTGTATATCCACCCTATGAGAAATCATTGCAGGATATGTTTCGATAAAAAAGGAGAATTCGATTTGAATTCTCCTTTTACTAGTGTGCCCAGCATGGGCACAATCTTAAGGGTTAAAGTCCCAAGTCTGCCCTAGTAGTGGGAAAGACATAGCCAAAGGCAAGGGTGTCGTGAGTGATTGCGAATCTGAAGGAAGCCGGAAGGCAAATCTCTGGTCTGAC
>JAHRFV010000278.1 GCA_019084435.1 Dethiosulfatibacter sp.
AAACTTGATTGTATTGAGGAGACTCTCGATTCTCTCCTCTGTGACAAATTGTTCAATAATATCATCCAAATCAATCAGTTCGGTTTCAACTGTCTCGCCTATACTAATAAAGATTCTGATACTTGCAGTTATAGGTTCTGCTATTGGTTATATAGCAAATGTTTTGGCAATTAAAATGCTTTTCAGGCCCTACAATGAGATAAGGATTCCAATCCTTGGTTTTAAGATCCAAGGGGTAATACCTAAGAGACAGGCTGATATAGCGGTTAGTATAGGCGAGACCGTTGAAACCGAACTGATTGATTTGGATGATATTATTGGGCAATTTGCCACAGAGGAGCGAATCGAGAGCCTCCTCAATACAATCAAGTTTGATCTCAAAAAGATTATATCCAACAAGATTATGGAATATCCATTGTTGATTGGTTTTAAGAATATAGTTCTGGGTTACATAGACAAGGCAATAGAGAATGAAGGCAAGGGAAAAATCAGGGAGATGATTGTCGACCTGGGAGAGAAAGCTCAGGAAGATATAAAAATAAGTAAAATAGTGGAAGAGAGAATCAATTCCTTTGACCTCGGTAAGCTCGAGGCTTTAGCCTATGAAATTGCAAAAAAGGAACTGAGGTATATTGAGGTGCTTGGTGGTATTCTTGGTTTCATGATAGGTATTGTCCAAGGCATTATAGTTCATTTATTTTAGACTTGTATTTTTTTTTGTAATGGCATATACTAACACTATTATTCAATTGAATATTGGTTGAAGGTTGCGGAAGTCATGTGATGACCGTTTCTGGACAAACCTCTGGAGAGACTCTATATGAGCACCGAAGGGGAAAGCCGAAAGGTGAAACTCTCAGGTAAAAGGACAGAGGCAGATTAGTTTTTTATTCTGCGGGCCTTTTTGTGTCCGTTTTTTATTAAGGAGGCGTATAAAATGAAAGCTGTTTTAACAATCATCGGAGAAGATAAGGTAGGGATTATTGCCAGAGTCTCAGGGGTCTTGGCTCAATGTCTGGTCAATATCCTCGACCTTAACCAGACAGTTATGAGAGAGTATTTTACAATGATCATGCTGGTGGATTTGAAGAAAATGGAGATCTCAATCGAGGAACTTCAACAGAAGCTATCCGTAGTGGAAGAAGAAATGCAATTATCCATAAGAGTACAAAGAGAAGATATCTTTAAGAGAATGCACGAGATTTAGGAGGCAGGATATGATTAACAGAAACAATATAATGGAAACCATAAGTATGGTGGAAAAGCATAAATTTGATATCAGGACCATTACCATGGGAATATCCCTATTCGATTGCGCCCATGAAAACGGTGAAATCGCCAGACAAAAAATCTACGACAAGATTACAAAAAAAGCAGAGAAACTAGTAAAGACTGTAGAAGATGTTGAGCGCGAGTATGGGATACCAATCATCAATAAAAGGATATCAGTCACACCTATATCTCTGATTGCCGGTGCAAGTATGGATAGAAGCTATGTCGAGTTTGCACGGATATTGGATAAGGCAACTGAAACTGTAGGGGTTGATTTCTTGGGTGGTTTTTCCGCTTTGGTACAAAAGGGATTTACAAAAGGCGATGAAATTCTGATTAATTCTATTCCAGAGGCTCTCGCTAGCACAAACAAGGTATGTGCATCTGTCAATGTTGCAACAAGCAGAGCGGGTATCAATATGGACGCGGTGAGGTTGATGGGAGAAATCATCAAGAACACTGCTTATCTCACAAGAGATAAAGATAGCTTGGGCTGTGCAAAACTGGTTGTATTTGCTAATTCAGTAGAAGATAATCCCTTTATGGCCGGTGCATTTCACGGAATAGGAGAATACGAGACATCCCTAAGTGTTGGCGTCAGTGGACCAGGGGTGGTCAAAGCAGCGCTTGAAGATATAAGAGGTGAATCCTTCGATGTTGTCTCAGAAACCATCAAAAAGACTGCCTTTAAAATCACTAGGGCAGGAGAGGTTCTAGTTAGAGAGGTATCCAGACGACTGAATGTCCCCTTCAACATAATGGATCTGTCTTTGGCACCAACCCCAGAGATAGGGGACAGTGTCGCTAGAATCCTGGAAGAGATGGGACTTGAAAGATGTGGAACCCATGGCACGACTGCTGCACTAGCGCTGTTGAATGATGCTGTCAAAAAAGGTGGAATCATGGCCTCTTCGCATGTAGGTGGTCTGAGCGGTGCTTTTATCCCCGTAAGCGAAGATGAGGGAATGATGGAGGCAGTGAGAACAGGCGCGATTACTTTGGACAAGCTTGAGGCAATGACATGTGTATGTTCTGTAGGGCTGGATATGGTTGCAGTCCCTGGAAAAACGACAGCTAGCACCATTTCGGCTATCATTGCGGATGAGTGTGCGATCGGTGTCATCAATCACAAGTCAACAGCAGTTCGTATCATACCGGTTTACGGCAAAGATGTCGGTGAGGAAGCGTTTTTTGGAGGATTACTGGGAAGAGCGCCAATCATGGCAGTCAACAACTTCTCGAGTGAAGCCTTTATAAAAAGAGGTGGCAGGATACCCGCACCCGTCCACAGCTATAAAAACTAACAAAAAACAAAAGGGACGGTTCCTTTTGTTTTTTGTCAAATAATTTGAATAGTGCTATAATATTTTAAATTGGACAAACCAGGAGAGCTTATGGAGAAATCGCCATCTAAGTATTTTGTGTTTATAGGTTTGATATTTTCATCTATGTCTTCAATGTTCATTCGCATCATAGATGCTCCACCTATAGCAATCGCTACATATAGACTTCTGACAGCCTCTTTTTTCTTTATGATTCCATTTACGATCAATTATTTTAGGAATAAATCCACTTTGAACAAAAAAGGTGTTTTATTGGCAATAGTCAGTGGTTTTTTTCTGGCAGGTCATTTCGCGACTTGGATTAGCTCTCTAAGCTATACTACAGTATCCAGTTCCACTGTTCTTGTTTCACTTAGTCCACTGTTTGTTGCAAGTTACAATGTGCTTATTCTGAAGGAACGCGTCCTAAAAATACAGATTATTGGAATTCTGGTCACTATAATAGGGGCAGTAATCATTTCGGCAGGAGATTTCAAGGTATCAGGGGATGCAATTTACGGAGATTTTCTGGCTTTTTTAGGGGCTATATTAGTTGCAGGTTATCTCATTATCGGAAGAAATGTAAGAAAGAACATGGCGTTGGTAGACTATGTATTTGTAACCTACTCCTCATCAGCAATCTTTTTGTTGGCATTATCCATATTCCTAAGAATTGACCTTGCATATAAATCGGCTACAAGCCTCACGCTATTGGTTTCACATGGTCTTGTTAGCTCAGGGTTGGGGCATACGATCTATAACTGGATGCTGCAGCACACCACCTCCACATTTGTATCAACAGCTACTTTAGGAGAACCAGTCTTAGCCAGTATTATGGCGTTTGCTTTTTTAAGTGAAACACCATCACTTCAAACTATCGTCGGAGGTATAATAGTCATAGCGGGATTGTACGTATTCACTAGAAACAGTTGATTATAAGGATGAAATGTTAAAAAGAGTCGTCCACTTAATGTTATTGATTCTCATAACAGCTTTAATCTTGAATAGCTATTATATAATCAGCCTTATTGTCATGACTATTAACAATCAAGATAATATTATGAAATCCGGACTGGTTCAATTGTCAGACCTGAGTCTTACCAGGCCACAAGGAGATTGGTATCCTCTTATTAATGCATATGTGGATAATACCTTTTCCAATTACATCAAAAAAGATGTAGATCTGCTGATCTACTATTCATATGGAGATTTCAAAAAAGGATCATCGACTATACTCGATCCTAATAGCCATTATTTCAACAGTTTTTTTGGTTGCTATGTCATCAGGCAGAATGAGACAGGCTTTTATGGATTCAACGATGATGGTGACCTTGATTTGGAAGAAATTCTGAAGGTGCCTGAGTACGACTATGATTTTCTAGTGGCAGGATCACTGGGATTAGAAAACGATAATATCATTACTGATTATACAATCAATTTGATTAGTAGTGTGGATGGAAACCATTATGTCGATTTAACTATTACAACCAATAGCCTGTACCATCAATACGAACAATTCAACCTAAATTATTTGCAGTATGGCTTACCATACATTAGAAACGAACAGCAGGACTTTTTCCCTATTCAGATGTCTGGCAAATTTAAAATAACAAAATATAATGAAAGCATAACACTAATCTACTATATATTTTCCCCGAATCGAGATATAGTTAAGAACTGGGACATATAGTCGGATTGGTTGATTAATGGAGGTACAATGAAAATTTATATAACAAGACATGGAGAGACGGAGTGGAACAGAGAAAGGATAATACAGGGTTCTATGGATTCTCCTCTTACAGATGAAGGCGTAAGGGGCGCTGAAAGACTGTCGGTCCGACTTAAGGATACGCATTTTGACTTTGTGATTACAAGCCCTCTTTATCGTGCATATAGAACAGCCATGATAATTCTAAAAGACAGAAGTATTCCAATAAAAAAGGATGATAGCCTAAAAGAGATAAACTGCGGAATTTTCGAAGGATTTACCTTCAATGAAATATGGCAGAAACACCCAGAGCTTAAGGCTAAACTGCATTCAGATCCATTGAATTTCAGATATCCTGGTGGTGAATCCCTCAATGAATTTTATGATAGAGTCAAGAATGGATTCGAGAGAATAGTAGAAGAATATGCAGATAAAACGATTCTGATAGTAGCCCATGGTGGGACTATTAAAGGTCTGACTTCCTACATGATAGAAAAGGCTGACCCGTCATCATGGTTTAGAAATGTGGTTGACAATTGCAGTCTGACGGAAATAGACTACATTGATGGAAGATTTAGCATGATCAATTATAACGACACCGTACATATGAACATAGATTGGTTGAGGTAAAAAATGTTTCTTGAAATTCCATTTGAAAAAATAAAAAAAAATACAGTTTTCATAGATGTTAGAAGTGAGGGGGAGTACGACGAAGCTCATATACCTGGAGCAGTCAACATCCCTCTGTTTAGGAATGAAGAAAGAAGAATAATAGGTACAGCATATAAGAATGAAAGCGTAAGCGAGGCAAGAAAGCTTGGTATTCAGTTCGCTTCAGCCAGATTGCCTCAAATATATGAAATGATTCTCAGTTTGAAAGACAGCCATGAGCGACAACTAATTGCATATTGTGCAAGAGGAGGCTATAGAAGTACTTTCTTTGCCTCAGCATTTTCATCTATAGGTGTGGGGGTTCTGAAGCTTGATGGTGGTTACAAACGATATAGAAACTATATAATCGAAAATCTGCCTAAGCTGAATAACGACTTGAACTACATCGTCTTACACGGCAATACTGGCACGGGGAAGACAAAAATATTAAAAAGTCTCAAAAATCATGGATTAGATGTATTGGACCTTGAAGGTGCGGCCAACCACAGAGGATCAGTGTTGGGAAGTGTGGGACTTGGACCTTGCAACAACCAGAAACAATTCGAATCCAATATATTCCATCAGATGCAGTCATATAAAACCCAGAATATTTTTGTTGAAGCAGAAAGTAGGAAAATCGGCAATGTGCTAATACCAGGTTACATACATGAAAAAATGAAAACAGGTGTTCACATTTTGATTGAGGAGGAATTAGATTATCGAGTTCAAGTGATTAAGGATGATTACACCCAAAAGAAAGATTATCAGGTAGAGATACTGCAATCACTGTCTTATCTAAAAAAGTACATGTCCAAGGAAAAACTGAACATATTATCAAAATCTATACAAGAAGGAAATATAAGTGACGCAATTTCTGATTTAATGGTTAATTACTATGATCCTCTATATACCAATAAATCAGATAAATATGATTACCAGTTAACCCTGAGTGGATTAGCCGATCCTGAAAAAACAGCACTAGCAATAGAAGAATGGCTTGATAAAGAAGGAAAATAGTTAAACTCTTCATCTCACATAAACAGAACATATGTTTGACTTATTCTGTATCAATTGATATAATGGATAATGATGTGATTTTGAAGAGGTTTTTTTATGGAAAAAATACTAGCCAAGTTGGAAATATTAGCAGAAGCTGCAAAATATGACGTGTCCTGTTCCTCAAGTGGAGTTGAAAGAAATAACAATGGCAAGGGTATTGGCAGTTCATCAGCATCCGGCATTTGCCATACATGGACTGCTGACGGGAGATGCGTTTCATTGCTTAAGATCCTAATGTCCAATGATTGTGTGTATGATTGTCATTATTGCTGCAATCGAATCACCAATGATTTTCCAAGAGCTTCTTTCACGCCAGAAGAGATTGCTACACTTACGATGGAATTCTATAAAAGAAATTACATCGAGGGACTGTTTCTAAGCTCAGCCATTGACAAAACCCCGGATCACACTATGGAGAATCTATGTCGAACACTGGAACTGCTAAGGAACAAATATCTTTTCAATGGCTATATTCATGTAAAAGCAATACCGAACGCTGACATTAATCTAATTAGAAGAGCGGGATTTTCTGCCGACAGATTAAGCCTCAATATTGAATTACCCACACAAGACAGTTTGAAAATTCTAGCCCCACAAAAAAACCTGAAGAGTCTACTGCTTCCAATTTCAGATCTCGGCAA
Organism: Dethiosulfatibacter sp.; assembly: GCA_019084435.1. Next base: position 6,654 of record JAHRFV010000278.1, read on the forward strand.
CAAAATCATCACAAATCAAAACGATCGAAGAATCTATAAGAATGCCCCGAAATTTATTCCAGCTGGTCAATCTACTCAAATGATGGTTGGCGCATCAAATGACACCGACCATGTCTTCCTGTCTGCATCACAACGCCTTTATGATCAATATAATTTGAAACGTGTTTTCTATTCGGCCTATATTCCGGTTGTAGATAAACCCAATCTACCATCAATCGCCACAGCACCACCTTTGAAGAGAGAACATAGATTATATCAGGCAGACTGGCTGATGCGTTTCTATAAATTCGATGCGAAAGAACTGCTATCCGAGAAAAACCAAAATCTGGATCTCGATTTTGATCCTAAGATCTCCTGGGCCTTCAATAATATGGATCAGTTTCCAATAGAAGTTAATAAGGTCGTTTATGATAGACTCTTGAGGATACCTGGCATCGGACCAGTTTCTGCCAAGAGAATCATTGAGCAGAGAAGGCTTTCTCCAGTCACTTATGAAGGACTAAAAAAAATGGGAGTTGTTCTCAAGCGGGCAAAATATTTCATAACTTGCCAAGGTAGGTATTTTGGAGGAATCGATTTGAATCCAGAGATTATTAAATACAAGCTTGGCGATATGGAAGAAAGCAGGCAATTATCGTTTTGGAGGTAAAGATGGATTATTTGTATGATGGCTCTTTTAATGGACTGCTGACATGCCTATATGAACATTATTATTCACAAAAGGCTGACAACATCTTTGAAGCTTCCTACTACCAGGTAAGCATGGTGAATGAAAACAGAATCATCTATCCGGAGGATGTAAAGGCTAAAAAGGTTTCTGAAGCAATTGAGCGTCTTATTTCAAAAACAGCATTAAGATATATTTACTACGTATCGTTGTCTAATGATAAAAACAAAGGAAAGATAATTCTTGATTTTGTAAAATTTGGTTTCAAGGAGAAGAAGGATATTACTGTCTTCTTTGAGCATCCCTGTGTCCATCCTATTTGTAAGATTTACAAACAGGTCTCGGTGGAGGTCCATCGGTTTACCGGACTCTTGAGATTTTCCGAATTAGAAGGCGTTTTATTTGCAAAATATATGCCTGATCACAATATTACTGAAGTTATTGTCAGACATTTTGCAGATAGACTCAAGAATGAGAGATTTATTATATTTGATGAAGGTAGAAAACTAGCAGCCCTATATTATGAAGGATCAACAGTAATAGCAGACTTTGATGATGTGACTTTTGTGACGGATTCCACTGAAGATAATATCCGAAAGTTGTGGAAGTCATACTTCAAGCATATATCGATAAAGGAAAGAGAAAACTTAAAAGCTCAGTATCAACATGTGCCTGTCAGATACAGACAAAATGCAGTTGAGTTCATCAAGTGACTACATCGAGTAAATATTTCTTGGTTCAAATAAATATCCAATAGTTAAATCATTGAATAATGCAAGATATTTAATGTATCTTGCATTTAATTATTGACACCTATTATTTAATCTGCTAAAATTACTACATAAATCATATATAAGGCAAGTAAAGCATATTTTTTTGAATCTTAATGAATCTGCATGAATATTACTTGCATATCAAGGGGAGGAAAATCAAGCCATGGAAAACAATTATTCAAAAGTATTAGATGTAATAAAACCAAATTATTATAATGAAATATTCCCTTATAGCAATTTTCCGGTAAGTCAGTTTGACAATGTCACATTACCCTATGATCTACCAGAAGACATTTGGATTACTGACACAACATTCAGAGATGGACAACAGTCCATGGAATCTTTTTCAGTTGATCAGATTGAAAGACTTTTCAAGACGCTTCATATACTGGATAATGATAATGGCATTATTCGGCAAGCGGAGTTTTTTATGTATTCAGATAGAGATAGAAAGGCTTTAGAGAAGTGTCAGGCTTTGGGGTACAGATTCCCCGAAATTACTGGATGGACAAGACCGAACATTGATGACATGAAACTTGCAAAAGAATGTGGTGTCAAAGAAACAGGCATTTTGATGTCCAGTTCTGATTATCATATTTTTCAGAAATTGAATAAAAATAGGAATCAAGCTTTTTCTCTTTATTTAAGTGCTGTTGAAAAAGCATTGGAGTACGGAATCATACCCAGGTGTCATCTGGAAGACACAACTAGAGCTGATATATTCGGGTTTGTAATACCACTAGTTAAAGCAATTAACGAAATGGGGAATCAGGCAGGCATCAAAATAAAATTCAGAATATGCGATACCCTAGGAGTAGGTAAACCTTTTAATGGCCATAAGCTACCAAGAAGTGTTCCAGGTCTTATGTATTACATAAAAAACACAGCTGGATTGGATTCTTCACAACTGGAATGGCACGGACATAATGATTATTACTACTGCACAGCAAATTCAACAGCTGCATGGATGTATGGCGCATCATCTGTAAGCACAACACTGCTGGGTATAGGGGAAAGAACCGGTAATTGTCCGATGGAATCGATGCTGGTTGAGTATCATCAACTTAAAACACCCAAAAACAAGATCAACTTTGAGCAATTGAATGATGTTGTATTGTTCTTTGAAAAGGAGTTTGGATACAAGATACATTCAAAAATGCCTTTTCTTGGAACCGAATTTAATGCAACAAGCGCAGGAATTCATGCCGATGGAATCATGAAAAACGAGAGTATATATAATTCCTTTGACAGCAAAAAAATATTTGACAAAAGCATAAGAATTGTTGTCAATCAATACTCCGGTGCCGCAGGAATATCCGGGTGGATTAATCTCTATTATAATCTGAAAGAGGGAGTAAGAGTTGAGAAAAAAGACAAACGAGTCAATCTTGTGAAAAATCTGGTGGGTGCGGAATATGAAAAAGGAAGGACCACATCTTTGAGTGATAATGAAATGAGAAGGATTGTTGAATCTGTATTTGGAGATGTTTTCGTAAAAGCGGTTATTACTGGTTACGAACAAACAGAAGATGTGTTATGATAGTTACTTTAATCTATGGAGATGGTATTGGCTATGAGGTAATCAATGCGACTAGAGAAATAATTGATGCGGCTACAAATGTGATTGAATGGGATGTTCAGGTAGCAGGAGCGGATATTCTTGAACAATATGGTACGCCATTACCAGAGGGAACTGTTGAAAGCATAAAGAGAAATAAAATTGCACTTAAGGGACCCACAGGTACACCTGTAGGAGAAGGTTTTAGAAGTGTCAATGTAGAAATCAGGAAGCGACTTGATCTCTATGCAAATCTAAGACCTATCAAATCATTCAAGGGTGTTGAAGCCCTTCACAATGACCTGGATATAGTAATCGTTAGGGAGAACACTGAAGGACTATATATTGGACAGGAAGAGATGATTGATGATGATACCGCATTGACCAAAAAAATTATTACGGGAAAAGCAAGCGAAAGAATTGTTAAATTCACATTTGACTATGCGCAAAGAAATGACAGAAAAAGAGTGACAGCTGTACATAAGGCTAATATTATGAAGCTCACAGATGGATTGTTTCTTAAATCAGCTAAAAAAATTGCTCAGGACTACAATGCAATAGAGTTTAATGACAAGATTATTGATGCTTTGTGTATGGATATGGTTATGGATCCTTATAAATATGACGTTCTTGTTGCTCCAAACTTTTATGGTGATATTTTGTCTGACTTATGCGCCGGATTGGTGGGAGGTCTTGGATATGCACCTGGAGCAAATATAGGCGACGACATCGCGGTCTTTGAAGCAGTTCATGGGACAGCACCTGATATAGTTGGACTTGGAATAGCCAATCCAACATCGGCTATACTTTCAGGGTGTATGATGCTTGGTTTTATGGGTCTAAAAAATGAAGAAAAACTAATAGAAAACGCCTTAAAAATGATGTATCAAAATGGAAAGCAAACGTATTCCATAAACGGAAAACTGAATACAAATAAGTTTAAAGATGAAATAATTAAATTAATTAAAAATAATGCTTGAAAAACTAATTTAAATTTGTTATCCTAATATCTAATTAGGACTTGATTGGTGGAGTTTTATGCTCCACTTTTGTTTTAATCATTTATTAAAAATATAATTGGTGGTGAAATTATGAAGAAATTCAAACGTATTCTTGTTGCAAACAGAGGTGAGATCGCGATAAGAGTATTTAGGGCTTGTAGAGAATTAGGCATTAGATCGGTAGCGATTTATTCCGAAGAGGATAAGAATTCATTGTTTAGAAGTAAAGCAGATGAGTCATACAGGATAGGCAAAAATAAGGGACCTGTAGAAGCTTATTTAAGTATAGACGAGATTATTAATCTTGCGGTTACGAAGGGTGTTGATGCTATACATCCAGGATACGGTTTTCTTGCTGAAAACTCTGAATTTGCTCGAAAATGTGAAGAAGCTGGTATTGAGTTTATTGGACCGACTCACTACATGATGGATAAACTTGGTGATAAAATAAAATCTAAAATGGTTGCAAATCAAGTAGGTGTGCCCACTATCGCTGGTATAGAAAGAGCAGTCACATCGGATGCCGAGGCAAAAGAATTTGCTGATTTTTGTGGCTATCCAGTGATACTAAAGGCGTCTGCAGGCGGCGGTGGAAGAGGTATGCGTATTGTCAGACAGGAAAAAGACCTGATCGCTGAGTTTATCAGCGCCAAAAATGAGGCTAAAAAAGCATTCGGGATAGATGATATTTTCATAGAAAAATATATCGAAAAACCAAAGCACATAGAGGTGCAGATTTTAGGAGATGGATTCGGAAATCTAGTTCACTTGTACGAAAGAGATTGTTCGATTCAAAGAAGACATCAGAAAGTAATTGAGTTCACTCCTGCAATATGTCTCACGAATGAGCAAAGGGAAAAAATCTGTAATGATGCCTTGAAGATCGCTGGAGCTGTGAATTATCGTAGTGCTGGGACTGTTGAATTTCTTATGGACTCTTCTGGAAGCCACTATTTCATAGAAATGAATCCAAGAATTCAGGTTGAACACACAGTGACAGAAATGGTGACTGGTATCGATATTGTCCAGGCGCAGATTAGAGTTGCCGAAGGATACAGCTTGGATTCGCTTGAGATAGGAATTGGATCCCAAAATGATGTTCAAGTTCGAGGATTTTCTGTGCAATGTCGTGTAACGACTGAAGACCCTGCAAATAACTTTGCACCGGATACTGGAACTATAGACGTCTACAGATCAAGTTCAGGTCTAGGGATCAGGCTTGATGGAGGAAACGGCTTCACAGGAGCTGTCATTAGTCCCTATTATGATAGCATGCTAGTAAAAGTAACCTCCCTAGGGAGAACATTTGAGGACGCTGTTAACAAATCCTCGAGAGCGCTTCAGGAGTTCAAGATAAGAGGTGTAAAAACCAATATTGCTTTTCTACTTAATGTTCTTAATCATGAGACGTTTAAGTCCGGAAATTGTGATACAGGATTTATACAAGACAATCCAGACCTCTTTGATATAAGAACCGGTGGAGATGACGAAATAAGGATTCTTAAGTTCATCGGCAATGTGGTAGTCAATGAAACAAGAGGCATTAAACCGCAATTTGATGTTCCAAGAGTGCCTCAATACACATCTGAAAAATCGCTAAGTGGTTCTAAGCAAATATTGGACCAGTACGGCGCCAAAGGATTAGTCGAGTGGGTAAAAAACGAGAGGCGTTTACTTCTTACCGATACGACGATGAGAGATGCCCATCAATCATTAATGGCAACCAGAATGCGTACCATTGACATGGTAAAAGTGGCACCTGCTATTGCGCATCTTGCAAAAGATCTATTCTCACTGGAAATGTGGGGTGGAGCAACTTATGACGTATCGTATAGATTCCTTAAGGAAGATCCATGGGAAAGACTTGAAAAAATCAGAGAAGCCGTGCCCAATATAATGCTTCAAATGTTGTTGAGAGGATCGAATGCAGTGGGTTATAAGAACTACCCGGACAATGTTATCAGAGATTTCGTCAAACAGTCAGCAATATCCGGCATAGATATATTTCGAATATTTGATTCACTGAACTGGATAAAAGGAATGGAAGTATCTATTGATGAAGTTTTGAATCAAGGCAAGGTAGTGGAGGCATGCATATGTTATACGGGAGATATCCTGGATGCAAGAAAAGATAAGTATACGCTTAAGTACTATGTTGATATGGCAAAACAGCTTGAAAAGTCAGGCTCACACATACTAGGAATAAAGGATATGTCTGCTTTATTGAAACCTATGGCTGCTAATACACTGATTAAGGCTCTGAAGAACGAAATTAGCATACCTATTCACCTTCACACCCATGACACCAGTGGTAATGGCATAGCCACAGTTTTGATGGCTGCAATGGCAGATGTCGATATAGCGGATGCGGCATTTAGCAGCATGGCTGGATTGACAAGTCAACCTGCATTGAATGCTGTGGTGGCAGCTCTAGAGAATACAGCTAGACATACCAACCTTGATCTAGATAAGCTTCAAGAGATTTCAGATTATTGGGATGCGGTAAGACCAGTTTATTCCAAATTCGAATCTGGGCTTAAATCAGGCACTGCGGAAATCTATAAATATGAAATTCCTGGAGGTCAGTACTCAAATCTCAAACCACAGGTAGAAAGCTTTGGCCTCGGACACAAATTTAAAGAAGTAAAGGAAATGTACAAAACTGTCAACGAAATGCTTGGTGATATCGTCAAAGTGACGCCATCTTCAAAGGTTGTTGGTGATATGGCCATCTTTATGGTTCAGAACAATCTTACATCAGATAATATATACGAAAAAGCAGCTAGCATGGATTTTCCCGATTCAGCAGTCTCTTATTTCCAAGGAATGATGGGTCAACCAATGGGCGGTTTTCCAGAAGAGCTGAGAAAGCTAGTCTTGAAAGGAAAAGAGACTATATATGTCAGACCGGGTGAACTGCTCGAGTCTGAAGATTTTACCAAAATTAAAAGCTATCTGGATTTGACATTCGAAATTGATGCCACTATGAAGGATTGCTTAAGCTATGCACTTTACCCAAAAGTATTCGAGGATTATTTGAACCATAAAAAGGATAATGGTGACTTTCAGCTGATGGGTAGTGATATATTTTTCCATGGACTTGAAGAAGGTGAGACCTGTGAGGTCAAAGTAGATGAGGGTAAATTCTACGTTGTGAAAATGGTTGAAATAAGAGAAGTTGACAAAGATGGAAACAGGGATATCGTCTTTGAATTAAACGGCAACAGAAGGGTCGTCAAGATTAAAGATGAGAGTATTCAGGCTACTCAAAATGGAACACAAAAGGTTTTAGCCAACAAAGACAACAAGGGAGAAATTGGATCCAATATACCTGGCACGGTTATAAAAGTGCTTGTAGCCAAGGGCGATGCCATAGAGGCAAATGCTCCAATAGCCGTCATTGAAGCTATGAAGATGGAGACCAATATCCTTTCACCTCTATCAGGAAAAATAATTGACATAAATGTCAAGGTTGGACAACAGGTAGAAGCTGGAGAGTTGATAGCATCAGTGGAGTAAAAAATCGAAGAAACAAAGGACCGTCAAAAAACAAAAGGGACGGTTCCTTTTGTTTTTTGTAAAAAACATCTTCCCATAGTATAATTATCATAGACGTTTTTTAGACGCTTTTATTTTAGAATTTAATGGAATGAATTTTCGATTCAACCACAGGAGGAATTGTATGATTGATAATTTAGAAATATCAAATGCGATGACAATTAAACTGGATCATGATCTTCCGGATTATCCGGATTTTGATGAACGGTATAGAAGAGCACCAATGAGAGAACTAAAATTGACAGATAGAGAGATAAAACTAGCTCTAAAAAACGCTCTTAGGTATTTACCGGAAAACCACCATTCGGTTGTAGTTGAGGAGTTTCTTGAGGAATTGCTGACAAGAGGCAGAATATATGGATACCGATACAGACCCCAGGGCAGACTCTATGGCAAATCCATTGATGAATACAAGGGCAAATGTGTTGAAGGCAAAGCTTTTCAAGTTATGATAGACAATAATCTAGATTTTGAAATAAGTCTTTATCCATATGAATTGGTAACCTATGGAGAGACAGGCCAGGTTTGTCAAAACTGGATGCAATATAGGTTGATTATGAAGTATCTGGAGGAATTATCGGATGAACAGACATTGGTAGTAATGTCGGGACATCCTTTGGGCTTATTTAAGTCGCACAAGACCAGTCCGAGGGTCATCATAACAAATGGATTGATGGTCGGAATGTTTGATAATCCAGATGATTGGGGAAAAGCTGCAGCAATGGGAGTTTCCAGTTACGGTCAGATGACAGCAGGTGGTTGGATGTACATAGGACCACAGGGGATAGTCCATGGTACATTTAACACGATATTAAATGCCGGTAGAATGAAACTGGGTATACCAGATGATCAAGATCTAAGGGGACATTTGTTTGTTACGTCTGGACTTGGTGGTATGAGTGGCGCACAGCCAAAAGCAATAGAAATTGCCAATGGTGTCGGAATAGTCGCTGAGGTTGATCTTTCAAGAATAAAGACTAGGTTGGACCAGGGTTGGGTCTCAAAGATAACAGCTGATTTAAAAGAAACGTTTGATCTTGCCTATGAGTATATAGAAAGAAAAGAGCCGATTTCAATTGCATATCATGGAAACATTGTAGACCTGTTGGAATACGCAGTTGACAACAATATACATATTGAATTGTTGAGTGATCAGACATCTTGTCACGTCCCATACGATGGAGGTTATTGCCCACAGGGGCTGACATTCTCAGAGAGAACTGAAATGCTTAAAAATGACAAATCAAATTTCAACAAGCTAGTGAATGAGTCTTTGATTAGACACTTTGAACTGATAAAAACTCTAACCGAGAGAGGAACCTACTTTTTTGATTATGGAAACGCATTTATGCGTGCTGTTTTTGATGCGGGAGCCAAAGAGATTGCTAAAGACGGAACAGATACAAGTGAAGGATTTATTTTTCCTTCTTACGTGGAAGACATCATGGGACCGATGCTGTTTGACTATGGCTATGGACCGTTCAGATGGGTCTGCTTGAGTGGAAAACATGAGGACCTAATCAAGACAGACCAGGCAGCCATGTCTGTAATGAATCCTGACAGAAGAGGTCAAGATAGAGATAATTATGTTTGGATAAGAGATGCTGAGAAAAATAAATTGGTAGTAGGAACCCAGGCAAGAATTCTTTATCAGGACGCTTTGGGCAGAAGAGATATCGCGCTCAAATTCAACCAGATGATCAGAGAAGGCGAAATTGGGCCTGTTATGTTAGGCAGAGACCATCATGATACAGGTGGGACAGATTCACCTTACAGGGAAACATCCAATATTAAAGACGGCAGTAATATTACTGCGGATATGGCTATCCAATGCTTTGCAGGCAATGCAGCAAGAGGTATGAGTCTGGTGGCGCTACACAACGGTGGTGGCGTAGGCATAAGCAAGGCTATAAATGGTGGATTTGGCATGGTTTTAGATGGCAGTGACCGAGTGGATGAGATTATCAGAAAAGTGATACCTTGGGACACCATGGTAGGCGTTTCAAGGCGAAATTGGGCTCGATGCGAAAACTCCATTGAGACATCAATCGAATACAATAAGAGTTTTATGGGTGAGGATCACATCACCATACCATATGTGGCGGATGATAATTTAATTGAAAATGCATTTAATAGACACAAGAACTATCAGGAGGACAAATAATGGACCGAATCATCGAGTGCGTACCTAATTTCAGTGAGGGAAGAGATTTAGCTAAAATCGAGCAAATAGTCGGATGTTTTAGAGCAAAAAAAGGTGTTAAATTATTGGATTACAGCAATGATGAATCACACAACAGATGTGTTGTGACAGTGGTAGGAGAGCCTGAGCCATTAAAAGAAGCAATGCTGGAGGCTATAGGAAAGGCTGTGGAACTGATTGATATGACAAATCATGAAGGACAGCACCCTAGAATGGGAGCAGTTGATGTTATTCCATTTATACCAATCAGAAACGTGACAATAGAAGAAGCTGATAAGCTTGCCAAAGAAACTGCTAAAGAGGCATCTGAAAGATTTGGATTACCCTTCTTCTTATATGAAAAGTCGGCGTCTTCACCGCATAGAGAAAACCTTGCACAGATTAGAAAAGGTCAGTTTGAGGGTATGACTGAAAAAGTGAAGGACGACCAATGGAAGCCTGACTATGGTCCTGTGTCAATTCATAAGACAGCAGGTGTAACAGCTATTGGAGCAAGAATGCCTCTGATTGCCTTCAACGTCAAGCTAGACACCAGCAATATAGAAATAGCAAACAAGATATCCAAAAATATCAGACACCTCAGTGGGGGTTTCAGATACTGTAAGGCTATTGGCATAGAATTGGAAAACAGAGGAATTGTAGAAGTTTCAATGAATCTTACTGACTACACAAAAACAGCCATTTATCGCGTTTTTGAAACTGTGAAGATGGAATGCGTCCGATATGGTGTCAATATATTAGGAAGTGAAATAGTCGGCTTGGTGCCAATGCAGGCACTGGCTGAAACAGCTGAATACTATCTCGGGCTTGAGAGTTTCTCGATGGATCAGGTTCTGGAAACTAGGCTTTAACAAGACAAACTTCCTTAGGAGTTGAAAATATGAGTAAAAAGGTAATATTAAATGCATCAGAGGTTGTTACATGTTCTGGGTTTGAAGCGAAAGCCGGGAAAGAAATGATGCGAATCAATCCCATAAAAAATGGTGCTATCCTTATTGAAGATGGCTACATATCCATGGTTGGAACTGAGGCCGAAGTAATGGAGGCCATCGAACTCCATGAATATAGGATTATCGATGCTAAGGGCAATACAGTCATGCCCGGATTTGTTGACTCCCATACCCATTTTATTTTTGGAGGGTACAGAGCGGAAGAATTCTCCTGGCGTTTGAGAGGAGACAGCTACATGGACATCATGGAAAGAGGCGGTGGGATTGTAAGCTCAGTTAAGTCGACTAGAGAAGCCACACTGAAGGAACTGGTAGATGTAGGCCATAAAAGACTTGACAGCATGATTAAACTTGGTGTAACGACGGTTGAGGGAAAAAGCGGCTATGGTTTAGATAAGGAAACTGAGATTAAGCAGCTTGAAGCGATGAAGATTTTAAAGGAAAGAAGAAATGATATCGATATTGCCACCACATTTCTGGGACCTCATGCCGTAGAGAAGCAATACAAAGGAAGAGAAGACGATTTTATCAATTTCCAGATTAACGAGGTTTTACCACTTGTTGCACAAAAAAATCTAGCTGAGTTTGCAGACATATTCTGTGAGAAGAACGTTTTTTCAGTCGAACAGTCCAGAAGATTTCTATTGGCGGCAAAAAAACTAGGATTTAAGCTTAAGATACATGCTGATGAAATAGTTCAATTGGGTGGCGCAGAGCTTGCAGCAGAACTCGGTGCTGTATCGGCAGATCATCTTCTACAGGCTTCTGATTTTGGCATCAAACAGTTGGCTGCAAAAAGAGTTATTGCGACTCTGCTCCCGGGAACAGCATTCAGCCTTAAAGAAGATTATGCCAATGCTAGAAAAATGATAGACAGCAATTGCGCAGTGGCTTTATCAACGGACCTGAATCCGGGAAGCTGTTTCTCCAATTCTATACCATTGATTATCTCATTGGCGGCGCTATACATGGATATGCGAATTGAAGAAATCATCACGTCGCTGACTATAAACGGTGCAGCTGCCCTATCGAGGGAAAAGGAAATAGGAAGTATAGATGTAGGAAAGAAGGCTGATATAATCATACTTGATTTTCCATCTTATCATTTCTTGCCATATCACATTGGTATGAATATTGTCAAAACAGTCATCAAATCAGGAAATATTGTTGCAGAAAAGGCTCTGTAAACTAAATATGAAAGATTAGCACAATGTTTTAATAGAATAGCTTAAAATTGCTTCCGATTTCGCCATGAGGATGGTAAAGGATCATCCCCGTCCTAGTCAAGGATAAAATGAACACGCTAACGCGCGT
>JAHRFV010000077.1 GCA_019084435.1 Dethiosulfatibacter sp.
GAAAACAAGAATAAACTGTATGTGCCACTATTGATAAATGAAAGATATGTGTTAAGCGAAAAAGATGTCGAAAACGAAGATGTTCTAAGCGGTTCAGAAATTGTGGACTTCATGATGGAACAAATTAAGGCAGAATCATTGCTAGAATTTTCTTATATCATTGAAGGACAAGTATTACGGTTAAGCATCAACAATTATAATACCAATCAGAATATCGAAGTAGATAAATGGGACATGTTAATTGAGTCTATCCTTTATTCGGTAACAAGCACTGACATTATTAGTAGTCTCATTATTGAGAGTTTCGAGGGCGGTGTAGAGAGTTTAGGAAGCTACCCGGTCGATACACCAATCATGCCTAATCTGTATTTGAATCCCATCAATTAAAACGGAGCCAGTTTGGCTCCGTTTCTATACCTGCTGCTATTTAATTCTAACTGCGTGTATGATGACTCTGGCATTATCATACCAGAAGTTGCATGTCACCAGTGTGATAATCTCATCATCTAAGCCAACATCAATATCTGTCTTGACGATCGATCTTCTGTTAATCTCATCTATGAAAGCCTGAAAGTTATCATCTGCACTGTATTTCGTGTACAGATAATAATCTTCCTTATCTAGATTGACAACATAGGCTGAGAATATCTTCCATTCCGTGTCAATCTCCATGTTGTCATATTTTATGATGTTGTAATTCTCGAAATATCTTTTATATGAGCCATCTTGCACATATAATGTCAGATCCGAGAACATGGTGCCGTCTATCATCTTATGTCCATATATATTGTAGTTTCTATTCTTTCCAATCTCTTCATTTCTGAAATCCATGTATATGGCACCCTTGACATCCTTATTCCCCATGTAGTTATGTGTCAGATAAAAATCGTTGTCTGTGGTTTGTACAACAGGGTAATCTATGACTGTTCCAGGGATAGTGATCCAACCTATGACATCTCCAGCCTCAGCTATGCTCGGTCTAGTAGCAGGTGTAGGATCAGTGTTGGTATTATTCTCTGGATTCTCAGCGGTTGTCTCTTCGGGTTCTTGCGTCTCTTGTGGATCCACTGGGTCTTCAGGCGTCTCCAAATCGGGGTTGAAATCCGGATTGTGATTGTCAGGTTGGTTGACCAAGTTTTCGTTGGCAATGAGCATTGCTCTTTCAAGGTGGTACCGCTCCCTAGCTTGTTCGTATATGATGTCGGATTTTTTATACTGATAGAATTGATTGATTGCTAATGCAACAAATACAATAAACATTATCAGAAATCCAGTTTTAATAATAATTGTTTTTTTCATTTCATCACCTTCTATGCGAAGCTATCTATAGTTACATTGTATAGACCGCCTCTGATTTGTGCAAGCACTTCAAAAAAAATGTAATAATTTTATGAAACCAGATAATCTTCTTTTAGTGTTGTATTTTCAACATATTATTTAAATTTTATTTGACTTTTTTTGAATAGAAATGTTACAATGGGGTATCATTAAATTAAGAAACATTTGTTGATTAGTAAAGCTTTTCAACGATAAAGGCAAACTTTCTGAAAGGAAAGGACGCAAAGCCAAAGGGCCTAACCGCGAAAGCGAATGGCAGCCGTGCTACCGAAAGGAAAGATTTTTTATGTTTAAAAAATTACTATCGTTTACTCTCATATTCGTTCTAGCGTTTACTGTAATCGCTTATTCAGCAGATACCATCGCTTCAGATATACCAAAAGCCACTGAAATAAGAATGTCTCCTTACGAAGTTGTACATACAGGATTGTTTAGAGAGATTCTCATCATTGAAGATTTCGCGGATGATGGTAGCATTGGCGTCAGCGCATCAAACTTTGGAGATGCAAAACTCAAATTGATGATTTCTAAAGATGGTCAAAACTACACATATGATTTGACTCCAAAAGGCGTTCCTGAATTCTTCCCTCTTCAACTGGGAAATGGTCTATATAACCTGTCAATTCTCGAGAACACAACAGGCACGAGTTATAAATATGTCAGAAAAACATCAGTTGAAGCTACTATTGAAAACGAGTTAAATGTTTACCTTCAGCCAATGCAGTATAATGACTGGACGAGAAATGTTGAATTCATGAATTTTGTAGATGAACTAACCATAGATGCCACTACTAACCAAGAGATAATACAAGTTATATACGATTATATGGTCAATAACTTTGGATATGATTATACCAAGGCATCAACAGTCAAATTGGGATATCTGCCTGATATATCACTTCTTCTGAATGATCAGATTGGCATATGTTACGATTACGCAGCCATTTTCTCCGCTGCTTTGAGATATAAAGGCATTCCTTCAAAACTTGTTAAAGGATATACCACCTATGTCAACTCATATCATGCTTGGAATGAAGTTTTAACAGATGAAGGCTGGGTTACGGTTGATTTAACAATAGATGCTTTCTACAATACAAACAAAATGGCCTATAGTTTTGCAAAAGATAATAATGCTTACACTACAAAGTTTGAATATTAGGAAAATGATTAGTAAATTGATGAGCCTGAGCAATCAGGCTCTTTTCATTTTTACATAAGATGCAATAAGATCAACCACCAGTCCATAACTTTTTGTGCCTTCGATTTGCCCTGTGCTTTTTAGAAAAATATCGTTGTTTATTTCTCCTATGTCAGATATAACCGTCTGATAATTTTGCCAGTAATCTGCATTTGCTCTATATACTGACCTTAAATTCAATGAAAATAATTCTGACAGCTCAAAGTACATATCCTTGTCTTCACTGTATATAGCATTGATAATATAGTTTAAGGCGGAAACATAGCCTGAGTACTCGAAATAATCATCATCACTTTCAACACTAGCCAAAAAAGCTATGAAATTGGCTTCCCTTTCTCCTGCTATTCCCCGTTGATGAGAGATTTCATGCAATGCCACAAAGGGTATGCTATGGCGCGGAACCCCGACGTTTAGGTTAGCTTCCGCGGTAAAGGGATTATAGATACCTGTGTAATTCAAGTGACTCATAACTTCAGAGAAAAACATAGGTTTTGGTCTGCTGTATCTACCATTGCTCAAAAAAGAATGTTCTTCAGCAAAGATGTCAAAGTATACCTTGCTGTTTTGCAGGATTGCTTGAGTGTCCCCATGATAGACTGGAAGATTGTTTTCGTCAAATATCATCTGGTCTTCCAAATCTTTTATTCTTTCAATTAAATAGATAGCCGTCTCCTTGAGATCTTGTGTAGTCAATTTTTCAACTTCATAACCCAGATTTTCTTCTAATGGTAATCTGAAGTTATTCAGTCCCCACATTGTCCAAAAAGCAACATACAAGATTGCAGCTGTAACAACAATTTTACTAAAAATCTCAAAGAGATAGTCTAGAGAGGGTCGTCTTAGAAAGCTTATCATTAAAACAATTAGACCGACAACTCCAAACACAAGAAGAATCTCTCCTGCTGAATAAGGCAACCAGCTAAACATAAAGCTAACACTATTCGAGATTGCAGGATACAATTTATTAGAGTAAAATGTTTCAATAAATTCATTATTATTTTTTGCCATTTTAACACCAATATGTGTTATAATGAAAATTATTATTGAAAATGATAATCTTTTGATAACTTTTTTCATCGCATCCTCTTTTTATAAATGAGATTTTATGTTATCATTATACCAAATAAAAGCTTTATTAATAATTAATTAAAAACACTTTAACGTGTTGAACTGTAAAAAAAAACCTGTTATAGTATACTAACTGAGATTTGAGAGACAAAGTACAGAAATGGAGATGATATAAATGTTATGTTCTGAATGTAAAAAAAATGTGGCTGTCATATATTTAAATAAAATTGTTGAGGGCAAAATGAAAACAGAAGGGTTATGTATTCCCTGTGCTAAAAAAAGAAATCTGGTTCCTATGGATCAGTTGTTGAAACAGAGCGGTCTAAATCCTGAGGATTTTGAAAATATCAACGAACAATTAAAGGAAGCCATGGGTGATTTTGATATGAGTCAGCTTAATGATATGTTAGATGGCATGAAGTCTGATGGCTCAGATAACCCCTTCTCTAATTTATTAAGCGGTGCTTTTTCTGGAAATCAAAAGAACAGCTCCGACGATGAAGATGAGGAAGATAAAAAGGAAGACAAGGTTCCACCGAAACGAGAAAATCACGATGATGCCGACAACGGTATTTTAGGTGGCCTAAAAACAAAGCTTAAAAGACCTGTGAAAAAGCTGAAATACCTTGATACATATGGTAGCAACCTCACTAATATGGCAAAAGATGGTGAAATAGATCGAATAATTGGTAGACAAAGAGAAATTGATCGAGTTGTTCAGATATTGAATAGAAGAGCAAAAAATAATCCAGTCCTTATTGGTGAACCCGGGGTTGGAAAGACTGCAATCGCTGAAGGTCTGGCTGTTAGAATCGCAGAAAAACAGGTGCCTGTTAAACTATTCGACACTGAGATATACTTATTGGACTTAACCTCTATAGTAGCTGGAACACAATTTAGAGGCCAATTTGAGTCTAGAATGAAGGCAATCATCGATGAAGCTAAAAAGAACGGAAACATCATTTTGGTTATAGATGAGTTGCATAATATCATGGGTGCTGGTGAAGCAGAAGGCGGAACAATGAATGCCGCCAATATTTTGAAGCCCGCATTGGCTAAAGGTGATGTACAGATTATCGGTGCTACAACTTTGGAAGAATATAGAAAACACATAGAAAAAGATAGTGCTCTTGAAAGACGTTTCCAACCTGTCATCGTTGATGAGCCATCGATTGTAGATAGTATAGAGATTTTAAAAGGTATTAAAGACTACTATGAAAACTATCATAAAGTTATTATAACCGATGAAATTATTGAAGCTGCTGTCAAGATGTCAGAGAGATACATAACCGACAGGTTCCTTCCTGACAAAGCCATAGACGTTCTTGATGAAGCGGGATCCAGAGCTAATCTTAAGAATATGGGATTGGTCGAATTGGAATCTCTCAAGTCAGAATTGACAAAGGTCCGTTATGACAAGGAAATTGCAGCTGAAAATGATGAGTATGAAAAAGCAGCTGACTGTAGGGTTAAAGAGCTAAGATTGGAAGGAAAAATCTCAGAAATAGAGAAGAATTATGTTGAAGTCTATCTGACGACAGAAGATATCGCTTATGTCATTGAAGCCTGGACAAAAATACCCGTTCATAAGCTATCTGAAGGCGAGTCTGAAAAACTGCTGAATCTGGAAAGAAGACTACATAGAAGGGTCATCGGGCAGGAAAACGCAATATCGAGTCTTGCAAAGGCTATCAGGCGAAGTCGCTC
>JAHRFV010000097.1 GCA_019084435.1 Dethiosulfatibacter sp.
AATAAAATTTTGGAGGCAGTCAATATGAAAGGTACTGTTAAATGGTTCAACTCAGAAAAAGGATTCGGTTTTATTACTACGGAGGAAGGAACTGATGTGTTCGCACATTATTCACAAATTCAAAAAAGCGGATTTAAATCATTAAACGAAGGCGAAGAAGTTAGCTTTGATGTGGTTAAAGGAAACAAAGGCCCACAAGCTGAAAACATCACTAGTCTATAATAGTTGATTTGAGAGACCTGAATTAAAATTCAGGTCTTTTTTTTATTTAATTAAACTATAAAATGTGGTAATATGTATTCTGATATAAAAAACTTGCAATTAATATGAAAATGTTCAAGAAAGGAAACAAAATGAGAAGAAGCACGATATTGATAGGCATAATCATAGCTGCAATAATAATTCTATCCGCGTGTGATGCGGTAGGTGTAACAGAAAGCACAACTAAAACGGATGTAACTACAGTTACTACAGAAACCAACAATCCGATTGAACGAAAAATCATTGATATCGAAGGTCTCTCTGGCACCGTCATGTCTGGTGATGAGATATTTGTCAGGGTACAAGTCCTTGATAAGAATAACCAGACTCAATGGCATGAGACAGGTTTTGAGTTTGATTCTGATTCAGACACCTTGAGCTTTAAAGATAATGTGATAAAAATACCAGAACAGTCACTGACTGACGATATTTTTAACATCAATATTATTTTTGAGGAAATGAAAAAGGGTGTTGTATTGAAAGTCGCTAATTTATTGAGTCAAACCATAGATGATGAAGGTATTGTAAAAAATCACGCTTCGTATGATATAGTGATCAATAAAGAAAGAAGTCTGCCTACTGACTATGTGCCAAATGATTTAGTGTTTGTGGATGTACCGACCTGCCTGCCAAATCCGGAAATAAGACAACTGAGAAAAGTCGCTTCAGAGGCTTTGTCGGATATGTTCCAGGCTGCTTTGGAAGAAGACATTTCCTTGGTTGCAAGGTCTGGATACAGGTCTTATGCAACACAGGCTTCCTTGTATAATGGATATGTAGATAAATACGGCCAGGAATACGCTGATAAATATAGCGCTCGACCTGGAACTAGTGAACATCAGACAGGACTTGCTATGGATATAACTGCCGAAAGTGTCAATCTTCAATTGGATGACAACTTTGGAAAAACTAAGGAAGGTCTATGGCTTGCGAGTAATGCTCACAGATTTGGGTTTATTATAAGATATCCTGAAGGAATGGAAAATATAACCGGTTATTTTTATGAGCCGTGGCATGTTAGATATCTGGGTGTCAATCTTGCTACAAATGTTTATAACAGCGGGCTTACTCTTGAAGAGTATTACCTGACTTTGGAAAATCAATAATTTTTGGCAATCATTAGGAGATGTATATTTTGAATCTAGTTAAAATTAGAGAATTATATAAATCATATGGAGATAAAGTATTGTTTAACCATATCTCCTTAAACATTAACGAAGGCGATAAAATAGGCCTTTTGGGAGTTAATGGCACCGGAAAATCGACATTGTTGAGAATTATAGTCGGGCAAGATAATTTCGAGACTGGAGAGATCAATGTTTTAAGTCATATAAGAATGGAATATTTGAGTCAAAATCCATACTTTGATAATGATAGCACTGTTTTGGATCAGATTTTTAAAAGCGACACAAGAGAAATCAAAATTTTAAAAGAATATGAAAAGGCATTAAAAGAAATGGATAAGGGTGGAAAAAGTTATCTCGATAGACTCACTAGGCTTCAAAATGAAATGGATCTCTATAACCTATGGAGTTTTGAAAGTGAAATTAAGAGTATACTGACAAAACTTAAAATAACTGATTTCGATGAAAAAATCGGAAACCTGTCCGGGGGGCAGAAAAAAAGAGTTGCATTGGCAGCAGCCCTTGTTACTGAATGTGATTTGCTTGTTTTAGATGAACCAACCAATCACATGGATAGCGAGATGACTGATTGGTTGGAAGAATACCTTAATGAAAGAAAAGGCTCTTTGGTGATGGTGACACACGATAGATATTTTTTGGATAGAGTGACCAATCAAATTGTTGAACTGGATAATGGAAATATCTATCAGTATGATGGAAACTATACCTATTTTGTTGAGAAAAAGCTGGAAAGACAAAACATAGAGAGTTCTACAAAAATAAAAAATGAAAAACTGTATAAAAAAGAACTGGATTGGATAAGAAAAGGCGCAAAAGCGAGGACTACAAAACAGAAAGCGAGAATTGACAGATTTGAAGATTTGAAATCAAATATAAACCAGGATACAGTGGAGAATTTTGAGATTTCTGCAGCATCAAGCAGACTGGGCAAAAGTGTTATAGAACTAAAAAAGATTTCGAAATCCTATGACAATCGATTACTGATAGATAATTTCAGCTATATTGTTAAAAAACAAGATAAGATTGGTGTTGTTGGGCCAAACGGATCAGGAAAATCGACACTCTTAAAAATTATTATGCATCAAATACAGCCTGATGATGGAGAAGTTAAGATTGGACAAACTGTCAAAATAGCCTATTTTTCCCAAGAGAATGAAACCTTAGATGAGGGCATGAGGGTTATTGACTATATACGAGAGTCGGGAGAGTTTCTTTTGTCAGCCAACGGAGAACGACTGTCGGCTGCAAAAATGCTTGAGAAGTTTTTATTTTCTGGTGAAACTCAGCATAATTATATAGGAAGACTTTCAGGCGGAGAAAAAAGAAGATTATACTTATTGAAATCATTGATGGAAGCTCCAAATGTGATCTTGTTGGATGAACCAACCAATGATTTGGATATCACTACACTTTCGATACTAGAGGATTATCTGGATGATTTCAATGGATCAATAATAGTTATTTCACACGACAGATATTTTCTGGACCGTGTGTGCAATACAATAATATCTTTCGAAGAGAATGGGAGTCTTGCTGTCCATACAGGAAATTACTCTACTTATCTTGAAAATAGAGAATTTAGCGAGCCTATTCTTGAGAAAGAGGGCGTTCAAAAATCTATTGAATATAAAATGAGTAAACCAAAAAAAATAAAACTATCCTACAATGAACAGGCTGAATTTGATAAAATTGACGGTGAAATAGAGAAAGTGGAGAAGCTAATAAGAGAGATTGCAGAAAAAATGGAAAGTCATTCAGATGATTATGTTTTGCTTCAGGAGTTGATGATAGAAAAAGAAAAGCTAGATATGGATTTGTTGACAAAATACAAAAGGTGGGAATACCTTAACGAGCTCGTCGAAAAGATAGAGCAACAATGATCATCTTTCATTGTTGCTCTATCTTTTATGGATTTACAGAAGAAAAATATTTCTTTTTTCACATTCGATTTTCATATCAGTAGGCCAGACTGACGATTGAACTTCGCCAATGTGAGCCTTCCTCAGAAAAAACAAACATAATCTAGATTGACCGATACCACCGCCTACCGTATAAGGAAGCTGGTCATTCAAAATCATCTTATGATACTCCAAACCCTTCCTGTCGACATCACCTGTCAACATCAACTGCTTTTCAAGTGTTTCGCTGTCTACTCTTATGCCCATGGATGATATTTCCAGCCCCAAATCCAAAACAGGATTCCAGAGTATGATGTCACCATTCAGATTCCAGTCATCATAATCAGGTGCTCTACCATCATGCTTGGTGCCCGATTTCATTTCATTGCCGATACCAATAATGAAGATTGCGCCAAATTCTTTAGCAGCCTCAAACTCCCTACGTTTAGGGGAAAGATGTGGATACTTTTCTTCCAGCTCCTGAGCAGTTACGAAGGTTATAGTCTCCGGTAACAGTGGAGAAAAACACGAATACTCACTGACAACATAATCATCGAGTTCTTTCAAACTTTTATATATCTTGACAACAGTCTCTTTCAGATACTCTAAGGTACGATTTTCATTAGTAATGATTTTTTCCCAGTCCCACTGATCCACATAAATCGAATGAATATTGTCGAGTTCCTCGTCTCTTCTGATAGCATTCATGTCTGTGTACAATCCTTCATGGATATTGAAACCATATTTATGTAGTGCCATTCTTTTCCATTTTGCAAGCGATTGAACTATCTCAACTCTTTTCTCATATAAATCTTTGACTGTGAAACCCACAGGTCTTTCATAACCATTCAGATTGTCATT
>JAHRFV010000274.1 GCA_019084435.1 Dethiosulfatibacter sp.
AAATATTATAACAAAAATACCACTAAAGTGCAAGCAAAATCACAACAAAATCCGCTTGTTTTCAGTGGCTCGAGCTGTTTTTCAATACAGGAAAAATAAGGAACAAACAATTGAGTGTGATAAAGTGTGAGAAGTTAGCAAAGAATCTTTGGAATCCAAAAATGGTATGACTAGAGTTCTTTTACCAGTTTTTAAATCAATATAAACGCTGTAGTCATTTAAGAGTCTAACGCTTTCCATATTCAAAAGTCTGTTCTTTACTTCCTCTTTTTGACCTTTTTGAGGTAAAAATCGACTAATGAAGTTTGAAATTTTCGTTCTTGCCTCATCCGTCAATTCTCCCTCTTCAAGAAAATTGTATAAAATCCACTCTCCAACGTATGTTGGTATTGCTCTGGATGAAAATCCTGCTTTTTGGATCAAACTTTTATTTATTATTACGTCGCCATAATAATCATATGCTATCTTTTCGAAATTTTTCACTCTTTCACCCCTCTAAAACATGTCTTCAAAATCAATTTTATTCTCCTGTATGGATTTTGCAGTAATATCAAAAGAATACTCCTTTTGATACCTTTTTCCCAAAAAATCATAATGTAGGTTTACATTCAGTTTACTTTGTTCTTCATCAGATTTCATTATTCTTATTCCTTGAACTGTTTTAGTATATTCGTTCTCAGACAAAATCTTTCCTATTTCATAAGATGATTCATTTGAACGAACATTTCTATTTATTATGAATATCTCAACATTTATTAAATCAGTTTTGTTGTGATTTTTCACGGTAAATATTATACTACTTAATGTTGAGTACCTAAATTCATTAGTACGTAAGATTAACTCTGGTTCTATTAATTGAATACTTATTTTTTCAAACTTAATTAAAGGAATAATACTCTCTTCTGGTGTAATTCCACCATGAACATAAAAACTTCCATCTGCATTTATGAAACGATAGTATTTTCTAGCAATTAAATAATTTACTTGAGTTCCATAATCATTTTTATCTAAAACATAACATAAATGACCTAAAGCTGTTTTATATGTCTCAAATTGCTTATCACTTAAGGATATATATCTATGTGCGGAATCCATTGCTCTTTCTTTGTAATATTTAGAATCAATCAAATTATTTTGTTTTGGAAATATTTTTGTGCTTCCATGATCACTTACAAAATACACTTTAATTTCATTCTCATACCCAATCCGCTTTGAAAAACTTATGATTTTCCCAATGAGAGCTTTTAACTCTTCTTGAATTCTATAGTTAATTGGAAGTGCTGAATCGCTTTGACTTTCATGTAATATCCTATCAATACTACTGTAATTCAAAATATAGATATCCTCACTTTTCTGATTGATTTCATCCATTTTACTTAAGTCAGATAGATATTTAAAACTCCGATTGTAATGAAGTTGCCATTCCTGACATCTCTTATCATAAGATTTACTTTTGGAAGCATATGCTTCTCCACTAAAAAAAGCTGTCTTTGAGACGGATGTTTCTGTTGGAATCATTGCAATTAGAGGCTTTTCCATGGTAGTGGTAAATCCCCATAAATCAAAAAATCCCTTAACTAATGACACGTACTTAAAGTTGAAGTTATCAGCCATAACAATAAGGGATACCGTATTTTCAGATAAGCTTTGGCTTAAATTTATCAAGGTTTTAAAAATCATACTTGATTCGCCAGAAAGTAGCTGATGATAATTATTATATATCCAATCCCCATACATAGCTGCATAATCATCTATTAACTCATTATAACTATTGTTATCTTCTAACCAAAACTTATACGGTAAATACTCATTTAATGCCCATGTGAGCCACTCATTAGTACTAAAATCTTTGTTAGGTTCTTGTGGTAATTGTGGAGGGAGAATTTTTTTTAGTTTTTCATGATATTGAGGATGGATAGTTAAAATGGGTGCGAATTTTTGTTCTACCCTTCTTATAATATCTTCATCTATGATATCAATATTTTTTTCAATCATATTCAGAGCAAATTCTAACTCGTCAAATATTAACCCAGAAACCATTTCAATATTTTTTGTTATTGATTCTTTCGTCAGATTGCTTATTAGAAATTGATTAAGGCATATTTTAATGTTTCTTTGTATTTCTAAAACATTTAATCCCTCTATTAGAAATGGTGTCTGCTTTAATTTTAGTTTTTCGAAATCCTTCACTAAAGCTCCTAATATGTCTGTCTGTAGTTTTTGGGGATATCCTCTTACAATTGTATATTTACTTATATTGCCCAGCAACTCAGATGGGTCTTTTGCAAAATACTTAACAATATTCTTCTGATAGTTCTCATTACAGGATTTCAGCCAATCTTCTAACTTACATTTAAATATTTTCTTAGTAATTCTTTTTTTCATTATTTGATCAAAATTGATATAATCAAAGCTTTGAATTAATTCAATTATTCTAGAAAAAGGGAATTTTTCATGTGTGAAGTAAACACTAATGTAGTTTTGCATGATAACATCATTAAAACTCATCTCTTTATTATATGACAAAGAATTAGCTTGAGAAATCAATTGATCTTTTACAATATCCTCATCACTAATGTAATCTGGTATCGAAATTTTTAATATATCCGCCAACTGTGAACGTGGAGAATGCTCTCGAATCTCAAAGTATTCATAACCATACTGCGATGCCATACCTTGTAAGTAGTTCATACAATTTCTGTTTTGTACAACAATAACTATTTCTAAATTCTCAGCTATTGCTTGTTTAATTGCGAAGTAAACATCAACATAATCATATATTTTATTCAGCAAAAGATTATATGTACCCTGATAGGTTTTATTCATGTCAGAATAGAGTATGATTTTGCTCATTACTTACCCCCTTAAATCTTCAATTAGTGTTTTCAAAACCTCAATACACTGTTCTTTATCTAATTTATATTTTTTGACAGTCTCAGTAATGATGCTTAGAACACTCTGTTTCAAACTATCAACATCTCTTGGTAAAGTCATCTGCACTTCATGCTCTTCTTTCATTGAAATGACTTGATTCCCTATTCCAATTTGATGACCTTTATTGACATATTTAACTTCAAACTTTTTGTCTTCGTTTATAAAATCAATCTTGACAATTCTACTCCATCTACCTTCCTTATCAATAGCACCAAACTTTAAAGTAGAATCATTTTCAGTTATATACTGGTATCTCTCTTGAGTTTCTTCTCTTTGAGATTGTTCTAATTTAGGATCTGAGTCATTAGATGTAATGTAAATTTTATGATGCTCTTCATTTGGAATAATTGTTATAGATATTGAATTTCTATATTTTATTTTTTTTATAGACTCGCTAATCTCTTCAATCTGAGTTTCATTATCATCTTTATTTAGCTCATATTTAGGAGTTTGAACTAAAAATATGTTTTCCTCAATGTGTTTTTTTGCTTTCCTTATTCTTTCGGTAAATGAATCTGACTTATCCACTCGCCAAGATTTAACTTTATCCATATTGTAAGCCTTGGGCAATATCTCTGTAATCAACTCTTCAAAATTATTTGACGTTCCTAAATGAAGGACTAATTGCCGGCTTTCATCATTATGCATATCATTATTATAGTTCCTTTGAAAATCACTTAAGTTAACAAACCACGAATTGATGCATTTATTTATTTCATCATGTGATACTCCATTAATTTCAAATATTTCTTTAACATTTTTTACTATTTGATCTCTAACACTATAATATCCTTGTTCAATTAACTCCTTGTCTTTTTTAATTTTTGCCATAATTTCCGGAATTTTTTCTGTCAAAATTAGATCTTGTTTATCATATCCGTAAATACACTTAATCTCTTCTAAAATAAAATCTCTTGAGTTTTTATTCTCAATTTGACTAAATACACTAATAAAATTCACCAGGCCATCACTTTGGTAAATTCCTGCAACTTTATTAATATTATCTAATCCCTTATACCATGTATACAATTTATCATATACGCTGTCTACCGTTACCTCTTTTTCAATAGTATTGGATGAATCTGTAAACAACCCATACAAGTGATTAATAAATGATTCATCATGAACATTGATTTCTTTAAACCTTATCATTGCATTTTGATACTTTTGATCATAAAGCAATTCTAATAAAACGTCATAATTTGTGATTTTAATACTCCCGATAGCACTTGGCTCTGCCTTAATTGTTATACTATCTTTAAAATATCTCTTTAGAATAGCAAAACTCAAAATAATTGCATTATAGCCTATTCCGTAACGTTTCATATAATCATTTATTAATCCTACTAACCTAATATCAATATCAAGTTTTTTAATCTCACTTATCATGTCTGATAATGCCGGAAGTATTTTTGCATATTTACTAAAATCTACCTCAATTTCACACATGACTTTATTCTGATTTTGGCCTAGACTTTTAACAACTCCAGTTTGCATCAATACCTTATGAAAATATCTTATATCCCCTCTATCTGCTGCTACATCATTTCTGTAATAAAAATCTCTTGTGAAATCAAGCAGTATTTCCACTGCTTCTCTAAGTGCATTGTTCCTTTTATCTTTAAACTCATGTACCAAATTTAACTCTTCATGTTTTAAAAGGTTTCTTTTACCTTCATAAATTGACTCTAAAAGTTTTTTCACAGATTCATTACTATCCGAACTAGCTTTTGATAATTCTAAACCGTTTTTACCATAGAAAACAAGATTTTCTGAATTGATATAACGTTCCAGTTTGTTTTTTAGTTTGTCTTCATATTGCAGAGTATAATCTTTGAGCATTCCAATGTCTTGGCTTTGAAATTCGTCTGTCTTAATAGAAATAGCCGCTTTCAAAGAAAAAATTTCATCGAGAATTGGGATTTCATCTATTGGCACCCCTATCATTATGTTATCAAAAGATTGTCTTTTAGCGATAGCATTTGCTCTCTTTACTTCATCTTCATTCTCGCAAAATACATAAACAGCAATCCCCTCATAAGATTGTTTAATGTTTTGCTCGTTTTGCTGTTTTTCTAACAATTCATTAACATAACTGTCTGATTCTAAATCTTTAACTGATACAAATTCTCTCTTAAGTCGTTTGTCTTCATTGTATTCAAAATTATATTTTACTGCTTCTAAAAAATAATTATCTTTAAAGAATTTGTTTATCTTCTTTATACCCTCATGCTGATTAATCTTTTCAAGTTCTTTTACGAGGTTTACTGGAATATTCTCTTCCTCATCCTTATATTCTTTTATTAATCCATTTATGTCTACTGCATCACTTCTTCTAAATTCATAACAATAATTTGTTTCATTTAAATATATTATCTTATTTTTAGTTGCTTTAATTAAACAATATTCAAGCTCTTTTATCCTCATTTGTGTATTAATGTGCATGCCGACTTTTAAAGCATTAAAATTAATTGGTGTTCCAATAATCTGATAAATAACCATAGTTCTAAGTATTTTTTCATAAATTTTATCATGTAAATCTAGATTTCCTGAATTTGACCTTTGCTTTCCAAGTTCTCGTAACGATGTCTCGTAATTTCTTATGTAATCTTTAACAGTACCTCTAAGTTCTTGGTTATCAGAATTAAGTTTGTCCTTAAAATAATCAAATAATAAATCTAAAGTATAAAATTGGAGTTCTCCATTAGTATCAGTAATATCATTGTTTTTTACGAACCAATCATAAGATCCTGCATCTTCTTTTTCATCTGCAAAAAAAGTAAATACCGAACGATTATTTGATCCAACGTCTTCAGCTAGTTTTAATAAAGAGTATGTAGCCATAGGATGCATAGGATATATATTTTCTATAATCCTTTTTCTTACTTTTGGTGCTGATAACCAGTTAAAAATTTTCATTTCTTGGCAAACATTAGCCAACTTATTAAATTCCTCTATTTTCGGTTTTACTTTTTCCTCCCATAAATAAGAGTCCTTCTGAGGGCTAACGATTGCAGATATAATTTCTTCTATCCCTTCGGTTGCAAGAGGAATTTCCTTTATTCTATCATTCACTGTCATAAAATCCTCAGCATTGTAAACATTTTTATACGAAGCAAAAGACCTATGCGTTGTAGCTACAAAAATAACTGGGAAATTGCTCATAAATGATGCTGCACACATATGTGCAAATTTTTGAAACTCATCTAAATCAAATCGCTTAGTATTTAGTTGATAGTCAAACTCATCATAGAAAATTATAAGCCCTAAAAATCTCTCTCTTATTATTTTACTATTAGTTAATTGACTAATAATCTCAACATAATTGTCTTTGTCATATTCAAAGTCAGTAGTTGTGATAGCTTTGTGTACATCTTTAAAAACTTCAATCGCTTCTTTATAATACAGGCTTAATTCGGACTTCAATTTGTTTACAGTCCAAGGTTGATGGTTTTTTTCTAAAGTTTTTTCAAAGTTATCATAAAAATAGTCATTTTCACTTTTCTTCCATTCGTCAATTTTTTTGATTGCCTGTAAGTAATAGCTATCCATTTCTTCTTCAGGTATTTCTTCTCTTTGTAGTGCTTCTTTGATTCCTTTTAATATGTACCTTTCAAATTTATTTGCACCATAGTCACATACACTAACTAGATATCTGCCTTGTTTTCTTAACCCTTTAAGTTGTTCAGCTCTTTTGTTTGGCTCATCTGCCTCAGAATCAGCATAGTTTTCAAAAAAGCTTTCCATTTCTGGGGTCCCTGATGGTGATTCAAAGTAATTAGCAGCCATTAATGATAAGTGGGACTTGCCAGTTCCATAAGATCCGGATAAAATAAAACATCTCTTAGAATCTTTTCTATATGCCCCTTCTGCAATAATTTCAAAAGCTTTTCTATGGGATTTAATAGGCCTATAATTTGACATTCTTTCTACGTTTAACACTCTATCACTATATTCTCTTTTTAAGTTTACTTGAGCAGAGTAACTACTTTGCACTTTAATTAATTCTTTTATTTTATACATTAATGATTCCCCCTTGACCGATGTCAAATATATTAATATTCCTACGATTTCCTTTTTCATTATTTAATGTAAGTTTTGAAATAAGCCTGTAATCTTGCATAATGAATAAACAGCAAAAACTATTTTCGCTCATTTCAATAAATGTTATCAATTCTTTAAATTGTGTTTCTCCCCATACATGGATTAAGAAGTCCATATGATCAATAATTAATAACTTATTTCCCCTTTTTGATACATTAACTATATATTTTATTAAATCTTCTGCGCTAAATATATCGATTTCTTGTTTAAACTTCTGATTTTTTTGAAATTCCAACAATAAATCAATATAGATACCCGATTTTTCCTTTGAAATTTCTTGTGCCATTTTACTTTTCCCTGTTAATGGAGGACCATATATAATACAGTGTTTATATCTCTCAAGTAATTGGTCATCCACAAATTTTAAAACATCCATAATGCCCCCTCAAATATTCTTATAGATTGTAATAAGCTTCAACTGTGGTCTCAAATGTCTGCTCTGCTTTTATTCTAATTTGATCTAAGTCAGCTCTTGATTCGATACTGATTAGACCTTGATTTTTTAGTTTTTCTAGCATATTTCTAAACTTAAGTTCATCTAAAACAAATATTCTACCTGGAGAGTTTTGATTTTTACACAGTTCTTGAATGTCTATTGCTGTAGCTCCAGGATAATACTTTTCTTTATACCATATAACCGTAGCCAGAATAATCATAAGTGGAATATCTTGATTTCTATTTATTGAATACCTTGTCCTTTCTTCATCTAACAAACTTAACTTCTTAAAATTCTGATTGGTATATGCATCTAATACAATACGAATTTCTTTTCCTATATGATGATTAAAAGTATATTCTGAACATCTATCCTTCAAATCATCAAACTGTTCAAGTATTTCTTCTCTAGTGATGTAATGTTGATTATAAAACATGTTAATGCTTCTATTCCATACTATTAAGTATTCGTTAGTTGCTTGTAGATAATGCATTAACCATAAAGTACCTTCTTTTTGTAAAAATTCATCGTGTTTATAAATTATTTGACCTAGTTTAGTTTTATTCAAAGTACGCTTCTCGCTTAATCCAATATCTGCCAAATAGTTTAATATTAACCTTGCCTTTCGCCTATTTAAACCAGTTATATCAGAAAGTTTATCAAGGTCAATTTTTTCTTCGCTATCATATCTATTTTTAAAAACACTGGTAATTTGATCAAAATACATTTTGAATCCATTGAGTACTTGTATTTTATAATTCATATTATTCATCCTCGCCAGCGATATCATCACCTAATCTTAATCTAAAATCATAATCTTTAACAAAATCAAGTTCTTCTTTTGTGAATTTAAAATATACTCCAAGTTGTTCATCAATTCTATCTAAAATTTCTTTATTATATTTAGGCTTAAAAATTGTAAATTCAACCTCCCCCATTTTTTCCCCAAGATTTCTCTTGCTTATTAAACTGTTCGTACTTAAACCCAAAATAAAATCAATTGCTAGCTTTTCAAAAATATTTACCATTTCAGAGGTCATTTCTGTGTAATCAAAAGGGAATTCTAAAATATCTTTTTTCATAATATCTCTTCCATCGGAAAATATCACCCAATACCAATAGAATAAACTAGAATTAACAAGTGCTATAAAAACATACTTATTAAATTTTTTACTTACTGTTATTGGTTTATATTTACTGGACTTTAATTTGCCTTTTTTACTACTATAAAACTCAGGGATATAATCCAACGCCTTTAACCAATATCCTGGGCTCGAATGGTAATAAAAAGAATGCTCATCATCATATTTTGAATCTATATAGTGTTGCACACTTTTTTTCTTAGAATATATTTTCCCGAGTATAGAATTCTCTAACTTGGTATATATTTTGGGAATTGTTCCAGTTTTAATATCTTTAAAAATACATTCTTCATAAGTTAGGTTCTTGAACAAATTTTTACGTTCATTACTAAACCACTTTTGCATATTTGTTGTAAAAGTTTTCTGTGGCTCATTTAAATCATTAATGATTTCACCTAATACAATCGATACTCTTTGTTCTACTTTGAAAAATATTTTGCTAGGTCGTGTTCCATAACTACTAATATATATACTACTACTCTTATCCTTTACAAAACTCTGAAATGACTTCATTCTATTGCTTGAAAAGCTTGAAATTGGAATGATGAAGCCAAAATTACTTTTGCATTTTTTTATTGAGTTTTCAAGCATAAAAGAAAATAGATTTCTAGTATTAAGTGTTTCTAAGCTTACATGTTGATAATTAGAAACATCAACATCTACATATGGAGGATTACCTATAGCTATTTCAAATCCTCCTTTTTCAAAAACCTCTGGAAACTCTAGTTCCCAATGGAAAAATTGATTATTCTTTGCAAATGTTATTAATTGACTGATTTCTTCATTGTCAAATACTCTAAAATCTCTTGTATTCATAATCTCAGCATACTTGATTTCATCCTTCACCCCCCCATGATATTGACGTAGTGTCAACTAAGACACTCGTTTTTTATTTTAAATCCTTTTATTTTCAAGGGTTTCACTCTTTTTTTAACAAAAATAACAATGACCCCCTTTTTTGAGATATAATTTAAGCTTCTGAACCCAAAATTTACTCTGAAAG